>CALVOD010000053.1 GCA_944350065.1 uncultured Clostridia bacterium
CGATCCGTTGACGCTTGGAGTTAATATTCAACGCCTTTTTTCGCGCAATTCGGCGCGACGCGCTTCTGCGGCAAGCCGTAAGTCGCGCTCCTTATCCGCTTCGGCTTCTATCGCCGCGGTGCGCTCGCTCGCGGCTGCGCGCTCCGCCCGCAGCTCCTCTCTGCGCGCTTCGAGTATCTCCTCGTCGCGCAAAAGCGCTTCGGCACGCTCGCGTTCAGCCCGCTCCCTTCTCAAACGCTCCTCCGCTATCAACCGCTCGCGTTCCGCTACGAGCGCGTTCTCCTCCGCAGCAAGCTCGGTCTCCTCGAGCCGCGCTTTGAGCAACGCGTTGCCTTTGCCGTAGCGCACGCGGAATTCTCCATCGTCGGTCTTCATTCTCGCGCGGAATTGCTCGTTCTGCTGTCTGAGTATGGAAATTTTGCGGGCAAGGTACTCGTTGTTCGCTCGCATACGCTTGCGCTCCCTCAACATAGCGCGTACGCCGAGCTCCACGCGCACGTCGCGCTTCCACCACATCGGCGCTTCGCAATGCGCGCCTTCGGGGGCGTAGGAGCGATAAAATTCGCTTGCGGGAACCTTCACGCTCGCCTTACGCGGAGCGCGCGGCACGGGCACGTATACATTTACGTCGTCTTTCTTTGCCATATTCGGATTATACCCCCTTTCAGCGCCCTTTGTCAATACGCGCGCAAGCAAAAAGCGGCTCGGTCATACCGAGCCGCCCCTTCGTTTTCCCCGCCTATTTCTTGACGATCTCCTTGATTTCCTCGATATCGTCCTTGATTATCTCGACTATTTCGAGCTTTTCGGCGAGAGTGTTGATAAGGTTTTGATATTTTTCCTCGCGCGCCTTACTGTCCTTTATCTGCATAACGAACAACGCGACGAATAACATCGCCCATAAACCGCTGTTAATCGCGGTTTCCCATATTTGTTCCCACATTTTTGCCTCCTTTTTTCTTCGCTCCGTCCTCCTTCTTTTCCGTCGATATTCCTTCGTAAAGGGCTGCGAGCGCGGCTAAACACTCGCTACATAAATGCAGTTCCCTCGCTACGGGCGTGCCCGAACGCTTAACCGCGTACTCCGCGTTGTTGCGGCACACCCCGTTGTCGCAACGTATCCTTACCGTCAAACGCTTGAGTTCCATCGTTCGATCATCCCTCTCGCATAAGATTCCAGTTGACGAGCGCGAAATAATTCTGCGTGCCTAGCAACGGAATGAGTTCATCTGCGGATAACAACAACATAAAGTGCGCCTGCTGCTTGCCGTAACCGTTGTAAAACTCTTTCGCTGTCTCCGCCCGCTTATCGTATTCCGCTTGTTTTTCCGCGCTTACGCCGTAAGTACGCTCGAATTCGAGCTCCTTCATCGCGGAATTCATTATCGCCTCCGCCCTCTCGCTTTGCATTTCTTCGAGAAGTTTTGCCCTTTTCTGCTGATACTCCGCTTCCCTCTCCTGAAGTTTACGGTTATACTCGTTTATCTCTTTGATGCGCGCTTCTTCTTCGCTCTTGAGCTTCGCTATTTTCGCCTCGAGGTCCGCCGCGTATCCGAGATCGTATTCGCGTATCGCGTTGTTGTAAACCGTTTCCGCTTCCGTGAGCTTATCGTGTATCTCGTTGTATTTGAGGTCGTACGCCTTATCGTAATAGGCCACCGCTTCCGCGCCCGCGCGTTCTATGAGCTCGTTTCCGTAACTCATTATGCTCGAATTGACGAGCCCTTGCATTATCATGTCGCCGGTATATTCGCGGTGCGCTTCCGCGGTGGACGCCTCTATAGCCGACTTTTCCTCCGCTTCTTCCGCTTCGAGCTTCGCGCGCTTGTTCTCGAGAGTATCCGTAGTCGTAAGATATTTCTCGGTAGCGTCGTTCACCTTCTTTTCGTAGTCGGGACGTAACGAATTCTCCGCTTCCGAAGCTATTTCCTCGTTCGTCTTGCCGACGTAATCGATGGGCGTTTCCCCCAAAGACTCGGGTATCGTCTCCTCCGGATCGGGGAACATTGCGCCGGTCTTTTGCTCCTGATATTCCGCTTCCATTTCGCGCAGCTTGTCTATCAGCGCGTTGCGTTCGCTTATATACGCGGAATTCTGCGCATCGTTCAGCCCGTAATCCGTCGAATACCCTTCGTCAGGCTCGTATCCCGAGAGCTTGTAGCCTAAATCGCGGAACGCTTTTTTAATCTTTTCGAGTATTTCGTCGGCTTTTTCTTTAACTTTGTTCTCAGCCATCGCCGCTGCCTCCTCCGGAAACGTATAACGCGCCGAGCTCCTCCACTTTGCGCGTGAGAATGACTATTCTGTTCGTAAGTTCCCGTAAAAGTTCGATAATATAATCAGTTTGCATTGTACCTCCCGTTCACGTCGAGTAATAATTGCACTTCGCTTACCGACAGCTTCTCCGCCGTGGAGTCTATCTGCAAAGCGAAGCCGTCGCCTTTTGCGTTGAAAGCGGCGCAGGCGGCTTTCACGGAGCCCTTGATCTTGCGCGAATAAACGTCTTCGTCCGCAATAAGCGTCACGTTCACGTCGTACAGACTCGAAATATACAGTCTGCGCACGATCTTCGAGTCGGCAATCTCTCCGAGATTGGACTTTGGACTGCGCCAGTGCTTGGCAAGCGGTATCGTGAACAGCTTGCCCGTGTCGTTGATCATACCCACGTTCACGCCGCGGTTGTTGCCGAAACGCACGAAAAGTTTCTGCATTTCGCTGTTTACCACCCCGGTAAACCCTATCACGTCCGCTCCGCGCAATATATCCGTGCCCTCGGAATAAAGGTCGAAGGCGAAAATAGCGTTGTTCACGACGATACCGAGCCCGGGAGAGCCTTCGTCTCCCACGATCGCGTCGCCTTCCTTTTTCATTTTTGCGGCGAGATAATAGCGGTTACCGAATATGCAACCCGCGGCGCGCGAAGCGTCCTCGATGAGCGGAACGACTTTCGGGAAGAATTTATTCACCTCGTAGCCGTCGAAAGAATACATCTCGTTGCCGGCAACGAAAACCATCATCGAATAGTCGTTAGCCACGGTGTCGGTGCGTATCTTGTCCTTCGCGGTGAAAACGCGTGACAACGAATACTCCGTTGGATCGACGTAAGCGGTCAGTCTGTAGACGGAATACTCGCGGAAAATGTATATATAGTTCCGAAACGAAACGATTTTAAGTATTTTACCGCCCTCGTCCATAAGGCTTATCGAACCGCCTCCTTGCTCGGGAGCGAACTCGTAAGGCTTGAGCGGGGCACTGAAATATATGGTATCGGGATTATCGGTGCCGACTCCGAACACCCGGTCGTAATGCATACATACGCTCGACATACCCGGCACGTCGGGATACTGCGCGTAATTATCGGTGCCGTCGTATATACAAAGACCGCCGCTTCCGAGAAACATCAGACAACAATCCTTGTCGTTCATATAGTAATTTATGAAATCCGTCTCGTCGGAATCGTTGAACACGGCGAGAAAATAGGTAAACTCGCCGGTAGCCGTGAGCGGACAACGGAAGTAATGGTGCAGAGCTCCGTAAACTATCAGCTCGTCATGTGTTTCATTCGTGCTTCTGTCGTAGCGCACGTAGTGGTGCATCTTCAGTATATTCTGTCCCTGAATATCGAGCGCGGGCAGCTCCACCGATTCGCCCGACGCCGTGACGTATTCGGCTTTGCCTACGCCGAAGGATTGCGACAATTCGCCGCCGTATAGTCTAATATTGTATCCATAGCTACAATAATTGATTGACAACGAATCCTCGGGCGTATCGGCGTCTACCCCTCTGAAGTGTGTAATATCGTATCTTGAGCGACGCACCGTCGGCACGACGTCTCTGCGCAGTCTGCCTATCATACGAACCTCCTGCCGGGTAAACGGAAAGACTTCAATCGGCGAGTCAGATTGCTTACCGCGTTGTCGAAACGGGCTTTGTAGAACTCCGCTTCCTCGATATAGCCGAGCCTGTAATAGTATTCCGAAGCCACCCCTATCGCCATTACGTATTCGGTGAACTGCGGCGGCAAAATCACCTCGTCGTCCGCTCCGAGCGTGCCGAGATGATACAGATACTCCACTTCTGCCTCTCCGTCCAGCTCGCCCGCTTCCACATAAGCGGGATACATCACGAAAGGCACCTTCGTTCCGCACGCTCTTACGGCGAGTATCTCGCGCACTCTGTATGCGAAATCTTCGTAATACGCTTTACCTCCCGCGAAAGCTATCGTCTCTTTGTTACGTAGCGGGATATGCTCGAGTATCAGTTCGTTATAAATAGTGTTGGCGCAATCGGTGAGCTTCGTAAGCGTCGCGCTCTGCTCTCCGAGACTGTCTTCGTCAAGCCCTATTATCGCCGCGGCTCTCGTCAATATTTCGCTCAAATTCATTTATCCTCTCCTTTACGGCGCCCGCGTACGGGCGCCGTTTTAGTTAAGTTTTTACCGTTTACACGGGATCCTCTATTCCGCTCATCACGCCCTGCGCGCGAGGATAAGTGGCTACGAGGTTGGCATATTTGACGAGAGTCGCCGTATATACCGCCTTGCGGTCCACCTGCGTGAGAATGGTGCCGTTGTCCCCTTGCAGCCACTCCCAGTCGCAAAGCTGCACGAGCTTGAAAGCGTCGGTATTGAGGAAATACATTTCGCCGTCGTCGACAAATCTCTCGCCGCACACGGGCACACCGTTGAAAGCGAGCGTTTTGAAACCGCCGTCAAGGTTGAGATAATCGATATTCGTCCTCGTCAGCATAAGCTGATTAAGGTACTGTCTGCGGGTTTTGAGCGAGCAGACTATCATATTCGTGGGCATGGACGAACGCATCGACATGCTGTCGAAAAACTCCTGCATCGCGTCGAGCGAAAGTTCGTCGTCAAGCTCTTTTATGGTAGGCTGCACCCCGGGTACCGCGCCTTTGGGCAAACCGTAGTAACTGCTGTTGAGCGTTTGGAACAGATACGGCACGCCGTTGACTTCGCTGCCTTTGGATTTCTGCAGATATATTTCGTCCGCCGCGTTAATGGTGACGTTCGTTGCGACAAGCACGGGTATGGTTATGATATTCTTGATATAATCTACGTCCGTTATGCGCACGCTCGAAGCCACCGCCGTAGTACCGCGAATAAAGTCCACGCTCATACCCGCAGTAAACTTACGGGCGTCGTCCACCATCAGCATGTGCGGGGAAAGCGCGGGCGTTACGGTGCTCTTGTCGATAACCGTTCCGAGCAATCCCGTGCCGGTACCCCACATCATTCTGTTAAGGTTGAATTGCGCGGCGCGTATCATCATCTGTATCTCCGCGTTAAGTACGTTCACCACGCCGGACGCGTTGTCTCGGTTGGCGCGCAACAGCTTGTCGGATATGTCTATTACGCCGTATATGTTGCGAAGCGGCACCGTAAGACAGTCGCGCAAGGCTTCGCCCGATACGGGCAGTTCGCCCGCTTCTTCGGTGGTTCCCAGCCCGCCCGATATGCCGAGCTCGATGGGCACCATTGCGTCCTTGCCGCTTATCATAGCCGCCGTTTTCTCGACGGCGCTGTAAAACGGGCTTATTCCGCTGTTCAGCTGCGTGCATATAGCGTCGAGATAGTACGATTTAAGTACGTGATCTATTGATTCAATAGTCAGCATTCAGCTATTCTCCTTTGGTTTTATTGAATATTTCCATCGCCATTTTGCCCGCCTCGCCGACCGACGAGACGCGATACGGGGGTACGATGGGTATTTCCCCGCCGCTTACCGGAATTACGGGCGTTTTGCGCTTCGCGACTACGCTTTCTGCCTCTTTCTCACTCTCTTTCGCCGCCTCCGCGGATGTGGCTTCACCGCTTCCCCGCTCTGCGCTTCCGGCAGGAGAAGTCCCGTTTGCTCCGGCGTCCCAGCGTTCTGCAAGTATGTGTAGAAGCGCTTTCTCGAGACAATCGTCTTCGGCGATCAACCCTTCGTTTCGCTCGAGATAATTCGTCAGCTCCTTACCTAAATTGCGCGCCACGGGATATTTTTCGCCGAGCGCCTTCACTTTGTCCGCCCATTTGTCGGACTCAGCTTTTGCGTTCAGCGCGCCTTCGAGCTCCTTGATGCGTTGAGATCTCCTTGTGAATTCCGCTTCCAACGCATTGTAAGCGTTCAACAGTTCTTCCCCGGTCTTGAATTTACCGTAAGAGGCACTCTCCGCCTTGTCGCTCTCCGCGGGGCTTACCTGTGCTTGCTCTTTCAGATTTTCTTTTTCCATTTATCGTTTACTCCTTATATTCCTTTTCGTTTACATTGGTTATCGCGCTCTGCGCTTCCGCCGCGAGCGCGAGCCGCGCTATTACCTTGTGCCTTCTGATATGCTCGTTTACGAGCTTCTTCGCCTTGTCGCTGAGTACGTCGCGCCCCGATACGAGACACGCCGTGTGCTCCTCCACGTGTAATTCGTGATCGTCCACGGCTTCCACCTCGCACTTCTTGCCTTCGCTCATATCGAGATTCTCTATAGCCGCCTTGCGTATGTGCATCTCCTCGCGGCTCCTCGACGCCTCCCAGTTACCGAAACCGAGCATCTCCACTATCTTGGCGCGGTTACGGTTGCTTATCTTGCCGTTTTCATCGCTCAACAGCCCGTATTTAAGCAATTCGAGCACCATATTTTTTCGGGTTGCGGGCGTTTCCACCATCTCCGAATTGCTCTCCATCACGATGTCTTCGCTCGTTAGCCCCGAACCTTTGAACGCCACCACTTCGACTTCGCCGTTGTCGCCGCTTATGCGTATCAGCCGCTCCGACTCGACGAATTGCTTGTACATACGAAGTATTTTGCGGCAAACCTCCTTCACCGCCGAGCGTATCGATTCCGTAGTGACGGAAAGCCTGCTGTAGTCCTGCTCGAGCAGTAACGACAGCGCATAGCCGCTAATTGCGCTCAAGGTCGCGCCGGATACGTTCAGCAGGTTGCTTATCCCCGAGATACTCTGAAATTCGGAAAGCAATCTGTCTTCTTCGTCCCTGAATTCGCCGGGCACCGTTCCCGCGCTCATCAATACGGGCGGCGTGCTTCCCTGACGGTAAATCACCACTTTCCCCGGAGCAAGCCCTTCTTCTTCGAGCTGGTCGGTATCCACACTGCCGTCCTCTACGGCAAGTACCCCCGCCGAAAGCCTGTTCATAAATTCGTGCTTTCTGTTTTTGACGGCGTTGTACGCACGTTGCACGGGTATCAGCCGCTCGATTATGCTCCTGCCGTAAAAACTCGCCGGCTGTTCGAGCGCGACTTGTCTTACGAAAGGATATCCACGCTTGCCTTCTGCGGCGTTTACGTACGGCAGTTCGCCGTCGTAAAGAACTTTATCGCCCGCAACGATGACGAGCCTGCCGTCCCTGCGCTCCGCGTCCGGGAGTTCGTAACGCTCGATAACTATCGCGTAATCGCTCTTAATCTCCTTCGACACCCGTCCGCCGTAACCGTGCCTCAACGACTCGCCGTCCACGTCAGCGTTAAGTACGGATACATCCTCCGCATCCACTTCGACGCCCCACAGGTCGCGTATTACGCTTACGGGATAGGCTTTGGCGTGAATAATGCTGCGGCAGGATTCTATATCCGGCGCCGCAAGAGAGTCGGGATATATCTCGTAAGGCGGACATACGGCTATGCGTACTCCTCCCGGCGCGCTACCGTCGGCGCGTTCGCTTTCATCCCATACCACTTTGTAAAAAGACGTTCCTGTAAGCTCCGCCCAATAGTTGGCGTCCCCGAACAGCTTCACGAATCCGTTGTCCTGTTGAGTGGCTTCGATTATTTTGGTCGCGAGCCGCGCGGTGTTTACGTCGTTATCGTCGTTGCTCGACGGCCTCACCGTTACGGCGCAGTTCACTCGGGCGAATTTCGCAAGTCTCGTCTCTATCAGCGGCGCGATATGGTTGTACACCTCGCGCTCCTGCCAGAAATACCGCTTGCCCGTTTCGACGAGTTCGCCTCTCGAGTCAAGCGCCGAATACTGGTTGCCGAGCATAAAATTGACGTTGAGAAGCCATTGCGCTTCTATTCGCTTGCGCGCCTCCCTGCGGGCGTCGAAATCGGCGCGCACCTCCGAAGCAAGCTCCTTCTTCCTTTTCTCCATATTTCCTCCTACAGAAATTTTTTGTTTTTTACTCTGCTTTCGCGGAGCAGTTTTTCCTTATAAACGGCGTTACGCGTCTTCGCCTCCGCGGGCGGCTTGTTCACGGGGCGCGACATGAGGTAATATCTCAATTCGTCGAGCGCGTGGTCGTCGCGCTTCACCGGAACGTCGCCGTCGCCCCACCAATAGCCCTTCAGCTCTCGAATAAGGTTAACGCAGTTGCGGAAAATATATATCCTCGGCGGCCGCGCGCCGAGATATTCCTTCACCCGCGTTATCCCCGCGAAAAGCTGCTTGTCAACGGCGGCGTTCACGGCGATACCCCGCTCGTAAAAAAGCTCGCTTACCGATTTGACGGAAGCGAGCGTGCGCTGATTTGCGGCGGAATCGATGAGCGCCTCGAGCCGCCCGTCGCGGTTCCGAAACCAATCCAGCTCGTCGGCTAAAGCAAGTATTTTTTCGGCGTGATAGCTCACGTCCTTGCCCCGTTCGTAATGCTCGGCGACAACGTACACCACGCCGTCGTAATCCTGACAATAGAAGTGACAGGACAGCGGATTGTTGAGACCGGGG
>CALVOD010000054.1 GCA_944350065.1 uncultured Clostridia bacterium
TGGAGTATGGTGCAATGGTAGCACAAGGGACTCTGACCCCCTTGATGTAAGTTCGATTCTTACTACTCCTGCCAATAAAAGCCGTCCGGAAAGGGACGGCTTTTTCGTATAACGGTTTTTTGCGTGCGGCGCTTCCGCAAAGCAAGCCGCCTACGGCGCGATCGTAACGCTTTTTTCGCCGCGGCGGTGACGCTTACCGTTTCGCTCGCTTCGGTAATAACGCTTTTTACGGTGCGTTTCACGACTGAAATAACCGCCGCGAATATCGCGGCGGTAGCACAGTTCAGAGATATGGCTTCGATGGGAACGGGGGCTGCAATCTACGGCAGGGCGACGCGTCAGGCGTAAATACCCGGGCACTGCGTAAGAATAAGCAGTATCACCGGTATCGTTATGCAGGACAGCACCGTGGAAATCATGACTTCCTTAGCCGCCAGCGTGGAGTCGCGGTTCAGAATGGTGGCGAACATCATTATATTGTTCGCGCAGGGCATTGCGCTGAGCGCGATAAGATTAAGGCTTATCGGCGTGACGTCCATAAAAGTAGACATCAGGTACACGAGCGCGAAACCGAGAAGCGGCGCCGCAACGAGCTTGACGGCGACGGCTATGTAAGCGCGTTTGTCGTTGAAAAGCTCTTTCGCTTTCATTTCGGCGAGTTTAATGCCGAGAAGTGTCATCGCGAGAGGACCTACCATATCGGAAAACAGCTCGCAGATATTGGCGATTCCGCTTACCGCGTCCGCGGCGGCGCCGGTAAGGTCTGACGCTCCGAGGAAATTTATATTCAGCATAAACAGCGGGAGCGCTATTATGAACGAAAGCGTCGGGGGATTGAGTATCGCGCTTTTGAGACTTATGAATCTGCGTTCGCGCGTGAGAACGAAATTGCCGAGAGTCCAGGCGATAAGATTGAACGCCACAACGGAACAGGTCGCGTAAAGGATTATTATATGGTTGTCGGGATCGAGCAGCTGCAGGAAGGGGATGCACATATATCCGACGTTGCCGAAAGCGCCGCCGTACGCAATTATTCCCGCCGCGTCGCTATCCACGGAGCGGAAACGGCTCACGAGAAAATACCCGCCGAAAAGTATGGCGCTCATCGATACGCAGGTGAAAAGGAACACCGCGACGAGCCCTATAAGCACGGAGGAGTCGTAGGGGGTATTGAGGAAGGAATTGAAGGTGACGAAGGGTTGACAGACGTACAGAAGCATCACGGAGAGGAATTTGATCGCGCCTTCGGAATCTATCATTTTAAGTTTGCCGATGATGAATCCCGGTATCGCCGTGACGAGCAGAAGCGCTACCGAAATAAGGCTCGTAAGGAATAATTCGCCGCCCATTTCAGTCGATGACTCCGTAGTTAAGTAAAATCGTTTCTATCTCTTTCAGCTCCCTCAAACCGAGCTTATAGATACCCAAAGTATTCTTCAGACCTATCCAAATCAATTTGATGAGCAGGGGATTGGCAAGCTCTAAAGCATAGAGCATACCCTTGAGCATGGTGACCGCTTCTCTGCGGTAATCGTCGGGTATATCGTTCAAAGCGATGACGTTGTCGATGAGGGCGCGCAGCCAGTAATCGGCGTCCTCTTTGGCTTTGTCGTTGATGGGAGAGGCGGAGCGCTCGTCCGCGACGGCGGCTTTGTTTTCGTCGGGGTCTTCGCCTATGAGCAGAGAGCGGAAAGCGTCTGCGTAGGGGCGCAGGACGTTTTCGCAGAAGCTCATATAAGAAGTATGCGACGCGTCGGCGGGATAGAATTTAGTCACGAAATCGACGATGGACATATTTTTGGTATCGAATTCGTTGAGAAGTCCGGTTACGAGCGCGACGACGTGGCGCTTGTTGTGCGGCAGTCTGAAACGCGTGCCGAGGTTGTCGCTTTCGACGGCGTTGCCGAGCTCACGCGCAAAATTGGAAGTGCGCGCGCATTCCGTTACCACCTGCATGAGCTCGGGCGTGGAGACTACCGTGGACAGGAATTCCGCTATGGTTCTGTCCACGATGATGAGCCGCGAATTGAAAAAGGCGTTTATACACTCGTTGAATTTGAGAAGCGCTCTCGTGTCTGACATAATTCCTCCGGATAATTTATTATATCATAACACAAATAACGGTAAAAGTCTTGCAAATAAAATAACATTATTGTATAATCAAAATAGCTTTGTTGCCAAAGCTACAAATCATTTTACCGTGGAACATTCGGGGAGCGGTCAGACAAGGAGAAACGTATGAATATCTTCAGATTACTCAAGAAAAACAAACTTTTTGCCGATTTTGACGACAACGAAATCAACAAAATATTCGATTGCCTGCACGGGCACATCAACAAATATTCGCGCGGCAGGGTAGTCGCGGAAGCGGGAGATCCCGTCACCGAAGTAGGTATCATACTCGAAGGCTCCGCCGTTAAATTTATCCGCAAGGCGGACGGCGAGCTCGTCAACTGCGGCGAACTCGAAGTGGGGGGTATGTTCGGCGAGGTGGAAGGCTACGCGGGGGACAGGACTTACCGTTCGTCGGTGGTGCTCGCGGAAGATTCCACGGTGCTTTACATAAGCATTCCCACGATAGTCAAGCAGTGCTCGAAGAACTGCCCTCACCACCAGAAATTGCTCGAAAACACGTTGAGCTGTCTTGCCGACAGAATAGACGTCATCAACAACGACGCCAAATATCTCAAGATCAAGAGCATGCGCGGCAAAATTTCCAAACTGTTCTACGACAAATACCTCGCGCAGGGCACCAACGTCATACACCTCGGCTTCAACCGTAACGAAATGGCGGAATATCTCAACGTTTCGCGTCCTTCGATGTCACGCGAGATGATACACATGAAAGAGGACGGCATCATATCTTACCGCAAGGACGAGATAGTCATTCACGACGTGGAGAGACTTGCGGAGCTTGCAAACACCGCAAGGTAAATTACTGAAGGAGCGGATATGTCCGTCGGCGAAATAATATTGACAGCGTTGGACCTTACCGTCGCATTACTGCTTGCGGTGTGGTTTACAGGTTTGTATTTCGGAATAAAAGGGCTCGTCAAACCCGAAAAACGTACGGCAGATTACCTCGTGGAATACGAGGTCGAGGAAAAAGGGCTCGATCGCGCCGTCACCGAAATACCTTTCGAACAAATGTATCGCACGTCGCGTTTCGGATACGAACTCGCCGCGCGTTTTTATACGTCCGAAAATTCTTCCAAAACCGTGGTATGCCTTCACGGTCACAATTCCTGTTTCGCTTCGCAGCTCAAATATCTTCCGATTTTTCTTTCGCTCGGCTATAACGTATTTATACCCGACCACAGAAGGAGCGGCTTGAGCGGCGGGGATACGGTGACTTTCGGCGCTTACGAAAAGCACGACGTGCTCGACTGGATATCGGAGCTCCGTGCGCGGCGCCCCGGGGACAGCATAGCGCTTTTCGGCGAAAGTATGGGCGCCGCGACCGCAATAATGACCGCGGCGGAAATTCCCGACGCCGTTTTTCTTATAGATTATTGCGGTTACGCCAATTTCGAAGGCTTGCTTACGCGTTATACCGATAATAAATATATCCGCAAAGCCGTTATGCCTTCCATACGTTTGGTGTGCGAACGCTGTTTCGGCTTCGACGTCAACGAATGCGACGCGCTCGAAGCGATAACGCGGGTAGGTTGCCCCATACTCATTATGCACAGCAAAGCGGATAAAACGGTAAATTACAAAAACGCCCTTATGTTGAAGGAAGCCGCTCCGCAGGCGGAATTGCATACTTTCCCCGACAGCATACACGCGAGGAGCATTACCAAATATCCGGACGAGTACGCCGATACGGTAAAAGAATTCGTGCGTAAAGCGGAAGCCGCTTACGCTAAGAGAGGGAATAATGACTGACGACGAAAAAATTACTCCGACAGAGGACGAAAATTCTTTAAAAGACGAAGTAAACGTCGGCGGTGAAGAAGCCTTTGCGGAGGGGGATTCTCTCACGGCGGACGGCGAAGCCGCCGCCGCGGTGCTCACTCCGGCTACGGAGCTTAAAAAAGCAAGGTCGGTAAGCATCAGCAAAAAAGCCGTTCTGATAGGCGCGGCGGTAGTGCTTGCGCTTTTCGTCACCGCATACATACTTACGTTCGTGCTCGAAAAGGGCGCCTATCAGCGCGACGCTTCGGGCGCCATAATCCCCGGTACCTATGTGGCGGATCCCACCCTCGAAGGTATTAAGTGGTGGCAGTTTTTGCTTTCGCCTCTGATGATTCTTATGCCCACGTCGGACGGGTATATGACAGTTTGGGCGATCATTATACTTCTTTTCATAATAGGCGCCGTGTTCACCGCGCTCGACGAAACGGGTATTATGGTGTATATGGTCGAGTACCTCAATCACAAACTCGGACACCGTAAATATCTGTTGCTTTTCCTACTGTGCTTCGCGTTTATGTTCCTCGGCAGTACCGCGGGTATGTTCGAAGAACTCATCCCCCTCGTGCCCGTGGTGGTAATGCTCTGTTACGCGCTCGGCTGGGACGCCCTCGTGGGACTCGCCATAGCCGTGGTCGCAAGCTGTTTCGGCTTTTCGGCGGGCGTGGTCAATCCCTTCACCGTAGGCGTCGCGCAAACCCTCGGCGGACTCGAAATGTATTCCGGAATAGGTATGCGCATACTCACATTCGTGCTCGCCTATATCATATTGATGGCGTTCCTCTACCCTTACGCGCGTAAAATAGAGCGCCACCCCGAAAAATCCGTGGTATTCGCGGAAGATTCTTTGAGGAAAAAAGAATTTGCCTTCCGTATAGACGATTTCACCGAGGATAAAGGCAAAAACAAAGCGCTCCTGTGGTTCGGCTGCTGGATGCTCGCCGTCGTTGCCCTCGCGCTTATATCCGTCGCCTGGCGCGCGCTCGCGGATTATCTAATGTATATCATCCTTGCCGTCTACGTCATCGCCGGCGTCGGCGCTTCCGTAATGTGCGGGCTCAAAGGTAAAGAACTTTTCAGACAGCTCGGTAAGGGCGCGCTCACGTTATTGCCCGCGGTAGTGCTCATCCTCATAGCCGGCGGAATCCGCTATATCGTCGAGAAAGGCGATATTATGGATACCATTCTCTATAAATTCATTACCCTGATAGGGGATAAAGGCGGTTTCGGAACGACGATGATAATTTATTGCGTCATCTTCGTTTTCGAGATATTCATTCAATCCGGCTCCGCAAAAGCTTTCCTGTTGATGCCGATGATATTCGATATCTGCTCCCTCGTAGGGCTCGATCCGCAAATAGCGGTGCTCGCCTTCGCTTTCGCGGACGGATTCGCGAACGTCATACTCCCCACCAACGCGGGCTTGCTGCTTATACTCGGACTCACTACCGTTGATTACGGCAAGTGGTTCCGTTGGAGTTTCAAAATTCATCTTGCGCTTTTCGCCGCCACCGTAGGCGTGCTGGCAATAGCTCAATATCTCGTATACGTTTAAACAAGGAGTAACCAAATGAGCAATTTCGACGTTATCAAAGAACGCGACAAAAAGTATTTCATGAATACTTATTCTCCGGTGGATATCGCTTTCGTCAAGGGCGAAGGCTGCTATCTTACCGATTCCGAAGGCAAAACCTACCTCGATTTCCTCGCGGGAATAGCGGTTAACGCTTTGGGATACAATAACCCCGTATTTACCGACGCGCTTATCGAACAGGCGAAAAAGGTGACGTTGGTATCCAATTATTTTTATTCGGAGCCGCGCGGGCTTATGGCGGAACAGCTTGTGAAGGGAACCAACCTCGGTAAAGTGTTTTTCGGCAACAGCGGCGCGGAAGCCAACGAATGCAGTATGAAACTTGCGCGCAAATATTTCTATAAGCGCGGCGAAAACAAATATAAGATAGTGTCGGCGAGGCAGTCTTTCCACGGCAGAACGATTGCCACGGTGACCGCGACGGGACAGGAGAAATACAACAAGCCTTTCGCGCCGCTTCCGGGCGGAATAGGAATATACGTTCCCTACAACGACGAGGAAGCGCTCGCGAAGGCGCTCGACGATAAAGAAGTCGCGGCATTGCTCATAGAGCCCATTCAGGGCGAAGGCGGGATTATGCCCGCTACGGAATCGTATATGAAGCTCGCAAGAGAGCTTACGAAGAAGAACGGACAGCTTCTCATACTCGACGAAGTGCAGACGGGCGCGGGAAGAACGGGAAAGTTCTGGGCTTTCGAGCATTACGGCATAGAGCCCGACATCGTGAGCGCGGCTAAAGGTATCGGCGGCGGATATCCGATATCGGCGTGTCTCGCTACCGACGAAGTGGCGGAAGCCTGGACTCCGGGCGATCACGGCACGACGTTCGGTTCCGCGCCGCTCGCGTGCGCGGTAGGCTACGCCGTGTGTAAGAAAATACGCGAACCGGGCTTTATGGAAGACGTTACGCGCAAAGGTGAATATCTGCGCGCGCGCCTTAAAGAAATTAAACACCCGAAGGTGAAAGAAGTTCGCGGAATGGGGCTCATAGACGGAATGGAGGTGGAAGACGAAGCCTTCGCGGGCGCCATATATAAGGATATGCTCGCCAAAGGCTATATCCTCAACGTGTGCGGACACAAAGTGATGAGATTCGTTCCTCCGCTCATAATCACCGTCGAGCAGATAGACGAAATGATAGAAGAACTCAAGAAAACGGTAGCCTCGCTGTAACGGGCGGCACCGTTGCGGAGTCCGATACGTAACTTATACCCAAAGGAACGGCTCGCCCGAAGGCGAGCCGTTTTTCTATGTCCGTTTGCGTTTTTTTGCTTTAACCGAAAATTGTAGCCGAACGGTACGGCGTTACCATTTCCGTAACGTATCGGGTTCAGATACCGAAATACGCCTTTACGTTGTTGTAGGCTACGTCTTTAGCTATCTTTTCGAGATATTCGATATCCGATTCGGGGTATTCGCCGTTTTCGACGAGCGAGCCTAAAAAATCCGCGAATATTCTGCGGAAATAATCGTGGCGCGCGTAGGAGAGGAGACTCCTCGAGTCGGTGAGCATACCTATAAACGTGTCGATCGGTATCCCCGCCGCGTAAGCGGTAAGCTGACGCTCCATTCCCGGTTTGTTGTCGTTGAACCACCAGGCGCTTCCCTGTTGAACCTTTCCTTTGTACGGAGCTTTGTTGAACGCACCGCATACCGTTACGAGTTCGTCGTTGTCGTTGGGGTTAAGCGAGAATACAAGGGTGCGCGGCAGGCTGTCCGTGCGCTCGAGCGCGTCGAAAAAAGGATACAGCGCGTCCGCGTTCGTGTTTCCGGCGATACAGTCGAATCCCGTATCGGCGCCCAGTTTCGCGAACATAGCGGAATTGGGATTGCGCTTGCAACCGAAATGTATCTCCATAACTATATCGCGATCGGCATATTCGGTAGCGAGGAACAGAAGCAGATTCGTTTTATAGCCGTCGGCTTCGCGCGCGGTAAGCGGCATGGCGCTCATGGCCTTGCGGAACACTTCCTCCGCTTCCGCGTCCGAGAAGGGTACGAAAGAGGGCATATAGTCGAGACCGTGATCGGTAGCTTTGCAACCGTTCGCTATAAAGAACTGTAACCGCTCGCGCAGAACGCGCTTAAGATCGGCGAAAGTTTTGATCTCCGCGCCCGCCGCTTTGGAGAGAGAGGATACATATTCCGAAAATCCCGCTTTTTCTACGTTCACCGCCTTGTCGGGGCGGAAAGCGGGTAACACTTTGACGCGGAAGTTTTCTTTCATAAGCCTTGCGTGGTATGCAAGGTTTTCGGCAGGGTCGTTGGTGGTGACTACGGCTTCGACTCCCGCTTTCTCGAGTATCTTACGCGCGCCGAGCTCCTTGAGCGCGGCGTTGGCTTCTTCATACACTGCGCGCGCCGTGCGCTCGTTGAGAGGGGTGTCGATACCGAGGTATTTCCGTAGCTCCAGATGCGAAAAATGGTATAACGGATGTCCCGCCATATATGGCATAATTGTTGCCCAAGCTACAAATTTCTCATAATCGTCGCCGTCGCCCGTTATAAGCCGCTCCTCTACGCCCATATTGCGCATCGCGCGCCATTTGTAATGGTCTCCGCCGAGCCAGACTTCCGTTATGCTCGAGAAGTGCTTGTCGTTATATATCTCCGACGCGTCGAGGTGGCAGTGATAATCCACTATAGGCATATCCGCTATTGCGTCGTACAGCCTTTCGGCGGTAGGGGAGTTCAAAAGAAATTTTTCGTCCATAAATTTTTTCATTGTCGTTTCTCCGTCTGTCCGTTTTGCGATACCGCGTTTAAATTATATTACATAAAATCTTCGCTTGCAACACTTT
>CALVOD010000055.1 GCA_944350065.1 uncultured Clostridia bacterium
ACGAAACGGGCAAGGATCTCAGCAACCGTTACCGCGAAACGAGCGAAGCGGGCATGGCGAAACTCTACCACGTTCCGTGTGTTAAAGGCGATAAAAAATAATATATTCAGGTATCCGTTATTTAATGTCGGGTTGCCCGTTCATGCGATACGTCCATGACCGAATGGCGAAAGAGATAACCGATCCGTATTACGCTGCGCTCGCGCGCCATCTCCTTTTTTGCTTTACGCGCTTGACAGCGGCGGCGCCGACGGCTATAATATTGTTGTGCTAATTAGTATTACTAAATAGCTGTCGGAGAGAGCGTGTGGACGGCAATTACATAAGACAATTCAAGAAAGGCTCGTTGGAACTCATACTTCTTGCGCTTATAGGTCAAAAGGAGCGTTACGGCTACGAGCTTATCAACGAGCTTAATTCCAAGGGCGCCGAGGTGCTCGGGTATGCGCGCGAAGGCACGGTATATCCTATATTATACAGGCTCGAAGCGGGCGGACTTATCGAGCACAGGCTTGTTCCCGCGCCCGCCAACGGCGGCAACCGCAAGAGTTATTCTATTACGCCCGAGGGCGCGATAACGCTCAAAGAGTTGAAAAAGTTGTGGCGCGCTTATTCCGACTGCGTGGACTTATTCATAGGAGAGACGGAAGATGAAGGATAAATACATTTCGCGCGTCAGACGGAAACTCTCTTTGCCGCGCGCGGTAAAGGCGGAAGTGGTAAGCGATCTCGAGGAAATATTCGCCATGGCCTGCGAGCGCGGGGAAAGCGAAGTCGCTACTATATCACGGCTCGGTACTCCCGAAGAATACGTTAAAGCCACCGAAGCCGCATTCGGCGTCGACGGCGCGCGCTTGCGCCGTAAGAGGTTTGCGGTCGCGGCGGTGGTTTTTGCGTTTATAGCGGTTGCGGCGTCGGCGTGCGCGATCGCAACGGGCGTCAGCGTCGAGCGAATACCCGAAGGCGCAATCGGTTATGCGGAAACCATGACGGACATAGAAGTGGAAGGCGCGGGCTTCGGCGTATATGCTGCGGCGCTCGGCGCGGGTGCGGTAGCGATATGCGCGGCAATCGCGTGCGGAGTCGCGGCAAAGGTTACTTCCGAAAAAAGATAAACGGTAAGGAAAAAAGAAATGAAAAAAACGGTTACGGTAATTTGTTTGATTTTAACATTAGTCGTCGGCGCGGCGGCTTTGAGCGCGTGCGACAAAGAGGAATACAACGTAAGGATAGAGGGGCACGAGTGGGTATTCGACAACGTGCTCGAGAATGTAGGCGGCGAAGCGGCTATAACCGAGTGCTCCGAAAGTAACGCCGAAATTTATCCCGACGCCGAGGTGGTCGAGATAAAGGTATCCGTAACGGGCGACGAACTTACGGTGGAGCACGTCACGGCGGGTAAGACCTCGGTATATGTTTTAAAGAGCGAGAAGTTTATCGAAGGGAAATCTTCTATCTATATTCTTACCGACGCGGACGGCAATGAAGCGGGATACGCGACCGTAGGGGTGACGAGCTATCACGACGGCGGCGCGGAATACACGCTTATCGTCCGCACGGGCGACAGGTACGAGTATTTTTCGGAAGAAATAAAGGATAACGGTTAAAGATGCGCGTAAGACTCGATAAAATCCTTCAAGCGCACGAAGCGGACGACTCGGAATACTTTCTGAGCGAAAGCGGCATAAAAGAGAGGATTAAGGCAGAATTTCTGAACGCCGACGAAATACTCGAAGCGCTTGACGACGCGGAATTCGGCAAGACGGTTTTCGATTATTCCGTATGCGAACCGCGGGAGTGGAAGGTAACGCCGATAAGGACGTCGCAGACGTTTTATTTTAAGAAGCACACTTCCGTACAAAGACCGTACTATCACGGGCACGATTTTTACGAATTCGTATACGTTTACAAGGGATCTTGCACGCTTTATCTTCCCGGAGAAAAGTCGGTATGCAAAATCGGTAAAGGAGAGGCGTTTTTAGCTTCTCCCGACTCGGTGCACGCGCTCGGCAGAGCGCGCGCGGGAGACGTGATAGTCAAAGCCGTTATTCCTCACGGCTACGGGCGCCTGCTCGACGCGCTCGAAGCAAGCGAAAGAAGCGAAGGGGAACACGCCTTTTATAAAGTGAGCGCGGAAGCCGAAAAATATATATACAAGGCTGTCGAGGAGAACTTTTCCCGAAGAAAACATTCCGAACGCGCGGCGTTGAAATTTCTCGATCTTGCGTTTATAGAAATTTCGAGAGGAGAGGACGCTTCCGAGGAGCGCGAAAAGAACTCTATTACGGATTTGCTCGGCTTGTATCTCGAAAAAAATCTTACCGAAGCCACGTTGAAGGGATTTGCAGCTTACGCCGGCTACAGCGCGGGGTATGCGGGAAGGACGATACTCGGACTCACGGGCTCGACTTTTACGCAGCTCGCGGAAGCCAAGAAATTCGAGGAAGCGAAACGTATGCTGCGCGAGACTCGCTTGTCCGTCGAGGAAATAGCCTCTTCGCTCGGATACAAAAACGCTTCCGGCGTTTATAAACTTTTCGCGCGCGAACTCGGTACCACGCCCGGCAGATACCGCGAGGGCGAAACGAAAAAGTAGTTTCGGGATAGAATTAAGTTTTATCGGGATATGGCGTTCCTTAGAGACGGGGTGTATAATCTTATTGACTCCGGGAGGGTCGTAAGTTTATGAAAGTCGAAAGGATAAAACCCGTAAAAGTTAGTTCGAAAGACGCCGTGATCTACGCGATGCGAGCGGCGAAAAAATATTGTCCCGATACGGAAGCGGTCGCGGCGAAATATATCGGCGGCGGCTCGTTCGGCAGAGCGGTCGAGGTGAAATTCGACGACGGCGACGAAAAGATATTCAAATTTTTATGCGCCCGCGGAATGCTCGAAAAAGAGATATTCGATCTCAATCTTCTCAAAAAGAATTGTTCTGTAAAAATGCCCTCTGTAATATTCGCCGTAGAACAAGGCGGCGGTATACCCGTAGACTTTTACTGCATGGATAAAATAAAGGGCAGACCCGCTTTTACGGATCAGGGATTGTTTTTCGGAGGGAAAAAGAAGAGGGCGGAATTCGCCCGTGAAGTGACGGAAGGATTGAGTTCCATACACTCCGCCGTTTCGCCTGAATTCGGCGACACAATGCGCCCCACGTTCTCGAGCTGGCGCGAATGTTACGGCGAGTTCGCCGAGGAGGTGCTCGCGGAAGCCGTTAAGCTCGTTTCTGCGGGAGAGTTGCCCGCAAGGATAACGGACGTAATGCGCTCCGCGTGGGCGCGCTTCGACGATATATTCGCTACAGAACCCGACAAAGCCGTCCTTATCCACGGCGATCTCAACGTCATGAACATCATGGTGGACGGCGCGCACCGCGTGAGCGGCTTCATAGACCCCTTGAACTCCATGTACGCGGACAGGGAATACGACCTTTTCCAGTTCCGCAATCTTACCGGCAAACGTTTCCGTTTGGCGGAAACGTATTTCGAAAATTACGGCGCTTCCGATATGAGCGAAGCAAAACTCGCCTTCTACGGCTTGTGGAACGAAGTTTACTGTTTCGTGCGTTCAGGGGTACTGATACCGCTTATAATGAATCCTTTAGTTAAGAATATGAAAAGGAGACTTAAACTTTTATGACTTCGTTCGCGGCGGGGGCGGTCAAGGTAGCGTTACGGCTCGTCACCTTTCCTTACAGGTTAAATCAGCGTTCGCTTTCGCGTAACGTAAAGTACGTTTACGCGCCTTACCGCGCGCCGAAAGGATTTCTGTACGAAGTGCGCGAATATAACGGAGTGAAGGTGGAAGAACTCACGCCCGACGAGCTACGCGGGGAGCAGATAATCTTACAGATACACGGCGGCGGCGCGGTCGGAGGCATGACTCCGATGTATCGGAAAATAAGCGAGCGATATGCGCGTATCTGCGGGCTCAGGGTATTCAGTATAGATTATTCGGCGGGACTGTCGAGAGTACATCCCGAGCTTTTGGAGGAATGTTCGCTAGCTTACGAGGGTATGCTTAAAGCGGGATACGAGGCGAAAAACATAATATTGACGGGTGACAGCATGGGCGCGAACCTCGCTCTCGCTACCTGCCTCAGACTGCGCGACGAGGGCAAGGAACTGCCCGCGGCAATCATATCGGTATGCGTTCAGGGGGATATGTCGTCGCAGGGCGACTCCTACCGCAAGAACGCCCACGCCGATCCCATGTACGCGCTTCCTTTCTGGCAAAGTTATAATAAGCGCGGCGCGCGCCTGAGAAGGATAAGTCCCTATTGCGGGGATACTCCCCTCGAAGATCCTTATCTTTCGCCCGCTTTCGGCGATTACAAAGGTTTCCCTCCTATGCTCATTCAATGCGGCGACGTGGAAATGTGCGAGTCCGACTCCGATATGATATACGGAAGGGCGCTCGCCGCGGGCGTCAAAGCTACGCAGAGAAAATACCGTGGAATGTTCCACGACTTCCATTACTTCGCTCCGTGGCTCAGGGAAAGCCGCGAGGCGTGGAGGCATATAGCTGAGTTTATCTCAAAAGCATAACCGTAGCTTATCTTACGGAGCGACGTTTATAAAAAAGGGATACCGTCGTATCCCTTTTTTGCGCGTAAAGCGTAAGCGTAACGCCCGCGAAATTATTTTTCTACAGTATCGCGGATATGGACGTCCATTTGCGGATAGGGGATACCGATGCCCGCCGCGTCGAACGCGTCTTTGACCTGCTCGGTCAGATCGTAATATACGTCCCAGTAATCGTCGGTAAGCGTCCATACCCGCGTTATGAGAATAAGCGCGTTGTCGCCGTGCTCCGTGAGTCTGCACATGGGCGCGGGATCTTTCAATACCGATTTGTGCGCGTTGCAAAGCTCCAATATGATTTTCTGCGCTTCTTTATAATCGTTGTCGTAGGAAATACCGAATTTGAGCTCCACGCGGCGCGTGCCCGTCGTGCTGTAATTTATGATGTGCTCTCCCGCAAGGGTACCGTTGGGTATCACTATCTCTTTATTGTCCGAAGTGAGTAGTACGGTGTTGAACAGATTGATGGTATTCACCTTGCCCGCCACGTCGGGAGTTTCGATATAATCGCCTTTCTTGAAGGGACGGTTATATATTATCAAAACGCCGCTCGCGAGATTGGACAGGCTGTCTTTGAGCGCAAGTCCTATCGCCACGCCGCAGGTGCCGAGGACGGTGATTATCGAAGCCGTGTTTATTCCCATAGTCGCAAGCGCGCATACGAGAACTATTATTTTCAGTATTATGTCGGTCAGCGATATGATGAAATGCGACATGGCTTCGTCGCGTTTGGAGCGACGGAACGCGCGCCGCATTACGATCTTGACGATCTTGCATATCAGAAGTCCTACGATAATCACGATTATGCCGAGTACGATATTGAGCCCGGCGGTGGTGAAAAACGTCTTTACGTCGTTGATAAAGTTCTCCATTTCTTTCTCCGTATGCCTAAGCCTTCGGGGCTTTAAAGCATTTTAATTTTACTATTCCTTTCCTTCTAAAGCAACCGATTTGATTCAGTTAGCTTTTTGTCCGCGACTTTTTGAATGAACGTCAGCGTTTTTAAGATAATTTCGTCCTGTATTTCGGCGAGCGGTCGGGTGTTTTCGCCGTCGATAAGACCGAAATCCGTTTCCCCGTAACACATGTGGTTAGCGCCTTCTATGAGAACGAATTCGCACTCGTCGTTCATTCGCGCCGCCGCGTTGTTTTTAAGGTCCTCGCTGAGCACTTTGTCGTTTTCCGCTTCGAAGTATATGGCGGGGATATCCTTGTCGGCAAGGGTGCTGTCGTTAATCGTCATAGGCGAAAACAATATCACGCCCGCGGTCTTGTCGGTATTTTCCGCGGCGCGCCGTATTGCCGCGCCGCCGCCTTGCGAGTGACCGCCGATAAAATATTGCGCTTCGGGATAGAGGTCGAAGGCTTTTTCCGTTTCTTCGTACATAAGGTCTGCGAAGGGATTGCTTGACACCGCCACGGCTATGCCGCGTGACGCCAGCGCGCGCATAACGTAATCGTAATTGTCCGCGGACATCGCGGTGCCTACGTAAAACAGTAATGCGTATCCCGGTTCTCCTTCGGGAGCGTAGAGCAGCATATCGCTTTTTTCCGTTACGGTCACGTCGTAGGTATTGGCGAAAACGTCCTCGTAACTTATCGAATTTTCCGCTCGCGGCGCGCAGTCGCCGTAAGAGAGGGCGAGAGCCGTTATCACGACTGCCGCGGTCGCTATGCACATCAGAGCCGCTACGGCAGTAAAAAATCTTTTCTTCATAAATATATTCTAATACATTTACATTAAAATGTGCAATATATCGGTTGAGATTTCGCATTTATACGTCGGCGGTTTATATCGCGGATACGGTTATGCGCGGCGTTAAATGTCGATTATCGCAAACGAGTACAAACGCATTTCTATGTGCTATAATTATTTTATCCCGCCGCTAAGTGACGGAGCGGGAAAAGGCGGTGCATCGTATGAAAAAAACAGGTATCGGCAAAGCGTTATTTCTTATTACGTTGCTTGCTGCGGTTTTGTCGGGGATAGCGGTAGTTAGCGGATGCTCCGACGGCGCCAACAGAAGGGAGAGCGCGTACGTGTTTTTACCCGAAGAATTGCCCGAAGGGGTGATGAGTCTCGAGGTAATACCATATAAATCTGTTACCGATAAAGACGGCAACGAGAACGTATATGTGGAGCGCAACAAGGATTACGCGTTGAGGGTGGTGCTCGCAGAGGGGTACGAACCCGGAGAAATGAAAATAAACGTATGCGGTACGCCCCGCAATCTCGATATATACCGTATAGAAAAGAACGTGATATATCAGGTCAACAATCTCGTGGCGCCCGGTGCGATAGATATCGACGTGGAATTCGTAGGCGCGCCCGCTAAGGTGACGTCCGACATAAAATTGGGTTACGAAGCGGCGAGCGAAGCGATATCGGCAAGCGCCTACAATAATTACGAAGTGGAATTCGACGCGGGGCTTTTCGGAATAGAAGCCGAAGACGACGTCTTCACGCTCGGAGAATTCAGAGAGCTATTCCGCAGCACGACAAACGAGGAGCTCAGCCGCGGCGAATTCGCCAAAATACGCGTTGCGCCCGCGGTGGAATGGGGCGAATGCGTTACGTTTACCGTGCGTTCCGTTCCGGAGTACAAATACGTATTCGTAAGCGGCGGAGTCATGTCGGTGATTAACGACGCGAACGAGCCTTATCCTTACGGCTTCGACAAGTCGAACGTGAACAGCGTTACCGTAAGCGAAACCGGCTCCGTGGTGTATTCGATAGACGTGCGTTCCTACGTGGGCGAATACAGGTTCAGGGAAAGCAATTTCGGTGTCGAAGAAGGTAAAGAAAATCTTCTCGGATTCCGTATCGGCGGCAAGGTTTATACCGACGTAAGGGAAGCGGGCGACGGATATTTTACATTCGACACCTCCTGCGGCGGCGAGCTGGAAGCTGTCGAAGCGGGCGGCGAAAACGCCGTTTTGCGTATAAGCTGTCTTAAATCGGGCGAAAACGAAATTTACGACGCGTTGTATTCGTCGTTGAAGTTTTATATCAACGGAGAAGCGGTCGAAGCGGAAAAAGAAGGGGATACCTATAATATCTCATTGCAAAGACCTTACGAATACGGCGAGGATCCGTACGAGCGTTTCACCGAATACAGGCTTTCCGTCAAAACCTCTTACGAGGGCGAGGAGTACGATTTTTATTCCGCGCTGGTGGCGGCGGGGCTCGCCGAAAAGTCTTCGGTATCGTTGAATTCCGTAGGTTACGGCGAGTATAAAGTGGAGTACGCGCCGGGAAGCGTGGCGTTCGAGACGGCGGAAGGGGTGTACGTCGAGAGCGGCAAGCCCACGGTCATAAAGATAACTCTCCCCGACGGAATGGATATCAGAGAGGTAACCGGACTCGTATTCAACGGCAATATCAGAGTGGCGTCCGGCGGCGAATACGAAGACGGTTGCTTGTCGCTTGTGCCCGAAGTAAACGAAAATTATTTCACGCTTACCGTCGCTGCGGGATATAAATTCAATATCCTTACGGTAGGAACGGGCATTATGCCGTTGCGTGCCTGATATTCGGATACGTTTTTACGCATAAAAATACCGCCCCCGAAAGGGCGGTATTTTTTCGTTACACAGGAGGATCAATCTATGTTGATACCTTTCTTAACGGGCTTCTTCTTATCCTGT
>CALVOD010000056.1 GCA_944350065.1 uncultured Clostridia bacterium
GTAGCTTTGAGGGAGTTACCTGCGTACGTGCCGATTCGGTAAGGTAGGTCGGAGTGGGCGCACGTTTTTTTATGCCTCTAAACTTTAGCGCGCCTTATGCGCTCGGGTAAAAATTGTTTCGATTGAACGGTTTACGCGCTTCCCGAAATAACGCCTGCGCGAAATTACCACAATAAGTTTAATTGAATTCCGTGTTCCGTTAAAAATTCAAATAACGCAAAATCTTTGTCTGTAAAAACGCCCGCCGCGAAAGCGGTAAGCGGACGTACCGCAATGTTTAAACGCCTGCGCCGAGCGCGCGGGCGATTTTTTCTTTCAGCTCGTCGATGCCCCTTTTGTACTTCGCGCTCACCATAACGGTATTTGCTCCGACGGGTATGGCGACGTCGTCTTCGGCGGCGTCGAGTTTATTTACCACCACTATCGCGGGGACTTCGTCCGCGCCTATGGAAGCGAGCACCTCGTTGACCACGGCGAATTGCTCCGCGGCTTCGGGATCCGAACCGTCCACCACGTGCAGAATAAGATCGGAGTTTTTCGTCTCCTCGAGCGTGGAACGGAAAGCGTGCACGAAGTCGTGCGGCAGTCCGGATATGAATCCAACCGTGTCCACGAGCAAAAATTCCGTCCCGTCGTCGAGACGCATCTTGCGAAGCACGGGATCTAAAGTTGCGAACAGTTTGTCTTCTTCGAGCACCCCCGCTTTGGTAAGCACGTTCATAAGAGTAGACTTCCCGGCGTTGGTGTACCCTACGAGCGACACCACCTTTATCCGACTCCTTACGCGCTTTTCTCTGCGTATTTCTCGCTCGCTGCCGAGCTTTGCGATACGCCGCTCGAGATCTCGTATCTCCGCGCGTATCGTTCGCTTGTCTATCTCCTGCTGCTGCTCGCCTCCGCCGCGCCGCGCGCCTCCGCCGCCGGCGCCGCCTCCGCCCTGCCTCGACAATATCGTTCCTTGTCCGAGCACGCGCGGAAGCATTTTCTTCTTCCGCATAAGCTCGACCTGCAGCTTGCCTTCGTTGCTTACGGCGTGTTCAGCGAATATCTCTATTATCAGCGTCGCCCTGTCCATCACGGGTACGCCGAGATATTTCTCAAGATTGTTAAGCTGTGTGCCGCCGACTTCGTTATCGAATATTACAACGTCACTTTCTGTAGCTTTAACTACGGATTTAAGCTCATCGAGCTTGCCGCTTCCGATATAATAGGCTTTGTCCGGGCGCTCTCTCCTCTGCGTCATATACGCAGCCGTTTCGTAACCTAAAGTAGCGGCAAGTTTCTCGAGCTCGCCAAGAGGTTTTTCGAGATCCTTGCCGCTTCCTACGTTTACCAATACGGCTTTACGCTTTTCGACGCTGCCTTCTATAATCATTTACCCTGTATCGTGTAATACATTTTAGTCAATTCTTCTCTGCCCATAAATTTAGGTACGGGATAGAGAGGATTGGCTTCCTTGTACGCGCGTTCGACCATCACGGGAATATCTTCGTCCTTGATAAGGTCGCCGCCGTCTTTAGCTTTGATGTATGCGGGTATGTTCATGTGCTCGTTGAGTTTGCGGATTCCCGCGATAAAGCCCTTCGCTTTCTCCTCGTCGTCTTTGCCGTCGATACCCACTATCTCCGCAAGACGCGCAAGACGCGGATAAGCGCTCTCTCCGAAATAATCGAGAACGTACGGAAGAATGACGGAGTTCGCAAGACCGTGCGGTACGCCGTACTGTCCGCCCAGCGAGTGCGCTATGGCGTGCACGTATCCCACGTAAGCGCGTGCGAACGCGATGCCTGCGTAGTAAGCCGCAAGCTGCATATTGTATCTCGCTTCCATATCCTCGCCGTTGTCGTAGGCTTTGGTTATGTTCTCGAAAATGAGCTTCGTCGCCTTCTCGGAAAGCTCGGAAGTATAGGAATTGTTGCTCCTGCCGATATACGCTTCGACGGCGTGCGTGAGCGCGTCCATACCGGTGGTCGAAGTGATATGCTTGGGAAGTTTTACAGTGAGCGCGGGATCGAGCACGGCGTAATGAGGGATAAGCACGGGGTCGTTGATGGCGTACTTGTCATGCGTCTTGCTGTCGGTGATAACCGCTGCAAGAGTGGCTTCGCTTCCCGTTCCGGCAGTCGTGGGAACGGCAAAGAAAGGAGGTATCTTTTTAAGCACCTTGAGAACGCCTTTCATTTTGCTCACGGGCTTGTTGGGGCGTGCGATGCGCGCGCCGATACCCTTGGCGCAATCCATGGGCGAGCCGCCGCCGAAAGCGACTATGCCTTTGCAGTTGCCCTCTTTATACAAAGCGATACCCGCTTCGATATTGTCAATCGTGGGATTGGGCACAACGTCTTTGAAAAGCGTGTACTTAAGCCCTATCTTATCCATTTCTTCGAACATGCCGTCGAGCATCCCGAGCGAATACAGTCCGTTATCGGTCACGACAAGCACCGAGTCGATACCTTTAGACTTTATGAATTCGGGAAGTTTCCTGATGCTGCCTTCGCCCGATAAAAGTTCGGGTACGCGGTAAGGAAGAAAAGGACGCGCGCAACGGAACGCGAGCTGAACTGTTCTGTAGATGACTTTCTGGAAACCTGTTACCATTTTATCTCCTCCGATTTGATCGTTATTCTCTTTATTCTCTTTCGTATTATATTTGGCGGGAAACCTGTTTATATTTATTTCCCGCTTACGTCGCCGTAAAATTCCGAGATATAGTTTTCGATATCCGCGCGCGTAGCCGTAAGAGCGCCCGGCTTTTCCATTTTAAGGCTGACGGTAGCGGTGGCGGTCAATAACGCTTCGGGAAGGTCGTGTCCGAGCCTTTCCGTGATATACGCCGCAAACGTGGTGTCACCGCGTCCGCTTCTGCCACTTAAATTGCGCGCGCGTATCGGCACGGCGTAATGCCTTTTACCGTCGAACGCTATTACTTCGGTATTGTGCGTGATGCATACTTCCTTCGCACCCCAACCGTAAAGCGTTTCGGCGGCTTTCTTTCTGTCGGTAAGCCCCGTCAGTATCTCCGCTTCCGCGGCGTCGGTCTTGAGGAAATCTATGTACGGCAAAATCTCCTTCTTGTCTGCCCAATCCTCGAAATACATAGCGCCGCTCGCCTTGTCCGCGTGTCGCAAAAGCGCCTGTACGTCTACCGCTACTTTGCCGCGCGAGGAAAGTTTTTTGATAAGTTCCGCGTCGAAATCGCCGTAAATAAGCCCTGCGAAATGATATATTTCCGCAGAGATACCGTCGGGTATGTCGCTTTCACGGAAAGGCTCCGCCTGCCCGATACAGGTGCAAGTACGCCTTTCTTTATCTGCGGTATGGTACTTGTTGCGTATGGAAGTGGACACTTCAGAATACTTCACGTACACGTCTTCTCGCGGAATGGTGAAAGCTCCGAGCCTGTCCTCGTCCGAGCGTGCTATCTTCGTAAGCGCGGCTACTTTGTGTCCCAAAGCGTATGCCGCCGCCGAAGAATATATCACCGCGCCGCCCACTTCGATTATCTGATTGTCGAGATAATCGATATTGTAGTCAAGCGAAATATGACCTATCGTCAATACGTCGTATTTTTTCATGGAATTCACTTAAGATCTGTTTTATTCGCCGTCCGCGTCGTTGAATTTGGGCGGAACGACTCCCACGGATTCGAGTCCTTCTTCGACGGCTTCCTCTATAGCGGTAACGTGCTCCCGAAGCGCCGCGTCCTCCGAGTCGTCCTCAACGGCGAGCACTTCGCCGCCCGCAACAGCCATCGCGGGCTCGGTCACGCTTTCCTCGGCTTTTTCGCCTTTATCGACTTTACGCATAATGACGAATTTGTCCATAAGGAACATTATGACCCAGCTCAGGAAGGAGCCTACGAGTTTGCTTATCGTGTTGCCCGCGTCCGCGCCTATCGACGGTCCGAGCAGATCGCCCAGAGCGCCGCCGAGCCAGGTGCTGAGCAGAATAACCGCTATCACCGTGATAACGTACATTATCGCGCTGAATACCACGTTGTTGTTGGCTTCGAAGGTCTTTTTCCTGTTTACGATAAAGGAAATTATTTCGGCGATACATTTGGAGCCGAGGAAGGCGATGAATCCCGCCAGTCCGTATGCGCCCGTTTTACCGGGGGCATAATAGAACAGGAACCATCTGAATTCCTGATCGCCGCATACGCCCGCAAGTCCGTATTGCAAAGCGTACATGCTCGCAAATTCCGCTATGAACGCGATAAGACTTATCAACGTAAACTTGATGATCTGGAAGATATTCTTATGGTCCTCGAGAAATTTTTTGGATTTCTGCGCAACCTCGGAATTCCTTATCCTATCGACGGTTTCTTTTACTTTGACTGCCATTATTTATCCCTCCGGTTTAATATTGCTTCAATATTGTTTAACTGAAAAGTTAAAGCTATCTCTTGATCCTGCCGCTGCCGTCTCCGCTCGCAAGCCTTAACACTTCCTCCGCGGTAACGTAATTGAAGTCGCCTTCGATGGTTTGCTTCAGGCAGGACGCCGCAGTGGCGAACTCGATGGCTTTCTGCTCGTCGTAGTTCGCAAGTCCGTAAATAAGCCCCGCGCCGAAACTGTCTCCGCCGCCCACTCTGTCCACTATGTGAATGAGGTATTGCTTCGCTTTGAAAACCTTGCCTTCCTTATTCATAAGAATAGCCGACCAGCGGTTATCGTTAGCGGAAATACTGCCGCGGAGCGTTATCGCCACGTGTCCGAAACCGAAACGGTCGACAAGCTCTTTAGCAACCTTAACATAACCTTCGGCAGTCACGTCGCCGCCGGTAACGTCGCCGCCGGAAGTAATGCCGAATACGTCGCCCGCGTCCTCCTCGTTTGCGATGAGCACGTCCACGTATGGCATGAGCCCCGTCATTATCTCGCGCGCTTTTTCTCTCGTCCACAGCGCCTTGCGGTAATTGAGGTCGCAGGAAACTTTTACGCCGCGCGCTTTAGCCGCTTTGCAGGCTTCGAGAGTGATCTCCGCGACGCTCGAGGAAAGCGCGGGAGTTATTCCCGTGAAATGGAACCAATCCGCGCCGTCGAATATTTTGTTCCAGTCGAAATCAGCTGCCGCAGCCTCCGCGATAGCCGAATGCGCCCTGTCGTAAATAACTTTCGAGGGCCTTTGCGAAGCGCCTTTCTCGAGGAAATATATTCCCACGCGCGCGCCGCCTCGAACGATAAGCGAAGTATCCACTCCCGCCGCGCGTAAGGCGTTCACGCCCGCCTGACCTATTTCGTGCGCGGGAAGTTTGGTAACGTACGCCGCGTCGACGCCGAATCCCGCCAAAGAAACCGCCACGTTAGCCTCTCCGCCGCCGTAAGTGGCGCCGTATTTGTCGGCTTGCACAAAGCGGTAATACCCTTCCGGCGCAAGTCTCAACATTATTTCTCCGAATGTGATAACTCTCACTTTATTCACCTCAATTACGTTGTACGGATACCGAAAGCCGATTTTCGGCGCGGTAAGTCTATTTAAGTTAGATAATCGGCTATTTTCTCAAAGAGTTCACGATAGCCGAGGCTTCCAAGGAAAGGTTGGTAACCGCGGCGTAGTCGCCCGCTTTTATGAGGGATTCGGCTACCATCCAGCTCCCGCCGCACGCCGCCACGTTGGAAAGAGAAAGGAAGTCTTTGAGATTGTTGGCGTTCACGCCGCCCGTAGGTACGAATTTTATATCGCCGAAGGGTGCGCCGAGCGCCTTGAGCGCCGCAGTGCCGCCGTATACCGAAGCGGGAAAAAATTTAATGATTCTGTTTCCGCCCGCGTACGCTTGCATTATTTCGGTAGGAGTAACGGCTCCCGGAACGTAGAGAATACCGTTCGCCCGACATACGCCGTTGACCGCTTCCGAATACCCGGGGCTTACGATAAAACGCGCTCCGCTGTTGACTGCGGCTTCCGCCTGACGCGCGTCGACGACCGTACCGGCTCCGACGAGCATTTTGTCGCCTAAATTTTCCGCAGCAACGCGAATCGCTTCCGCGGCGCAATCGGTACGGAAAGTAATTTCCGCTACGGGCACGTTGCCCGCAATAAGCGCTTCCATAACGGGAAGCGTAGTCGCGACGTCGGTAAGTTTGACTACCGGCACTATGCCTACTTCGGAAATGAATTCCGCTACGTTTGCCATAAATCGTGTCCTCGCAAATGCGTTATCGTTGGCTAATATTATATAATAATAACGCACGCGTGTCAACGGCTTACGCCGAAATCGGTTGCGTAAGGTTGCATAACGGCGCGAAATTATGTATAATTTAAGCATGTCAAAGATAATGATATCGCCTTCGGCGGACGTATATCTCAATCTTGCGTGCGAAGACAAGCTGTTCGCCGATTACGACGGAGAGCCCCTTCTTTTTCTGTGGCGGAACCATAACGCGATCGTTATCGGGAAGTGGCAAAACGCATGGAAGGAATGTAACGCGGCGGAAGCGGAACGCGACGGAATAAAGATAGCGCGAAGGCTTACCGGTGGCGGCGCGGTGTTCCACGATTTAAACAATTTAAATTATACTTTTATCGCAAACGAAAAGGATTACGACGTTTTAAGGCAGTGCGAAGTCGTACGCAAAGCGCTCCTCGCGCTCGGCATAAAAGCTGAAATAAGCGGAAGAAACGACCTTACGGCTAACGGGTTCAAAGTGAGTGGAAACGCTTTCCGCAAAGCGCGCGGGAAAGGGTTGCACCACGGCACCCTGCTGATATCCTGCGAGCCGGAAAAAATGGCGAAATATCTTCGTCCCTCCCCTCTCAAACTCTCCTCGAAAGGCGTCGATTCGGTGCGTTCGAGGGTGGGCTCGCTTTGCATGTCGCGCCCCGCAACGAGCGTATCGGAGGTTGCCGCGGCGCTGACGGAAAGTTTCGCAAACGAATACGGCGCGTGCTCCTATCTTACGTTCGACGAAAAAGAGTATCGGGAAAAAGCCGCTTTATTCGGCTCCGCGGAGTACGTTTTCGGTAAAAATCCGCCCTACGCCTTCTCCGTCGAATTCGCCTGCCTGTACGGACTTGCGGAAGTTGCGTTCCGTGTGGAAAAAGGCTGCGTGCGTTCCGTAAAAGTGTATTCCGACACCCTCGACGAAGAATTGCCGCGTAAAGCGGAAAACATACTTACGGGCGCCCGTTTCGATATTTCGAGTATCCATAACGCATTTATATCGGAACGGGATCCGAGCCTTGAAATTTTCGGAGCGAGCCTTGCGGAAGCGTTGTCGGAAAAGCTGTCCGTATAGCGCAGACGTTCACTGCGACAGCACGCCACGCGCAGTTATCGGTCTCGGGCGCAAATTCTTAACGCCGTAAAACACGGTATACGCGGATTTTAACGGGGCGCACGTTTCCGTGCGAGGAACCGAGTAAAAGTAATTTACAAAATTTCTCGGCAATCGATTGACAAACCCTTTAAGTTTGGCTATACTATTTAAGCGCTTGCAAGTGGGCAAACACCGTGCGGGTGTAGTTCAATGGTAGAACACCAGCCTTCCAAGCTGGTTGCGTGGGTCCGATTCCCATCACCCGCTCCACTGTGGATCAGTAGCTCAGTAGGATAGAGCAACGGCCTTCTAAGCCGTAGGTCGGGGGTTCGAATCCCTCCTGGTTCACCACTAAGCGGCAAGCCCGTAACTTGACAAAGGAATAAGGTAATATACTTTGGTGGGTATAGTTCAGTTGGCTAGAATGCCAGATTGTGGCTCTGGAGGTCGTGGGTTCAAGTCCCACTACTCACCCCAATTCCTTTCCGAACATAGGGGTGTCGCCAAGCGGTAAGGCACGAGACTTTGACTCTCGCATTCGTAGGTTCAAATCCTGCCACCCCTGCCATAACAAACGCAAAGGATATGATCCATTAGCTCAGTCGGTAGAGCACTTGACTTTTAATCAAGGTGTCCGGAGTTCGAATCTCCGATGGATCACCA
>CALVOD010000057.1 GCA_944350065.1 uncultured Clostridia bacterium
GAATGCCAGGCGAGCTGCCAGTCCGCTTGCAAAACCAGCTGCACCGTAGGCAATCAGGCTTGCGCGAAAGAGGAAAAAATCCTCAGAGAAACCAAAGAAGACAACAAATAATAATCTGACTAATTTTTAACGGTTACCCGTTAAACGATCCTGACAATGGTCCATACCTTTATTTATAAACATAACGGTGAACCGTTGTATTTTCTGTGGGACGTAGAAAGCGGCAGTCTGTTCAACGTGGACGATGTCGCTTTTTTATGCGCGCTCAAGCGGTACGGCGAGCTTGACGAAACCCGACGCGCCGCTTACGACGCGCTGGATAAGGAGCGCGTGGCGGAATGCGACGCGGAACTCGATTCGCTCGAGAAAGACGGCGCCCTTAACGCTCCTCAGGAAATGCGCGAGTTCAAGAAAAACGCAGGCGTCGTGAAGGCGCTTTGTCTGCATATCTGCCACGACTGCAATCTTAGATGTGAGTATTGTTTCGCTTCGGGCGGCACGTATAATACGGCGCGCGACTATATGAGCGCGGAAACGGGGGAGGCGGCAATAGATTTCCTCATCGCTTCGAGCGGAAACATACGTAACCTCGAAGTGGACTTTTTCGGCGGCGAGCCGCTGATGAATCTCGACGTAGTCAAAGAAATTGTGGCGTACGCCAAAGCTAAAGCGCCCGCTGCGGGTAAACGCTTCAGCTTTACGATGACTACGAACTGCCTTCTTCTCAATAAAGCCAACGCCGAGTGGCTTAACGCCGAAATGGACAACGTGGTATTGAGTATCGACGGCAGAGAATCCGTGCATAACGGCGTGCGTAAGTCGGTAAGCGGTAAGGATTGTTTCGGCGTCATACTCGACAACGCCGTAGCTTTTCGCAAAATACGCGGCGGCAAAAAATATTACGTAAGAGGCACCTACACCGCGAAAAACAAGGATTTCTGCGCAGACGTTCTTGCGTTGAACGACAGGGGATTCGATCAGATTTCCGTTGAGCCCGTCGTGCTTCCCGAGGACCATCCGCTCGCGCTAAAAATGAGCGACCTCAAGGAGCTCGAAGCGGAATACGAAAAACTCGGCGAAGCCTATATTGAACGTAGAAAAAGCGGTAAATGGTTTAATTTCTTCCATTTTATGATAGACCTCGAACACGGTCCTTGCCTTAATAAACGCCTTACGGGTTGCGGCGCGGGCACCGATTATCTTGCCGTTTCGCCTACGGGAGATATTTATCCCTGTCACCAATTCGTGGGAGGGGACGACGCCTTTAAGCTCGGCAACGTGCGCGACGGTATCCTTCGTCAGGACGTCCGCGAGCGCTTCGCGGAATATACCGTTCTGAGCAAACCGCATTGCGCGAAATGTCCCGCCAAATATTATTGCGGTGGCGGCTGTACCGCAAACGCTTTGCATTTCACGGGTTCGCCCGACGGCTGTTACGAACTCGGTTGCGCACTTCAACGCAAACGCCTCGAAGTCAGCCTCGCAATCCGTTTCATAGAAAACTTTACCGAAAACAACGCCGATTGACCGTCGGCGTTGTTCGTTTTGCGTTCGTTTTGTGTTATTTATATTTTAATTATTAAAAGATAATTGACTTGCCAACAATTAAACTATATAATATTGAGGAATAACGTATGGAGGCATACTTGTGAGTAAGAAAAAATCGATTGTCATTGCCGTGATACTCGCGATAGTATTCATCGGCTTGACACTTCTGATATTTCCTTTGAACGGCGAGGATAGCTTCGCTATCGGCAATACCAATTACGATTTCCATTGGGTTGCCGGTACCATCAAGCTCGGTCTCGACCTCGAAGGCGGTATGTACGTAGTTTACGCGATGGACCTTGACGGCATCGACGCTGCCGACAGGGATTCTGCAATTGAAGGCACTATCAGCAATCTCGAAGCGTTGCTTTTCTCTAAAGGCTATACCGAAGCTACCGTTACCCGTCAGGGTACCGATAAGATCCGAGTCGAGATTCCTTCCGTAGACGATACGGAAACGCTTATGAACCTCATCGGCGAGCCCGCCACGCTCGAGTTCAAAGACGAAGACGGTAACGTCCTCATCGAAGGCGGCAAACACCTCGAAGACGCTTCCGCGGTACTTTACGAAGGAAGTTATGCGATAAGCCTTACCTTCAATGCGGAAGGAACTTCGGCTTTCGCCACGGCTACCGCCAACAACCTCAACAAAACGATAGGCATCTATATCAACGGCGAAGAAATTATGGCGCCTACGGTGAACGCGACGATTACCGACGGTAACGCCGTTATTACAGGCAACTACACGCAGGCTCAGGCGAACGAACTCGCAGTTAAGCTCAAAGCGGGTACTTTCGCGGTGCCGCTTAGCCCCGACGAGACCGCTACGATAAGCCCCACGCTCGGACAAGACGCGTTGAAAGCGGGTATCATGGCGGGTATCATCGGTCTTGCGATGGTTATCCTGTTCATGCTCGTGATCTACCGCGGTATGGGCGTGCTCGCTTCGTTGGCGCTGCTCATTTACTCCGTGCTTCTCATCTATGCGCTCGCGCTCGTTCCTTGGGTCCAGCTCACGCTCCCCAGTATCGCGGGTATCATATTGAGTATCGGTATGGCGGTCGACGCCAACGTCATAATTTTCGAGCGTATCAAGGACGAACGCAAACTTTTCGGTAAGCCGATCCGTTCCTGCGTTCAAATAGGATTTAAGAAGGCGTTTTCCGCGATTCTCGACGCCAACGTCACTACGGTGATAGGTTCGATCATAATGCTAGTTCTCGGCGCGTCCACCATCAAGAGTTTCGCCATCACGTTGCTGATAGGTATTTTGCTTTCGATGTTCACCGCCATAGTCGTGACGAGATTGCTTTTCAACATCTCGCTTTCGTTCAACGAAGATTCCGACGTCTATTATTCGCTTAAACTGAAAAAGCCCGACGATGGAAAGAGTGAAGACGGTAAAAAACGTCCCGGCGGGACTAAATTCGCTAAAACCATAGCAACGGCAGGGGAGGAGGAATAATTATGAAAGATTCCAAAGCTCTCGCAAAAGTTAAATTGTCCTTACAGAAACTGCCTATTTCGAAGAATACCTATTATTGGTTTATTCTTCCCGCAGTAATCATATTTATCGCGCTCGTGTGCGGCGCCGTTTATACCGGCGACAACCAGTATGACGGATTCGCCAACGTCGGTATCGATTTCAGGGGCGGCACGGTGCTCACCGTCGAAATGGACGGAGCGGAAATGCTCGGCGCCAACCGCGCGGAAAATCTCGCGCTCATCACCGAAGTAGTGGAACGTAACGGCGCAATGGTGTCTTCCGATCAGGATTCCGGCTCGAATACTTTGATAGTGCGTTATCCCAACTCGATAGAGGTCGACGGCATACGTTCCGACTACAACAGCGAGGAACGCACCGAGGAAATGATAGCCATTAACCGTAAAATAGCGGAAGATGTCGTAAGCGCATTCACCGCGAAGTACGGCGATAACGTGACGGTAACCGCAAACCCCGAAATGATCAACGCCACCGCGAGCGAAAACCTCATACAAAAGGCGTTGTTGTCGGTAGGTATCGCGATGCTCGTGATGCTCATCTATATCGCATTCCGTTTCGATTTCTTCAGCGGACTCGCCGCGCTGTGCGCGCAGCTGCACGACGTCATCATAATGCTTTCGCTGGTCATTATCTTCCGCATACAGATCAACAGCTCGTTGATAGCGGGTATAATCACCATAGTCGCGTACTCCATTAACAATACGATAGTTATTTTCGACCGCGTACGCGAAAATATGGCGCCGTACAAACATAAGGACAAATCCAAACTCGACTTCGGCGATATTATCGACACTTCGGTAACGGAATCGATAACGCGCGCGTTGTTTACGAGTTTCACCACGCTCATTACCATCGTAGTGCTTGCGGCGTGGGGCGTACAGTCGCTCACCGATTTCGCGCTACCGATCATATTCGGTATCCTCGCAGGCTTGTATTCGTCGATATTCATCGCGCCGAGCATCTGGGGACTGATGATGAACGCGAAACGCAACAAGCAGCGCAAGGCAAGAAAAGCCGCAGCGATGAGAGGCAGACGCAGATAACAAACAAAATGCAAAAGAGCTCTTACGGGGCTCTTTTTGCGTACATATAAGGACTATGGAAGACAGAACGCAAAAAATGCTTATTGCCGGAATAGCGGCGCAAACGGGGCTTCCGCAGATACTTGCGGAGCTAATAGTCGCGCGCGGTTACGACACGGCGGAAAAAGCGGCGGCGTTTCTGGATCCGAAACCTGAGAGAATGTCTTCGCCGTACACGCTTAACGGTATGCGCGAAGCCGCAGAGCTTATCCGCAAACATTCGGAATGCGGTAAAATACTCGTTTTCGGTGATTACGATTGCGACGGAATAGGCGCGAGCGCGATATTGAGTATCGCGCTGAGAGATCACGGCGCGGACGCGGAGGTTTTTATTCCGACGCGGACGGAGGACGGATACGGGCTGTCCGAATACGCGCTAAGGCGGGCATACGAGAAGTACAAACCCACTTTGCTCGTGACGGTGGATTGCGGTATCGGTTCGATAAAAGAGATAGAAATAGCCCACGAACTCGGCATAGAGACGGTGGTGACGGATCACCACGAGCCTATGGCTGTGCTGCCCGATTCCGTCATAGTCAATCCGAAAACTCAGTCAGGCGCCGAAGAATTGTGCGGTGCGGGAGTGGCGTTTATGCTTACGCGGGCGCTATACGGAGACGAATACGCCATGCGTTTCATAGATATCTGCGCGGTATCTACGATAGCCGATCTCGTACCGCTTACAGGCGACAACCGTATTATAGCCACGTGCGGGCTTAAAGCGTTGAGCTCGGGTAAAGTGCGATACGGTCTGCAGGCGTTACTTGAGATAGCCGGGCACAAACGCGGATATCCCGTAAAGTCCGGAGACGTGGCGTTTAAACTCGCGCCGCGGCTGAACGCTTCGGGAAGGCTGAGTACCGCCGAAAAATCCTACCGTCTGCTTACTTCCTTAGACCGTTCGGAAGTCGACAGGCTTGCCGCAGAACTCGATCGCGAAAATAAGGAGCGACAGGATCTTTGCAACAAAACAATAAACGAAGCAAGGCAAATGCTTCTCGAATACGACCTTACCCATAACCGCATAATAGTATTGCATAACGACGGCTGGGAAGGGGGCGTGGTTGGGATAGCCGCGGCAAAAATCGCGGAAGAGTTCTCAAGGCCCACGGTGCTTTTCGTAACGCAGAACGACGTGCTTAAAGGCTCATGCCGCAGTATTAAAGGCGTGAATATCTACGAAGTGCTCGCTTCCGCAAAAGAAGCGGTCATCCAGTTCGGTGGGCATACCATGGCGGCAGGGTTGAGCATTAAACCTGACGAACTCGAAAGATTTACCGCCATAGCGAACGCATACATAAAAGCCACGTATTCGGACGAATATTTTCTTCCGTCGTACGATTTCGACTCGGAGCTTGCTGTAAGCGACCTTACCACGGATTTCGCCGACAAACTCGAGCTTTTGGAGCCTTTCGGAATGGGCAACCCGCGCCCGGTATTCAAAACGGAATTCCGCAGAATGCTTTTCGAAAGAATAAAGACGCACGCTCATATCAAAAGTAAATTGAATTCCGTCAGCGAACTTATCGCGTTCAACGAACTCGGGAACAAAGAAATATTGAATTCCCCGATGCTGAAAGAGGTATTTTATACCGTGGACAAGGAGGAGTTCCGCGGCAGAGAGACGTTGCGGTGCGTTTACAGGGGGATGCGTGTGGTGGAAGCGGTGCCGCCCGACGCCGAGATAATAGCGCGCGCCGCCGCGGCGTTCATACCGAAACGCGAGCTGAGCCGCGTTACGCGCACGTATTGCGGCTACGACGAAACTTTCGGAAGATTGCTGATAGCGTTCACGCCGGCGACTTTCGCCGCGTTAAGGCGCGAATATCCCGCTTATCTTACGGCTACGGGACAGCTTATCGGCTCCAATCCTTACAATACCATACTCATCGCGCCCGCGCGCGACAATTTCTACGGGTATTATTCCGTGATAGAGGTTTTCGATACACCTCCGGAGGCTTTCGTCAGCGACCTCAAAGCCGAATATTCCGCGGAGATAACGGTGCATAACAATCCGCCGTCTTACGCTTCCGAAGCGGTTCCGCTCAACAGAGACAAATTGCTCGCGTTATTCAGTTTCGTCAAAGCGTACGCCAAGGATAGGCAGTTTAACAATCTCTACGACGTGTATTATACGTTGAGCGTGAAAGGGTATTCGGCGCCTTTTGCCGTGTTCGAAACCGGCTATTGCGTACTTACGGAAATCGGTGTTATCGGTCTCGACAAGGGCTGCGTGCTCCGCGTCAACCCGGGTAAAAAGGATCTCGCCGAATCTAAAATACTCAAACTCATAAACGGCGGTAAACGTCAATAATACGGTATACGGATATGTTTACGAGGGAACAGGAATTTTTAAAAAAGTGCAAAAGCATTTATTCCGACGAGGATCGTCAGCAGATAGAATATGCGTTGGCGTTTGCGTCGGAGTGCCATAAAGGGCAGTTGCGCGAATCGGGGGAGCCGTACATTACCCACCCGATAGCCACGGCGGAAACGCTTATCGATCTCGGCATGGATCCCGCGTGCATCTGCGCGGCGCTTCTTCACGACGTCGTCGAGGACACCGACTGCGATCAAAGCACTTTGAAAAAGAAATTCGGCGAAGAAATATACACCCTCGTCGAAGCCGTTACCAAACTTTCCAAACTGAAATCCAAATTCAGTTCGCGCATAGAAGAACAAGCCGAAAACCTCAGAAAACTGTTTTTCGCGATATCGCTCGACTTGCGCGTGCTTTTCATAAAACTTGCGGACAGGCTGCACAATATGCGGACTTTGGATGCCTTAAAGCCGGAAAAGCAGTTGAGGATAGCGCGCGAAACTTTGGACATATACGCTCCGATGGCGGCAAGGCTCGGTATCTCGGGCATTAAGTGTGAGCTCGAAGATCTGTCGATGAAATATCTGTATCCGGAGGAGTACAAATATCTTTCCGAACAGCTTGACGCCAAGCGCGGAGAGCGGATGCTTCAGGTCACGCGCATAGCTACCGAGATAGAGAAAGAGCTTGAGAAAGTCGGTATCAAGGCGGAAATCAAAGGAAGACCTAAGCATTTTTATTCGATATACAAGAAGATGGTCAACCAGAAGAAGACCCTCGACCAGATATACGATCTGATAGCCGTGCGTGTGATAGTGGACGACGTAAAGGAATGCTATACGGTTCTCGGAACGATACATTCGATGTGGAAGCCCGTTCCGGGAAGATTCAAGGATTATATCGCGATGCCCAAGCCAAACCTTTATCAGTCGCTGCACACGACGGTTGTAAGTAATTTCGGACAGATATTCGAGATACAGATACGCACGCAGGAGATGAACCGCATAGCGGAATACGGTATCGCGGCGCACTGGAAATACAAAGAAGGCAGAGTTGACGGTAGCGAGACGGAGATGGACAAGCGTTTGTCCTGGGTGCGCGAGGTGATGGAAGCGGAAGAAGACATCAAGGACAGCCAGGAATATCTTAAAACGCTGAAACTCAATATCGTAAGTAACGAAATATACGTATTTTCGCCCAAAGGCGAGGTATTCGATTTGCCTACGGGGGCTACCGCTGTGGATTTTGCTTACAAAGTTCATACCGCGGTCGGAAACAAATGTATCGGCGCGAGGGTAAACAATAAGATGGTGCCGCTGAATACGGCGCTTAACACGGGCGACGTGGTGGAAATCATAACTTCCAACGCAAGCAAAGGACCTTCGCGCGACTGGCTCAAATTCGTCGTGACTTCGCA
>CALVOD010000058.1 GCA_944350065.1 uncultured Clostridia bacterium
GCTTTGCCCATTTTGTATTCGACAATGCTGCGCGCTTCGCGCAGTTTGCGTTCCTCCTCGGCGATTCTGTGCTTAACGCGGTTGATTTCTATTTCCTCCGGCCACTCCATAGTCTGGCACAGAACTACGGTCTTGTCCTTACGCACTTCGGCAAAGCCGTCGGTATTGACGGCTTCCTTTTCGCCGTCGGCGGTCCTGAAACGCATTATCCCCGGGCAAAGCCCTATCACGAGCGGCGCGTGGTGCGCGAGTATGCCTATCCTTCCCGCGGGCGTGTCCACGGTAAGAGATTCCGCTTCACCTTCGAAAAAGACTTTTTCGGGAGTCACGATTTCAAGACGGAAAGTTTCAGCCATTGCCCTTTCTGCTCCTTTCGATAACTTCGTCGAGCCCGCCCGCGAAATAGAAAAGATTTTCGTCGATATCGTCCGTTTCGCCGTTCAATATGCGTTCTACGCCGTCAACGGTTTCTTCGACGGGCACGTATTTGCCTTCCATGTTGGTGTATACGGAGGAGACGAAGAAGGGCTGCGAGAAGAAGCGTATTATCTTCCTCGCGCGGTAAACGGTAATCTTATCTTCGGCGGACAGTTCTTCCATACCGAGTATGGCGATGATGTCTTGAAGCTCTTTATATCTTTGCAAGGTTTCCTGCGTCCTGCGCGCAACCCTGTAATGTCTTTCGCCCACTATTTCGGGAGAAAGTATGCGGGACGACGATTCGAGCGGATCTATGGCGGGATAAATACCCTGCTCCACAACCTTACGCGAAAGCACCGTCGTTGCGTCGAGGTGGCTGAATATCGTAGCGGGCGCGGGGTCGGTCAAATCGTCCGCGGGTACGTAAATCGCCTGTATCGAAGTAATGGACGCGCCGCGAGTGGCGGCGATGCGTTCTTCGAGGGCGCCGAGCTCGGTAGCGAGCGTAGGCTGATAGCCGACTGCGGAAGGCATTCTTCCGAGAAGAGCGCTCACTTCGCTGCCCGCCTGCACGTAACGGAACACGTTGTCTATGAAAAGCAACACGTCCTGCTTCTTGACGTCGCGGAAATATTCGGCGAGCGTGAGCCCCGTAAGCGCCGCGCGCATACGGGAGCCCGGGGGCTCGTTCATCTGCCCGAATACGAGAGCGGTATTGTTCATACTGCCCGCTTCGGTCATTTCGGTGAGCATGTCGTTGCCCTCTCTCGAGCGCTCACCCACGCCGGTGAATACGGAATATCCCCCGTGCTCGGAAGCTATGGCGCGGATAAGCTCGAGGATAAGCACGGTCTTGCCCACGCCGGCGCCGCCGAAAAGTCCTATCTTACCGCCTTTGGTGTATGGCGTGAGCAAGTCGATGACTTTAATACCCGTTTCGAGTATCTCGGTACGCGACGAAAGCTCGCTGAAGGCGGGCGGCTTGGCGTGTATCGGACGGTAAGCGTCCGCTTTTATGTCGCCTTTATGGTCTATCGGCTCTCCGAGCGCGTTCATGAGCCTGCCGAGGGTGCCCTCTCCTACCGGCACCGTTATCGGCGCGCCGGTGGCTATGGCTTTCATTCCTCGCGCAAGTCCTTCGTTGGCGTGCATGGCTATGGTGCGCGCCACGCCGTGCTCGAGATAACCTTCCACTTCGAGAACTATTTGCTTTTCTTCGAGGTTGACTATAAGTTTTTCGTACATTTTCGGTACGTAGTCGTAGAACTGAACGTCCACGACGGGCCCTATGACCTGAACCACTGTACCGGTATTTTTAGTTGCTTCCATATCCGACCTCTCAGTCCGTACGCGCGGAGCTTATCTCCGCTATTTCCGTTGTTATCGCCGCCTGCCGCGCCCTGTGGAAATCGAGCTCGAGTTTCCCGAGCATTTCCTCGGCGTTATCGGACGCCTGTTTCATAGCCGCCATACGCTCGTTGTGCTCGCAACGCACAGACTGTATCAGCGCGCTGTATATAATGCCGAGAATGCACTGCGGCACGAGTATGTCGAAGACCTCCGCCGTAGTCGGTTCGAATTCGAGCGTTTCGGTATAATTCGACTCCAGCTCCACGTTCTCGAGCTCCTTCGGATCCGGCGGCAGCGCCTTGAGCGAAACGGCTACGTCGCCCTTCGGCGTATGTCTCGTATAAATAATTTTGACGCAATCGATTTCGCCTTCGTCGAAGGCTTCGACGAGGTACATCATTATGCGCCTCGCGTCCGAAAGCGACGGATCCTGCGCGCAATACAGAAACTGCGCGTCGGTGCGTATCCCGTGCCGCGAGAAAAACTCCCTCGCCATAAGCCCTATCGTGTAAATTTTCGCGGGCTTTTCGGTTTCTATTTTTTCGAGCGCGAATTCGAGCACGCGGCGGTTGTAGTCGCCCGCCATTCCGTTGTCCGACGCTATCACGAGGAAAGCCGCCCGCTTGTCGCCTCGCGAAACGATATACGGGTGCGTCAGATCCTCGGTATGCGTAATGATATCTTTAAGCGTCGAAAGCACGCGCTCGAAATACCTCGAGTTCAATTCGTACTTTTCGTTGGCTTTACGCATCTTGGCGACGCTTATCAGTTGCATCGCCTTGGTGATCTTGCCCGTTTCGCGCACGCTTTTGATGCGCTTTTTTATGTCGTGAAGACTTTGCATTTATCTACCGACCGGTTCAGTTACTCTCGCTCGCGCGGGCGGCGAGGTATTCCTTGACGAAACCCGCTATGGCTTCGTCGAAGCGCACCGACTCTCTGTGGTCGAGCGCGCCGCGATCCGCAAGCGAACGCAACAGCGCCGATTGCTTCTCTTCGAAATGTTTATACAGTCCTTTGAGGAAAACGCGTACTTCAGCAAGAGGTATTTCTTTAAGGAAGCCCTTCGAAACGGCGTAAAGATATATAGCCTCTCTCAAAAAGCTCATCGGCTCGTATTCGTCCTGTTTCAGGGATTCCACCGTTTTGGCGCCGCTGTCGAGGACGGCTTTGGTGGAGTCGCCGAGCGAGGAGCCGAACTGCGCGAAAACTTCGAGCTCGCGGTAATGGGCTATATCGAGGCGCAGCGAAGCGCTCGTTTTGCGGATAAAAGGTCTTTGCGCCTGTCCGCCGACGCGGCTTACCGAAAGTCCCACGTTGATAGCCGGACGCACGCCCGCGTTGAAAAGTTCGCTTTCGAGATATATCTGCCCGTCCGTAATGCTTATTACGTTAGTGGGAATATATGCTGAAATATCGCCCGCCTGCGTTTCGATAATAGGAAGCGCGGTAACGGAACCGCCGCCCGTTTCGTCCGAAAGTTTGGCAGCCCTCTCGAGCAGTCTCGAATGAATATAGAACACGTCGCCGGGATAGGCTTCGCGCCCCGCGGGGCGTTTAAGTAACAGCGATATCGCCCTGTACGCCACGGCGTGCTTGGACAAATCGTCATAAACGATGAGCACGTCCTTGCCGTCGTACATGAATTTTTCGGCGATGGCGGCGCCCGTATAAGGAGCTATATATTGTAACGGAGCCGAATCGTCCGCCGTGGTAAGCACTACCGTGGTGTATTCCGCCGCGCCGTATTTTTTGAGAGTCCTGATGAGCCTGCTCACCGTAGCCGCGCGCTGACCTATCGCCACGTAAATGCAATATACGTTCTTACCCTTCTGATTTAAAATAGTGTCGAGCGCTATGGCGGTCTTGCCGGTCTGCCTGTCTCCGATAATCAATTCGCGCTGACCTTTGCCTATCGGCACCATCGAGTCTATCGCGAGTATCCCCGTCTCGAGAGGTTCGGAAACTTTTTGTCTGTCTATTATCTGCGGAGCCGGGCTCTCGATACAACGCGTTTCGTCTCCCGAAATACGTTTACCGCCGTCGAGCGGCTCGCCCAACGGATTGACCACTCTGCCGAGAAGTTCTTCGCCTACCGGAACTTCTATTATCTTGCCGGTGGTGTATACGTAATCGCCGTACTCTGCGGAATCGACGTCGCTCAAGACTATCGCGCCGACGGAGTCCTTCTCGAGGTTCATCGCAAGCGCGAAACCGCGGGTGCCCACGAGGAGCAACTCGCCGTAACGGCAGTTGTTGAGTCCTTCCACCCTTATAACGCCGTCCGCCGCGCTTATTACCTTACCGCAATGCTCGAAGTCGAGTTTGTGCTCGACCATCTCCGAAAGTTTACTCTTTAAAAGAGCGGGTATGTCCTTGACGGCTATGCCCTCGCTTGCGGAGTGGAGTATCTTTTCGCTGTTCTTCCGTATGCGCCTCAGTTCCGCCGCGGCGGAAGCGTCGTAGACGTCCTCGCCGTCCACTATAACTATGCCGCCTACTATGGAATCGATAACGTAACGGAACCGCAGTTCCTCGGAAACGTCGGCTTCGCGTAAACCCTTTTCGAGTTTCTTTTTCTGTGCCGCGGTAAGCGGCACCGAAGATTTGATGATTATTTCACGCATACCGCTTTACTTGTTTTTATTCGCCGAAGCGCTTTCGGCAGCGCCGGATTGCGCGCCGTGCACTGCGCGGAATTGCTCGATAAGCGGAGCTATTACCGCTTCGTTATCCTCCGCGTTCACTTCGCGTTCGAGTATTTTAGAGGACATCGTCAAGGCGAGCGAAGTGACTTCTCTGCTCAAAGCCGCGCGTTCGCGCACCTCTTTCGCCGCCATATCCGCTTCCGCGCGCGCCACTATTTCTTTGGCGTCCTTACGCGCGCTCTCGAGAATAGCGTCCGCTTCCTTGACCGCGTTGGCGTTCGCGTCGTCCTCTATTTTGGCGGCGCGAACTTCCGCTTCGCGGATCTTTTCCTCCGCTTCGGCGCGCAGTTTCGCCGCTTCCTCTTTCTTTTTCTCGTGATCCGCTTCTTCCTCCGCGTATCCCTGCGCCCTCTTTTCCATAAACTTCTTTATCGGTTTATAGAGTAAAAAGCGCACGCCTATTATCAGAATGATAAAGTTGAAGATATGCAGCAGGATCTCGATCACGTTCAGTCCGAGCGGCATATCCGCCGCCGTCATAATCGTATTCATAGACCCCTACCTTACATCGTCATAATGAGTATGGCTACGAGCAAGCCGTAAATCGCGAGCGTTTCGCAGAACGCGAGACCGAGGATCAGAGTGGATCTGATCTTGTTGTCGGCTTCGGGCTGACGGGCGATGCCGTCGAGGGCTTTGCTGATGGAAAGTCCCATACCGAGAGCGGCGCCGAGACCGGTAAGCCCTATAGCGAGGGCGGCACCCAAAGAGGAAAGTTCTCCTGCAAGAAGCATTAAATTCATATCACACCTCCGTGTAACGTAAATTATCTATTCTACAGCCTCGCCGATGAAGATGGCGGACAGCGTAGCGAAAAGGAAGGATTGTATCAGCGCGTGGAATATCGTCGTGATGACCGAAACGACGGCGGGAACGACGAAACTGAGGAAAATCACGCTGTACACGAGCTCGACGATGATGAAGCCGCTCATAATCGCGCCGAAAAGACGGAAGGAAAGCGACAGCGGTACGGCGAGGTCTGTAATGATGTTGATGGGGTTGCCGAGGTAGCGTTTGGCTCTGCCGAAAAGTCCCTTTTCTCTCAAGCCGCAGTAATTTATGACGAAGAAAGTGGAGAGACCGAACGCAAGGCAGGTATTGATGCTTGCGAAAGCGGGGCGGATGCCGAGCAATTCCGCGAGCGTGGTGAGGCAGATGAAAATAGCCGCCGCGGCGATATAAGGACCGACGAAACTTGCCTGACGTTTAAGGGGCGAAGCCGTCTTGTCGAAATAGCCGACCAAGCCTTCGAGCAGCAGCTGAAGACCTTTGGGCTGTTTTTTGAATTTCGGAATGAAGAAAATGCGGATAACGAGGCAGGCGAGCAAAATCACCGCCGTGCCGAGAAAGGCGGAATACAGCGAAGGGTTGACTTTAAGTCCGAAAAAGTCCACGAGTTCGGGGTCGATGGCTTCCTGAACGGCTTCGCTCATACCGCCGCCGAAAGCCTCTTTATAACTTTCCGCGAAAAAATCCGTAAAGGCGCTTGCCAGCATTGTAAGCATTGCATACCCTCCTTACTGACGCAGAAGTCACGGAGCGGACACTTTAATAGGTATCCTATTATAATGCGATATAATTTCCGTAACGTCCCATTATAATACACCCTTTTTTATGATAAATCAAGCATTTTCGAGATAAGGCGCGCCATAGGCGCGTAAGCGCGTTAAAACCTTAAAAAACCGACCGAAAAAGCGCATTTTACCGTGGAAAAAGCAAATTATAAGTAAAAAATGCGCCGCGGCAAACGCCGCGGCGACATAAATTTCGTAAAGAATATTTTTTGCAAAAATTATTCTTTTATCACGGAGTGCTCCCAGCAATCGGGGCTTTGGTATCCCATAAGCTCGACAACGGTAGCCGCGACGTTCGCAAGTCCGATATTACCTTCGGCTTCGAGAGCCTTGACGGAAGAATTGTAAATAATGAAAGGCACGGGGTTTAAGCTGTGCGCGGTACGCACCGCGAGAGCGCCTTTTTTATTTCTCTCGAGCATCTGATCGGCGTTGCCGTGGTCGGCGGTTATCACGAGTACGGAATCGGTCTCGTCGATGACGGGAAGTATGCGCGCGATACCGAGATCCACCGCTTCCACTCCTATTACGGTAGCGTCCATATTGCCGGTGTGTCCGACCATGTCGCCGTTGGGGTAATTGAGGCGGATGAAGCCGTATTTGCGGGAACGTATCGCTTCGATGACCTTATCGGTTATCTCTGCGGATTTCATCCAGGGACGCTCGTCGAAAGACACCTTATCGGAAGGTATCTCCTCGAAAGTTTCCAGTTTCTCGCTGAATTTCTCGCTGCGGTTGCCGTTCCAGAAATAGGTAACGTGACCGTATTTCTGCGTTTCGGACACAGCGTACTGCGCGACGCCTTTCTCCACGAGGAATTCGCTCAAAGTGTGTTTGATGCAGGGAGGTTCCACCAAAAATCTCTTGGGAAGCGCGAGGTCTCCGTCGTACTGAAGCATTCCCGCATAGAGTACGTCGGGCACTCTGCCTCTGTCGAAAGCGCTGAAATCGGCGTCGTCGAAGGCTTCGCTTATTTCGATGGCGCGGTCGCCGCGGAAATTGAAAAGAATAACGGAATCGCCGTCCTCTATCGTGCCCACGGGCTTGCCGTTCTCGGTGATGACGAAAGGAGGAAGATCCTGGTCGATGACGCCTTCGTTTTCCTTACGGTAAACGGTTATCGCTTCGGTGGCGGAAGCAAATCCCCTGCCCTCTCCGTGCACGTGGACGTCGTAACCCTTCTTGACCATATCCCAGTTGGCGCGGTAGCGATCCATCGTTATCTTCATTCTGCCGCCGCCGGAAGCTATCTTGCCGTCGAAGCCCGCCGCATTGAGTTCGGCGAGTTTGGCTTCGAGCTCGTCGACATACACGAGCGCCGAAGTGGCGGGAACGTCCCTTCCGTCGAGAAGAATGTGCACGCGCGCTCTCTTGATGCCCTGCGCTTTGCAGGCTTCGAGCATGCTGAGAAGGTGCGAAATGTTGGAATGCACGTTGCCGTCGGACAAAAGCCCTATGAAGTGCATCGTAGAGGAATTCTTGAGACAATTCTCTTTGAGTTCCGTCCAAGCCTTGGAAGCGTATATCGCTCCGGAAGAAATGCTTTCGTTGACGAGCTTCGCTCCCTGAGAATATATCTGTCCGCAACCGAGGGCGTTATGTCCCACTTCCGAATTACCCATATCGTCGTCGGAAGGAAGTCCCACCGCGGTGCCGTGCGCCTTAAGATAAGTGTGCGGGCAGGAAGCAAGCAATTTGTCGAGCGTGGGAGTACGCGCTTCGGTAACGGCGTCGCCTATCCCGTCTGCGGATCTGCCGACGCCGTCCATTACTATCAGAACGACCTGTTT
>CALVOD010000059.1 GCA_944350065.1 uncultured Clostridia bacterium
GGGATTATGATAGCCTCGAGGGTGTCGCCGACCGCATATTTAGTCATATCGTAAGAGCCGTCAAGCTCCATCTCGTCCGCCGCGATGAACCCGGCGTCGTTCTTACCGCTTAAACTGAGCGATACCGATACGCCTGTCGCGTCTATGGATTCGATTGTTGCCTTGACTCTCATATTCTCATGATAAGTCCTGGGGGCGTAACCGCTGTTCAACGCGTCTTCCATCGAAGTGATCTCGCTGGACGCTTTCTTGGCTTTGGGCGCGGCTACTGCTGCTTTTTCTTCGGCTGTGGTTTCGACGGCGGCTTCCGCTACCGGTTCGGTTGTGACAACGGTTTCGACGTTGTCGACGGTGTTGTTGTTTTGATCCATTGTGTAGATAACCTCCATTATCAACTCTTTCGGAGTCGACGCGCCCGCAATTATGCCGGGCTTTGTAATACGTTGATCGGTGACCGAGTCGAGATCGGCGGCGCTTTCGATAAGATACGCGCCCTTTTTTGCGTAACGCTTAGCTATTCCGTACAGTTTGGCTACGTTACTGCTGTGCCTGTCGCCGACTACGAATACGTGATCCGACGCGGCGGCAATTTCTTTCGCTTCGGCTTGCCTTGCTATGGTAGTATAACAAATACTGTTTAATATGACAAGCATTTGAGCGGATTTGCTTACTAATTTTTCAATTTTACGGGTAATTTCTCCGAATTTGTCGCCGTCAAAGGTCGTCTGCGCTACGAGAAGACACTTATCCGCGCCGCGTACGGCTTCCTCCGCTTCCTCCGCCTCGGCGATAACCCTTACGTCGGCGGCATAACCCGCCGTTCCGTATACTTCGCGGTGCGCGCCGTCGCCCGCTATGATTATGCGGTATCCGAGTTCGGAATATTCTTTGACCTTAGCGTGTATTGCAACGATATTCGGGCATGTGGCGTCCACAACCGTTATGCCGCGCGCCTCGGCGTAAGCATAAACTTGCGGCGCCGCGCCGTGAGCGCTTACGACGAGCACGTCGCCTTCCTTCAGATTTTTTACGCTCTCCGTCGGTACGATGCCCTCCGATATCAGTAAATCCGTAACATTACGGTTATTGGTCAGCCAACCGAGCGTGTATACGGTGCGCGCAAACCTCTCACGCGCTTCGCGCGCAATTTTTATCGCGCGTTCCACGTTCACGCACAATCCGATATGCTTGGCTACCCGTATACCGTCTTTCATTTTAAGCGCGAGCGCCCTCTTTTGCGCACAACTTCGCGACAGCCTCAGCGACTTCTTCGATCGTCATGTCGGAGGTGTCGATCACGGTTGCGCCGTCGGCGACTTTGAGCGGAGCAAAATCTCGGTGCGTATCCTGATAATCGCGTGCAACGATATCGGCAAGTATTTCTTCATAAGTAAGCTCGCCCGCCGTGCCCTTTTCGCGCAGCTCGTCGAGACGTCTGCGGGCTCTGACTTCCGCGCGGGCGTCAAGATAAATTTTCACGTCGGCGTTCGGAAGAACGTAACTGCCGATATCCCTTCCGTCGAGCACGCAATCGGTGTGCGAAGCTATTTCGCGTTGCAATTCGACGAGTTTAAGCCGTACTTCGGGTATTTTAGATATCGTCGAAGCCGCCATGCTTATCCTATGCTCGCGGATATAAGGCGTTACGTCTTCGCCGTTGATAATTACCTTTTGTGCCCCGTCTGCGTAAGAAATATCCATTTTCACGCCGTCGAGGAGAGGTATGACTTCCTCGCTTTTCTCGGGAGCCGCTCCCACGGACAACGCGTAACAGGCTATTCCGCGGTACATTGCGCCCGTATCGAGATAAACTATTCCCATTTTTTCTGCGATACGCTTCGCCATAGTGCTCTTGCCGGCTCCGGCGGGTCCGTCTATAGCTATGTTCAATGGCATAATCACTTCTCCTTTTTTCTCGGGTATTGCGCGCTATGCGCGCTTTATGTCGTAAAGACTTCGTTGCGATTACCTTACGTTTATATGTTGTCGCCCGCGGCGTGTCCGGTGGATAACGCGAGCTGTATATTGAAACCGCCTGTCAGCGCGTCCACGTCGAGCAATTCTCCGCATACGGCGAGATTCTGTATCAGCTTACTGCGCATCGTGCGCGGATCTATTTCCTTGACGTCGCAGCCGCCCGCCGTCACTATGGCTTCTGCTATAGGTGCGAGCGAGCGGACGGGAAAGGTCAGATTTTTAAGCAGCCGCCCTATCCGCTTACGTTCCTCACGAGTTATTAAATTTACCTGTTTTTCGCCGTTTATACCGCTCAAGGTGCAAAAATAAGGTATCAGGCTGTGCGGTAAAAGCTCGCCCATCACGTTGCGGTAGATTTTGTTGGAAGCGGAAAATTCGCTCGTCAAGCGCTTGTCGAGTATGCTTTCGTCGAGCGCGGGCTTCAAATCCAACGCGTAAACGAGGCTATTAAAGTCAAGGCGGTTGACGTAGGAGGACAGCGTGAGCGCTATCGGACCCGAAACGCCTTTGTCGGTAAAAAGCATTTCACCGAACTCCGAACGCACCGTTTTCCCGCAAAACACAGCGGAAAGCCTCACGTTTTTCAAGCTCAAACCCTCAGGGAAAGGCAGCACGTCGGGCGTTATGAGCTTTCCTTCTGAGTCGTACGCTCCTTTCAGTTCCGTAGGGCAAAGCGCGGCGACGGGCGGTACGATACGGTGTCCGAGCGAAGCGAGGATACCGTATCCTTTGCCGTCGGAGCCCGTGAGAGGATAGGACGCGCCGCCTGTGGCGAGCACTACCGCGTCGGTAGGAAAAGTCCCCTTAGTCGTGATTATCTCCGTGACGCGGTTGCCGCTTACCGTAAGCGAAAGCAATTCGCAGGAAAACAGGATTTTCACTTTAAGCGCGCGCAATTTCGCGAGCAATGCGTCTATTATGTCCGAACTTTTATCGGAAACGGGAAAAACTCTGCCGCCGCGCTCAGTTTTAAGCGCGACGCCCGCTTCTTCGAAAAAACTTTCTACGTCCTCGTTGGAAAAAGCGCGCAAAGCGCTGATGGGAAATTTGGGATTCGAAACGGTATTTAGAACGAAAGCGCGCTGATCCGCAGCATTGGTAAGGTTGCACCTGCCTTTGCCGGATATGTAAAGTTTGCGCCCTATTTTAGCGTTTTTTTCGATTATAACGACGTCGTGACCGTTCTCAGCCGCGGCGATTGCCGCCATACAGCCGGAAGGTCCCGCGCCGATAACGTGCACCCTCATAGATACCTTCTCGCCTTGGCTTTGAGTTTGGTCATCGCCGTATGCAAAGTATGATTGGACGTGAGCGGGGTGACCGTGGCGTAGCCTTTGCCGTACCATATCACGTCGCAGTCGTCGACGTTGGCGATGTGAATGGGGTTACCGACGAGCGTATACGGCACGCCCTTCTCGTCCGGAGTGCCGACGAGGTAGATATCGCTGAAAAGCCTGTTGCCTATCGGCGTAATTTTATGTTCGGCATTACCCACGCGCTCGTTGTTAATATTGATATTCAGCGCGTAATCCTTGGAAGAAAGGTGCATATAATAGTCGAGGTGCTCGATAAAATAGCGCACGATATAATCGAAATCGGCATGCGATTCGGGGTTGCCGGAAACCGCGAAAGAATAACGTATGCCGAGAAGATTGGCTTCCATGGCGGCGTTAGCCGTACCCGAATAAACAACCGTCGTGCCGATATTGGGCTCCGTATTCACTCCGGAAATGACCATTTGCGGCGGATCGTTGCTCATAAGTTCCACGCCGAGCTTAACGCAATCGGCGGGCGTACCGGTGAGCGAAAAACACTTGTAAGGATATTTGCCGCATATTTCCTTGAGATGAATGGGCTTGCCGAAAGTCATGGCATGCGCCATACCGCTCATACAACGCACCGGGGCGATGACGGTAACGTCGTGGCGCTCGGAGAGCGCAGAAGCGAGTTTCACGATACCTTCCGAGGAATATCCGTCGTCGTTTACAATAAGTATTTTCATATAATATTTTACCTTTCCGGCTTAAAGTTTTTTAAGAAACTGAATTTCTTTCGGGGTGAGGAAACGCGTGAGCCCCCTTCCGAGCCCGCCGAGGCGAATGTCGCCTATCGCCGTCCTCTTTAAGAATACGACGTTGTAGCCGATATATTCGAACATTCTGCGTATCTGACGGTTTTTTCCTTCGTAAATGGTGATCTCTATGCGCGAAATACGGTCTTCGACGCCGAGCACCTTAACTTTCGCCCTATGGGTTACGGCGCCGTCGAGCGGAATACCGTCGCGGAGTTTATCGAGTTCTTTTTCGGGAACTTCGCCTTCTACTTTGACAATATAGGTTTTGGGAATCTCGGAGGAAGGATGCGTAAGTTTATACGCCGTTTCTCCGTCGTTGGTAAGCAAAACGAGCCCTTCCGAATCGTAATCGAGCCTGCCTACCGGGAAAAGTCTTTTATCTTTCGCGTCGACGTAATCCATTACCGTTTTACGTCCTTTATCGTCTTTGACCGCCGTAATGCAACCTTTCGGCTTGTTAAGCATTATGTAAACGTCACGCGTACGGAGAACAAGTTTTTTCCCGTTGACCGTAACCGTGTCGTTGTCTTCGTTAATCACCGTGCCGAGCTCGGTGACGACTTTGTTGTTGACTCTTACGAGTCCCTCCGAAATGAGCTTGTCGGCGCCCCGTCTGGAAGCCGCTCCGCATTCCGCGATATATTTATTGAGCCGCATTTTTCACCTGTCAGAAAAATAAACCTTTTCTTTCTATATCATATATAGTATATAATTTTTCGACAAATAGCAAGCGGTTGTCCATAAAAATCTTCACTTCGCCAACCGGGGTGTCTTTGGTGTGCGGCGCGGTTATTTCGCTTACGGCTTCCGTTTCGACGCGTAATTTTTCGCTGCCGTCTTTTTTGACGGGATAAGTGAAATTCTCTTTTACATGCAATTCGGCGGATTTGATTTTAAGATTTTTCTTAACTTTCGCTTCCGCGTACACGGCGTCCTTATCGAGAACGGTCTCGAGAACATAGTTCTCGTGAGCGTAATCCATAAGCGAGGAGCACAGCGCGAAATAATCGTAATAATTGAGCGCTACCGCAACGACTTCCATACCGTTTCTGACGCTCGAGGCTATGAGGCATCTGCCCGCTTCCGTGGTATAGCCCGTTTTTACGCCCGTAGCGCCTTCGTAATTGTATAAAATCTTGTTTTTGTTGGCGAAATAACGCGTTTCGCCGCCGTCACGACTCTCCACGGTAATATATTTGGTGGAAACGATTTCGCGGAAAACGGGATAGCGCAAAGCAGTGGCGGCTATGACGGCGAGGTCGTAAGCCGAAGTATAATGATTTTTCGCGCTTAATCCGTGCGGATTGACGAAATTGGTATTCTCCAACCCGAGCGAACGGGCTTTTTCGTTCATTTTCTCGGCAAAAGCCTCGACGCTGCCCGAAGTATTTACGGCGAGCGCCACCGCGGCGTCGTTGCCGGAACGCAGCATGAGCCCGTACAAAAGTTCTCTCACGGTGAGATGCTCGCCTTTCCTAAGATAAATCGAACTGCCCTCTACGCCCGCGGCAATATCGGGAACGGTAACCACGGCGTCGAGATCGGGCGTGTTTTCGATTACGACGAGCGCCGTCATGGCTTTGGTGGTGCTCGCCATAGGAAGGCGCGCGTCGGTATTGCTGCCTTTAAGAAGCCGCAAAGATCCCACTTCCAATACCGCGTAAGAACTACCGCCGCTTGCTCGCGCGTAATCCGCGTCGACTAAACCGTCACTCTCGGCGCAGCTCGCCGCACAAAATCCCGCTAACGCTAAAGATAACGCCGTCGCTACGCAAAGCAAAAGCGCTCCGATCAGGAGTGCTTTTTGCGCATAGCCTGTAGGAATTTCTGAGCCGTGTCGAGCCATTTCTCAAGACCCTCCTCGGGGATTGCCCTGTCGGTATTTTCCGCGTCGCACTCGCATGCGTCGGAGTTCTTCTTGTTCTTACCGAACTTGAAATTTACGCTGAACGTTACGTCTGACATCATATTATCACCTCGCGAATAGTATCTTTGCAAGAGCGGAAATTATACCGAAAAAATCTGATTTTATCAGGACTCGGGCTTCCGCCACCAAATTCGGCTCGCCTTCGAAAAAGCGCAAATTAAACTCTTTTTTGCCCAAAACCGACAAGTGAGTATTATAAATTAAGGCAAAATTTATAATGCTCGACATAAAATTCAAAAACTTTCCCGTTAAATTTTTGTAATGCCCGTATGCGCTTACGGTCAGCTTCGAATACTCGGCGCGGACGCTCCCTTTCAATGCCCGCGTTATGCTATCGGCGTATCTGTTTTCACCGGGCGATATAAGTTTGACCGATCCGGGCGTAGCGAGCACTACGCCGTCAGCGGTGAGACTTATTCTAAGCGGCACGGTAAATATTTTCGCTACGGTCACGTTAACGTTCACGCTTGCTTCGCGCGCGTCGATGTATGCGTGTAAAAGAACAGCCATACCGTTAGTATGGCTGTAAACTTAACTTTTACGATACGGAGTCATTTAAGTGTCATTTCCTCTTTCGGGAAGACGAGTTATCTGCTTTCTCCGCTTGCCTCATACGCTCGCGCACGTTGCGTTTGACGGAACTTACGTTATACATGCTGCGATACGTAAGCGTTTTTACAAGGAAGCCCAGAAGAATTATCACCGCGATGGCGCCTACTACCGAAAGTATTACTATCGTCGTTACGGTTATGGTACGTTCTTCGCTCTGCTCCTGTTTGGGAGTATAGGTAATATTATATGTGCTTTCCTTATATACGAAGCTGTAGTTTTCGTCAATTCCGTTGTTGAACTCGATACGGTTGGCGCCTACCTGCCCTGCCGTCATATTCACGGTCGGAGCTACGGTAAGATCGCTTTCGTCGTCGTTTTCGATAAATCCTTCGTAAGTGATATTGAAGGTGGGTTGCGTTCCCGCCACTACATCGTTAGCCGTAGCGGAGACGACAAGCGTCTTCTTCGCTATCGTGAAGGTTATAGAAATGCTGCCGGTCGTCTTGTAGTTGGGATTTCCGGGACGAACTTCGAGGAAATACGTTCCCGCGTTCTTCACCGTTTCGGGCGAGAAGGTCTTTACAGGTTCGCACACGTCGCCTTCCACGACTCCGTTGAAGGTGACCTGAATTTCGTCGGTAAGCGATCTGTCGAGTCCGTTATATACGAGCCCCGTATATCCCGAGAAGCTGACGGTAACAGATTTCTGCTTGATAACAAGCTCGACTTCTCTGCTCGCCGCATAATAGTTCACCGTGCTATCGAATCTCGCGCTTACGATATGATTGCCCGCGGGAGCGAATCGAGGCATAGCCGCGCCCGGTTCGACGAAAGAATATTCGACCGCTATGCTCTCGTTGAGCCCTGCCGCCGTAGCCGTTGCGGTTATAGGCGTAAACACGCCGTAAGTCTGCGTAAATACGCCGTCGAAATAAATCGTAGGAGTTATCTTCTCTATCGTAAGATAACATTCTGCCGCGTAACGCTCGTAATCGTTCAGTTTGAGATAGCATCTTACCAGATATTCGCCGGCGTTTACGGGAGCGTTTTCGCTCGCTTCGTAAACGGTGCCGCCGCGTCCGCTGTATTCGACGGTATATGTCACCCCTTCGAGTACGTCGGCAAGAACGGGAGTCACGGGTTTAGCTTCGGTATCGTAAGGATAACTTACGTCGCTCATAGTAACGTCGGCAAGTTTGAGTATCGTGGCGGGTACCGTAAACGTATTGTTCAGAAG
>CALVOD010000060.1 GCA_944350065.1 uncultured Clostridia bacterium
TGGTGGAGATAAGGGGATTCGAACCCCTGACCTATGCGTTGCGAACGCATCGCTCTACCAACTGAGCCATATCCCCGCAAGCGTTCTTCGAATGCTATGCTATTATATCAAAGCGGTTTCGCTTTGTCAATGTTTTTACCGTGGTTCGAAGACTTTTTTATAGGAAGTTTTGCGGCGCGTAAGCAGGGAAGGAAATTTATATTTCGAAGACCTTACCTTCTTCCGCGATTTCCGCTTCCGGAGTGTCGGCGTATAACGCTTTCGCGTCGTAGCCTGACGCTATATGCGTTACGATAAGTTTCGCACCCGTCGCGCGTGCGAGCTTCAGCGCGTCGCGCTTGACCATGTGCGGCCCGCCGAAATCGTCGGGCTTGGCGCAGTCCGCAAGTATGACGTCGGAGCCCGCTGCCGCTTTTTCGATTCCCTCAAAGTATACCGTGTCGCCCGTATAGAATAAAGTTTTATCCCCCTTCACTTTGACGGCGTAGCTTTCAACGGGATGTACGCCTCTATAAAATTCGAGTTCGAGTTCGCCGCATTTAAAGGTGGTTTCCGTAGCAATAGGTACGATATTGAAATTTTTCGAATTAAGTAGCTCAAGATACCAATTTGATTTTTGCTCCGCGACGTACACGTCAATGACGTTAGGGGTGTTTTCGAGAGCGTACTTGAGCGTCAGCATATCGGACGTGTGGTCGTAGTGAAGGTGAGAAAGGAAGATGCCGTCTATTTTGTCCGGTGTGACCGAATTGAGAAGCCGCGCGAGCGTTCCGCTTCCCAAGTCCGCTACGAGTCGGGTGTTTCCGTAGCTTACGAGGTAGCCGCTCGTGGCTTCGCCGGGTTTAGCCGCAAACGGTCCGTGGCAGCCGAGTATTTCGAGTTTCATAATGTTTCTCCTTTGTGCCGTCGAATCGGTATCGTGACGGCGTACGGGTATAGAATTATTGTACACGCTTTCCGCGTCGCTTGCAAGCGTATGCGCGAGCGCATAATTTAATTATGTGCGTATTGACAAAGCCCGCGCTTAATGTTATATTATTTTTAATAAATTAAATTGACGGAATTACTGCTATGCGAAAGTCCAAATTCTTATTCCTCTTACTCTCAATCGTCTTAGTCGTCGCCTTCGTCGCTGTCGGCTGTACCAACGAGGAAAAGAGCGAGTATACCCTGGAACTCAATAAGAATACTTCAGCGGCGTTCTACGACGCCGCTTCCGAAGCGTACGTATTCACGCAGGGCGAGATAGACTGGACGGTCTTCTCGTTTTTCGTTTACGACGGCAACGGCAGTATGGTCGACACCGTGAAAGTCACGGACAGTATGATTTCCCCCGAAGATAAAGCCAAGGTCGCGAATACCGGTACCAATACCGTAACGATTGTTTATCAGGGCGCGAAACTTTACATCACGTTGAAGATATTGCCCAAAACGGAAGTCGTTTACTATACCGTGACGTATAACGCGGGTAAAGGCTCTTTCCAGGGCTCCGGAATCGAGACCGAAACCGACGCCGACGGCAATACCCTCTATAAAGTCGAATACGCCGACGGACTTATCGATATACTCGAGCAACCCGTAAGGGCGGGTTACGATTTCGTAGGCTGGTATGTGAGCGATAATTTCACGGGCGCCAAGGTGGTGGCGCCGTATACCGTTACCCGCGACACGGTTTTCTATGCGAAATGGTCCGATCAGCGCAAATATACCGTTCAATACGTAAGCTATCTCGAAGACATATATAACGGCGAGGTCTCGCGAATCGACGGCATCGAACACGGCAACGAGATAACTTTGATTTCGGCGCCTACGCGCACCGAATACGATTTCAAAGGATATTATATCCTCGAGGACGGCGCTCAATTCGACGAGTCCGTGACGCCGTTTATTCCCGCCGACGCCGAAGATAAAACCGTCTCCGTGACTTCCGATACGGTGGTGAGATTGTATTACGAAACCAAAATAATTTCGCTTACGTACATTTCGCAGGCTTGGAACGAATACACCGAGGTGTACGGCGTACACGCCGTTTATAAGAGCAACGTGACCGTATACGAAGACAAACGTATCGACGGATGGTGTTATGTTGCGGAAGTGCCTTACGGTCAAGAGCTTACGTCCGGAATCAACCCCGTACCCGCTTTCCCGCAGCTTGAGAATTCGACGGGGAAATGGATAGATACCGCTACCGGAAAGGAGCCTGTTTACGGCAAGGCGACAAAAGACATGGTGGTGCTCGCCGTGTACGAAGTCAAAACTTATACGATATCTTTCTACTTCGACGAAAATTTTGCCGAGCCGGTGCTGGACAACAATAACCGTCCCATCGTGCGTACCGCCGAATACGGCAACTGCGTAGACACCGTTCCCCCGACTCCCGAGAAAACGGGATACACCGGCAAGTGGATGTCGCTCAATTCCGAGGGATACTTCGTCGAAACGGATATCGCCGCGCTCGTGCTGTATTCCGACGTTAAGGTTTACGTCAAGTACACGCCGAACACGTACGAAGTGAGATTTTATTACACTTCGGGCAGTAACGGCGAAGAAATAGTCAAGGTGTTTTTAATGGATTACGGCACGGTTATCGAAGACGTTCCGGAAGACCTCGACGAGGAGATCAAAGCCGATTACGATCCGAAATATTACGATATCGAATGGTATTCGACGCGCGGACACGACCATCAGGTTACCTTCCCGTGGACGGTAACAGGCAATACGTCGTTCTATGCTTCGCCCGTTGCTTATCCGTATACCGTTGCGTTCAGAGTAGTGGACGTCGTGAGCGGGGAAGAACTGGTCTTTGAAACGAAAAGCGTGACTCCCGGCGGATATATTCTCCCTCCGGAAATAATATTCGACGAATCTTCGCCGAACGCCGGCTACGAGATAACGGGCTGGCGCACGCGCGATTTCGATAAGTTCACCGTATACGATGCTTCGAAGGCGTACGTTAAAGGCGATAGCGTTTATTATAACGGTAACTTCTACTACTGTCTCGCGAACGCGCAGGGCATCGCTCCCGCGAACGGCGCTTATTGGCAACTAAGCGACGAGGGTACCTGGAAAAACTATCTTTACGCAAATATCGGCGACACCGGAATACAGATAAACGATTTCCACGAATATAACGCTGATCCGCTGTACGACAAGGCGTTTTATCCGATACTTCAGGCTAAAGAATACAGCGTGACGTTTATGAATATGAGCGTAACGGGCGACGCTTCGTCGGGATACGAAAATGTCTTCTCCGTAGCTTACGAATGCATTTTCAAATACGGCAATCAGCTCGTTACGAACCAACTCGACGCGGCTCAAAGCATAGTTTTCGCCACGCCTCCCGCATACTCCGCGGGCGAGCCTTCCGAATTTGTTTTCGACGGTTGGTATACCGATCCCGAATTCGTTACGGCTAAAGCGGATTTCACGAGCGGATATTATTATTTCACTTCCGATACGGTATTCTACGCGAGATGGATCGACAAACTGCGCGGAACCGACGGATTGGTTTACGCGCCTCAATACGCCGCTGACGGCGAAACCGTCGTAGCCTATACGGTCGTCGGCTTCAAACCCGCCGTCGCGGAATATTCTTACATCGACGTCAGAATACCCGAAAATCATAACAATCTGCCCGTAACGGCAATAGCGGATAACGCGTTTGCCGATTTCGGCAAGACTGTTTTCGTGACATCCGTCAGCCTGCCCGCAAATCTTGCTTCGATAGGGGATAACGCTTTCGCCGCGCTGTTTGCGCTCGAGAGCTTCGAATTGAGCGAAGGCTCCGCGTTCGTATTCGAAAACGGCGTGCTTTATTCAATCGATCGTACCGTGCTTTACAGATGCGTACCCGCTTACGAGCATCCCGCCACCTTCGTACTCCCGAACTCCGTCGCGGAGATTAAAGGCGGCGCGTTAGCTTATTGCTCCGCGATTACTAACTTTACCGCGGACGCTTCCGCTTCGGCTTTGACCGCGATAGGCGCCTATGCGTTCGACGGTTGCGAAAATCTTTTGCGCGTTACCTTGCCCGACGGGCTCGAAGCGATTGGCGCATACGCTTTCCGCGGCTGCTATAAACTCGAAAACGTATACGGCGGCGACGGTCTGCGTAACGTCGGTTACGCCGCGTTCGACGACGTAAGCAAGGCGTTGACGCTTTCCGCAGACGGCAGATATTTAAGCGTTGGCAAAGTCCTCGTGTCTTATCTCGGCAACGACGAAACGCTCGAGTTGTCCGACGAATTTACCGCAATCGCCGCCGGCGCCTTCGCCGACTGCTCTGAACTTGTTTCGATTACGGTAGGCGCCACTTCCAAACTCGTCTATATCGGCGAAAGAGCTTTCGACGGTGCGTTCGGACTAAATTCCATAATTTTCGAAAGCACTTCCGTCAAAATCGAAGCCGCGGAAGACGCATTCTACGGGATTTCGCTTTCCGCGACGTTAAGCGTAAACGCCAACTTGCTTGACAAATACAGGGAGGATATAGCTTACAGTTTCGTATTCGGGGAGTCGATATTCGCTATATGATCCCGTTCGGCAGGAAATTAAAACAGCAACAGCCCGACGAGGCGTCCGATATTGCGGATTTTTCGGATTACGCGGATACTAAAAGAATAAACGGGTTTCAGCACATGAGCGAAAGTGCGCTCAACAAATTAAAACGCGAGCTGAAACTCCGTATGTCCGCCAAGTCTTTGCGCAGTCTTCGTAAATATTTTGCGGGCGCCAACGCGCCCACCGTGCTCGCGCTTAAAGTGGTGGACGCCTATTGGTCGTCCGGGAACGGCTACCTCGAGAGGGGAATTTCTCAAATCGAACTCGCTACAGACAACCCGCACGTTCTTAAAGCGCTCCGTCTGTACGATAAATTGCGCGAAGAATTTCGGTTACAGGACAGTCCGCGCACCCTTAAAGAAATGCTTACGCTCAGCGCAAAGGCTGTTATTTCCGACAGCAGAGACGTAGTGCGCTATTCCTACGGTAAATATTCGCTCGAGTGCGAATGTTACGAGAAGGGGAGACGCACGCGGTATTTTTCGGATATCGTCAGCAGATGGGACGCGGACGCGTCTAACGCTTTGAGGCGTTGCGCCACGATAAGCACCGTTTCCGGCGGGACTCCCGTTGCGGTCATTAAAGAGGAACACGGCGAGTGCACGATGCGCGAGAGAAGAAATTTCGGCAGATTTGCGGAAAGTCTCGATCTCCCCGCGTACGACTACGGCAGCGTAAACTTTAACTCGTCCGCTTCTTTTGCGGAAACGGCGTTGCTTTGTACCCGCGACAGTTTCGACGTCAATTCGGACGAGATTTCCGCAAGCGACAGAATATTGCTCATAACTTTTAAAAATACGGAAAGGGACGGCTTAAAAGAATTAGGGGATTTTCTTGCGGAATGCAACGCTTCCAAATTGATTTCGCGCGCTTTTTCCTGCGACGAAGGTATCTTGAACGAACTCATTGCGGCGGGAAAGGGCTTCGAAATAAACGTGCCCGATTTGTTTGCGGCAAAGGGCCGCATTACCGATTTCCTTACGGGAAGGCATCTCGACAGAATAGTCGCGGTGGCTCGTAAACAAAACGTATCCAAACTGCTTTCGCTCGTGGATAAATACGATTTCGCCGCGTCCGTGATAGGTAGAATAACCTCTAAAGACAATGTCAGGATTATCGTATCGAATACGGAAGTCGTTAAATTACATCTTACGATGCTGAAGCATCGCAGTCACGCTTTCAGCGTGTTCAGAGTAGACGACAAGCCTTACGTGGCGGCAAGCGTCACCACGGTGACGGACGATATAGCCGATCTGAAACAGAAACTCGCGGAAGGTAAACTCAGAACCGAATCGGCGCTTAACGGCGTTAATTCGGCGCGTAGCGTACTGCCGCCGTTCATCGGCAAATATCAATCCACACCAGCTCAGATAGCGGCAATAACGCCTTCGCCCGATAGATACGAAGACGTATTCAACGCGCTCGCCGCGGGCACGCGTTTCGACGGTTACGATATTTTCTCGGAAACCGTCAATACCGCTCTTGCCGCTATACTTAAATTGGTGGTATCCGGCGTTTCTATATACAATATTGCGCTTGACGCAGATTTCCTTTTTGCCAACGAGACCGATTCCATAGGAAGGGGCGCGCTGCTTGCAAGGGCGCTCGCCTGCCTGTATACAGAGAACTCGCTCTCCGTCGCGGGTATATCCGCGAACGCTCAGCTTGCGCGCTTCAAAAAGAATACGCAAGTGTTTTCGGTCACCGCCACGGGAAGCGCGCCTGTATCTCTGCTTATTTCGCCCGACTTTAGTCAAGGGGACAAACTTTTCAGATTGGGCATCCCGAGAGACGAATTCGGTATCCCCGATTTTAAATACGTGCTTAAACTAGCCGCCGCTATAAATATCAATATCGGTACCGGAAACATTACGGCGGCAAGACTTATCGAGGACAGCGTTCTCGAGTCGGTGATAAAAGGGACTGCCGGCAACGGACTCGGATTTTCCTTTGCGACTTTCGAAACGGACGGCGCGCGTAACGCAAAAGGCGATCTCCTGCTTGCCGTGCACGACATTGAGGAACTCTCCGCGTTCGAATGCGAATACGTGGGCGTAACGGACGACACGGGTATACTTAAAAATGCGGATACGTCGGTAAGTCAGACCGAGGTTGCGGGGTATTTGTCCAAATATCCTTTCGAGAACAAAGCGGATGACAGAGTGCCTCAGGCGCCCGTTGCCGTAAAGAAAACGGTAAGGCGGGCAACTTCCGTCAAGCAACCGACTATGACGATATTGCATTGCGACTATTCCTCGGAATTCGCGGTGCAGAGCCTTGCCACCGCTGTGGGATTCAACGTAAATTCGATGTATATCGGCAAAGAAACGGTCGCTTCTTCGGTTTTGCAACGAAAGGTGCGCGAGCGTATCGCCGCTACCGATATGCTTGTGGTTTGCGGAAGGTCGGCTTACGGCGAGTATTTTGCGGATAACAGGCTGTACGACGTTCTGCATCGCCCGGTAGTTTTGGACGCGATAAACGAACTTATTTTCCGCAACGACGGGCTTGTGCTCGGCACGGGAGAGGGTTCGAGGGCGCTTCTCAAGCTCGGTTATCTTTCTTACGGCAACGCCGAACATTCCGCAAGCGGCGCTCCCGCCCTTAAAGAAGCTGAAAGGTCCGGTATTATTTCGCAGCTCGTGCGTTTGAGAATATCGAATAACCTTTCGCCAATGTTGACTTTTGCCGACGTGGGTAAATATTATTACGCCGCGCCAGGCGGAAACGATATGCGTTTCACGGCAAATCCGGAAGTGCTCGGCCAAATGGCGTTCGGCGGTCAGATTGCCGCGCAGTACGCGGATTGTCACGGCTTCCCAACGGTAGCTTATCCTTATAATCCGGACGGCTCGGCAGACGCCGTGGCGGCGCTCACTTCTCCTGCGGGCAGGGTGCTCGGCTTCTTCTGCCTACCCGAAAAAACGCCGTTTCTTAAATTCGAGACTTCGCTTATACGCGACGTTATCGCTTCGGCTGCCGATTATTTCCGTAACGGCAGTGAGGAAGAAGCGACTTGAAAGTGCGGTTGAACGCCGATACTTAGAACCATATAAAGAGGAGGGCGCGCGGTCGGCTTCGCGCGCATATCAATAATATGTTCGAAA
>CALVOD010000061.1 GCA_944350065.1 uncultured Clostridia bacterium
ATAATGCGGAAGCATACGAATTAGGCTTGCCAACGGAGCAAAAAAATATTATACTACCCTGTGGAGCGGGAGCGATGCTGACTTTTGACCCGAAAAACATTGAAAACGAATGAGATTATGAACAAGATCGACACCGAAGAACTCAATATAATGTACGAAGACAACCATATCCTCGTGGTGGTGAAGCCGCAGAACGTCCCGAGCTGTCCGGACGATTCGGGCGACGACGATCTTTTAAGCGCGCTGAAGCGCTATCTCGTCGAGAAATACAATAAACCCGGCGACGCCTTCCTGGGGCTCGTGCACAGGCTGGACAGACCCACGGGCGGGGTGATGGTTTTTGCCAAAACGTCCAAGGCGGCGGCTCGCCTCTCGGAGAGCATAAGAGCGGGGCAACTCGAGAAAAAATATCTTGCGGTGACCTGCGGGGCGATGCGGGACAAGAAGGGTGTCCTTAAAAACGCCCTCTACAAAGACGAAAGCACCAATTCGGTGTACTGCGTGCCGATAGCGACCGAGGGCGCTAAACTCGCGGTACTCGAATACAGAACGCTCGACGTCAAGAAAGAAATAGCGCTCGTCGAGATCAAACTCATAACGGGCAGAAGCCATCAGGCGCGCGTACAGCTCGCCACGGCGGGCACGCCGATATTCGGCGACGCGAAATACGCAAAAGGCAAAAGCCCTTCTGGATATAATCTCGCCTTATGGGCGGTGGAACTCCGTTTCCCGCACCCGACAAACAAAGAAACGATGGTATTCCGCGTATATCCTCCCGTCGAGGACGTCCCGTGGAAATTCTTCGACGTCGCCGGCAAGCTGTCCATAATCAAATGATCGGATACTTGAAAGTTTAGTAAAAACGCGCGATCGGGAACAGAACAGACAGGAAATCGTAAAAAACAAAGACCGTATCCTGCCTTTTTTCGCTGTGTCGCGGTGCGGTCATCTATCCTTTGCGGGCGGCTATCGCGCTGACGGCGCGTAAGAGGGCTTCGACGTCTTTAGCGGTATTGCATACGCCTATACTCGCTCTCACCGCTCCTCTGCGCAGGGTGCCCAGCCATTTATGAATGAGCGGCGCGCAATGCAGCCCCGCGCGCACCGCGATACCGTATTCCGCGTCGAGTATGTCAGCCGTTTCCGAGCTCGTCAGATCGCCTACGTTAAAGGAGATCACGCCGTTTGCGTTGTCGGAATAAAGCTTGACCGACGGAATACTTTTCAGTCCCTCCGTGAGTTCCGAGGATAATTCGGTTATTTTGTTTACGATGCTTTCCTTGTGCTTGAGAGTCCAGCGTATGCCTTCCGAAAGTCCCGCTATCCCCGCTGAATTCAGCGTGCCGCTTTCGAGACCTTCCGGAGGAGCCGAAGGCTGTACGAGAGAAGCGGAGTCCGTGCCCGTCCCGCCGTAAATGAGGGGCGCGGGATCCGCGCCGCGCCGGAATACGAGAAAGCCCGTTCCCTGCGGCCCGTGCAAACCTTTGTGCCCCGCGCCCGCTATCGCCGTGACTCCCGTGTACGCGCTCGAGGTGTGACCGAGTGACTGTGCCGCGTCTACGATGAACGGTATACCTTTTGCGCTTAACAGGGCGCCCAATTCGTCTATAGGTTGTATCGTACCCGTTACGTTGCTCATCTCCGAAAGTACGACCAGTGAGGTGTCCGCGCTTAAATGCGCTTTCAGTATGTCGGGGGATATGACGCCGTTGGGCGAGGATATATGCACGACGTTCGCGCCCTTGGCGCGCAGCTTTTCCAAAGGGCGCAGCACGCTGTTGTGCTCGAACACCGAAGTTATTATTTTACCGAAATAATTTCTGCCGAATATGGCGGTATTGAGGGCTTCGGTACAGCTTTTGGTCATCACCGCGTAACCTTCGAACGTGATCGACGTTACGCGTTCGCGGCATTCTTCGATTATCATGCCCGCTCTTACGCTCGCCTTATGTCCGCCTCTGCCGGCGTTTGCCGAGCATTTGAGTTCGCGCTCCACCGCTTTAACGACGGCGCGCGGCTTGTACCGCGACGTCGCGGAATTGTCAAGATAAATACACGCTTTAACGTAGCCCATAATAGATTGTATTGTAAATATAAGGTACGGAGACTGCTTATGAATTACCTCGCTCCCTTCAGATCGAGAAGCGAAGCCTTCAGGCTGAGCCGCGCGCTTAACGAAAGACGTATCGCTTCCGCCATTGTCAATACCCCGCGTTCGCTCGGGGTCAGCTGCGGACTTACGGTGGTATTCGATTCCTCACGCCTCGAACTCGTCAAAGAACTCATTTCGCAGCTCAATCTCGGAAGTTCGCAAGGGATTTTCAGGAAATAGTTTCAAATCCTTTCCGTTCCGCGCCGTTCTATTGTATAATTTATGTATGAACTACGCGGATGTTTACAACAAACTCAAGGAAATGCACCCGAATGCCGGTTGCGAACTCAATTATTCAACGCCCTTCGAGCTGCTCGTCGCGGTGATATTGAGCGCGCAGTGCACCGACAAGCGCGTCAATATGGTCACCGAGACGCTTTTCAAGGTTTACGACACGCCCGAGCAATTCGCCCGTCTTACGCCCGAGGAATTGAAGCCGTACATATTTTCGACGGGATTTTACAACAATAAAGCCAAGAACATAATAGCCGCTTCGCGCGAAATAGTCGAAAAATATTCGGGCGAAGTCCCGCGCGAAATGGATAAACTGGTGTCGCTTGCGGGAGTGGGGCGCAAAACGGCTTCGGTGGTGATGACGGTGGCGTACGACGAGCCCGCGATGCCTGTGGACACTCACGTTTTCCGCGTATCGAGGAGAATAGGCATAGCTTCGGGCAATACCGTTGAGAAAGTGGAACGCGAATTGTGTTCGGCGTATCCCGCGGAGCAGTGGAACACGTTGCATCATACGCTGATATTTCACGGCAGATATATCTGCAAGGCGTTGAAACCCGCTTGCGACGGGTGCAAACTGAAAGGTATCTGCCTGTATTCTGTAGGAAAAGACAAAGAAAAAGAGGAGGCAAAGGATGTTTCTCGACGTTGCGACGATATACATTAAAGCAGGTAACGGCGGCGACGGCGCGGTAAGCTGGCACCGCGAAAAATACGTGGCGGCGGGAGGTCCGGACGGCGGCGACGGCGGCAAAGGCGGCGACATATATTTCGAAGCCTCCGCGGCGATGAATACGCTCGCGGCGTTCAGGTATTCGCAGCATTTCAGAGCGGAGAACGGCGCTAACGGAAGCGGCAGGAATTGTACGGGCAGAGCGGGGAAAGACGTCGTCGTCAAGGTTCCCTGCGGCACCGTGGTGAAGGACGCGGAGTCAGGCGGTATAATAGCCGACGTATATAAAGAAGGCGAGCGCGTGCTCGTGCTTCAAGGGGGGCGCGGCGGTCGCGGCAACGCGAAATTCGCTACCGCAAAAAGGCGTTCTCCCGGATTTTCGGAGACCGGCGAACGCACCGTGGAGCGCAAGATCGTGCTCGAACTCAAGACGATAGCGGACGTAGGTCTCGTGGGCTTCCCCAACGTCGGGAAATCCACGCTTTTATCGGTAATTTCCGCCGCGCGTCCTAAAATAGCCGATTATCATTTCACCACGCTTTCGCCCAATCTCGGCACCGTCGTTTACGGCGACGAATCCTTCGTCGTGGCAGATATACCGGGGCTTATCGAGGGCGCGAGCAGAGGAGTGGGGCTCGGACACAGCTTTTTAAGACACGTCGAACGCGTGCGCCTCATAGTGCACCTCGTGGACATCAGCGGCATAGAGGGCAGGGATCCCGCGGAAGATTATAAGGCGATAAGGAAGGAGCTTACCGAGTATTCGCCCGAGCTCGGCGCGCTTCCCGAAATAGTCGTCGCCAACAAGTGCGATCTTCAGCCCGACGAAAGCGCTTTCGAAGCCCTCGAAAAGGTTTGCGGGAGTAAGGTTTTACGCATATCCGCGGCAACCACGGCGGGAATAGCTGAATTTAAGCGCGCGATTGCCGAAAAGCTCGCGGAGCTTCCGCCCGCGGAGCCGTTGAGCTTCGTTCCTTTCGAATACGAAGTAAAGGACCGCGATTCCTTCGAGGTGCATAAGGAAAACGGCGTATTCTACGTCACCGGCGGCTACGTCGAGGAGCTTGCGCGCAGAGTGGTACTGAACGACGGGGATTCTTTCCGTTGGTTCCAGCGCGCGTTGCGCGAAAAGGGCGTTATAGCCGAACTCAAAGCGCAAGGCATAGAGGACGGCGACGTAGTGGATATAATGGGCGTCGAATTCGAGTACGTACCGTAAGGTACCGCTCAACGCCGCTCGCGCGCGGAGCGTAAGAGACAGCCCGAAGCGAGTACGAGCGGCAATGCGGCGCATACGAAATAATAGGTTTTCAGCGGCGTGAAAAACGCCGCTACCGTAAGCATCACCGTAACGAACAGATAATATTTCAGCTTGCTCGGCGCAAACACCGTATCGAGTATCGCTCCGGGTTCGGGACGAACGTTCCGTACCCGTTTTTTTTCGCAAAGCGGATTAGGCAGGGCGTTGTGCTTTTTGAGATACCGGTAGACCGAGCGCTTGTCGGGATAGCTTATGTCCATCGGTATCAGCGCCCCGAGATTGACCGTTTTCCTGTCCCGCGCGCGGGTGAGTATCATTATCTTTTTCACGCCGAAACCGTTTGCCGCGCGGTACGCCGCGGAGATATCTTCCTGCGCCAGATTGAGGAACTTATACAATGCGGCGACCATACATTTTTCGCCGTCCTTTTCGAATACGAAGTAGGGCGGTTTAAGCTGCACGCGCCGCGCTTCGGGTAAGGTCTGATATAACAGCTTAGTTTGCTTTTCGGCACCCATAAGCGCGAGATAGGAGCACATTTCCTGCGGAGTTATTTCTTTCGCAAGGTCGCGGCGCACCCTCGAAGCGAGGTAAACGAGCGCCGCGGAAACGTACGCCGCGGCGGTAAGCGCGAGCGCGAAGGTTTCGCCGATATATCTCGAGCTCAAGCCGTAGACCACTACGATGAACGCAGCCGAAAAAATTATCTTGTCTATAAATTTCGCCATAAGCAAAATATTTCCACGCGAGCGGGCTTTCATTCGTCGAATCCGTTGAATATCGCGCGCGGATATTGTATAATCGTAAATATGAAGACAGCGGTACTCGGCGGAACTTTCGATCCCGTACATTCCGAACATATAGCGATTGCGCTCATGGCGAAAGAGCGTTACGGTTTCGACAAGGTGATACTCGAGCCCACGTTCAATCCGCCCCACAAGCATTGCAGGATAACTCCCTATGCGGAGCGTCTCGCCATGCTGAAAATATTATCCGAAGAATATCCCTTCCTCGAGGTGGACGAAACGGAGCGGGAAATGGCGCTCGATCATGCGTATTCCTATCTCGTGCTCGACGAACTCAAGAAAAAATTCCCGTCGGACGATTTGACTTATCTTATCGGCTCCGACAGCCTTATGAAATTCACCGAATGGCGCAATCCGGAAAAAGTTGCGGCGCTTATCCCGATACTCGCGGTGCCGCGCGGGAACGTGCGTAAGGAGGCGGAAGCGGAGGCGAAACGCCTTAATTCCGTTTATGCGGGCGCGAAAATATCGGTAGCCGATTTCGAATGTGAGGAAGTGTCTTCGAGCGAGCTTAAACTTTATCTCGAATTGAAGGATTACGATCGCGCGGCGCGTTTCATACCCGCGAAAGTGCTCGGATATATCAAAGAAAAGGGACTTTATTCCGTCTATTCCGAGCTTGCAGAAAGGTTAAGGAAGGAGATGAGCGAAAGACTTTTCGCGCATACGGTGCGCACGGCGGAATTCGCCGTGGGACACGCCTGGAGCTGCGACGTGGATTTCGACTCGGTTTTTCTTGCGGCGATGCTGCACGATTCGCGCAAGCAGTGCCCGCCGATGCACCCCGCGGAAAGCTACGATACGCTTTCCAAAGAGGTCATACACCAGTACGACGGCGCCGAAGCTGCTTATAGTATATACGGCGTAAAGGACGAGCGGATCATCGACGCAATACGTTATCACACCACCGCCAAACCCGATATGAGCGCTCTCGGCAAATTGATTTTTATAGCGGATAAGCTGGAGTCGGGCAGGAGCTACGAGGGCGTGGAAGAACTGCGCGCGCTTGCGGATAAGGATATAGAAGCCTGTTTCCGCGCGCTGCTTAAACACAATTACGAATATCTCACGCGCTCGGGCGCGCAAATTGACCCGTTGACTTCCCGCGCGTACGCGTGGTACAATATAGCGGAATAAATACCGTTGACGAAAGTCGACGTCACCTTTGGAGGTACGAATGGAAGCATTGGCGCTTACCGAACTTATTAACAAAGTGCTCGACGACAAGCAGGGCGGCGATATCGAAGTCGTGGAACTCGGACCGTCGGAAATAGCCGATTATTTCGTGATAGCCACGGGCAAGAACTTTAATCACGTACGCGCGCTTGCCGAAGAAGTAGAGGACAAACTCGCGGAGCAGGGCGTATTCGCCACCCGCAGAGAGGGCTTACGCGAAGGCAGATGGGTAGTTATAGACTACGACAACGTGATCGTGCACATATTCAGCGCGGACACGCGCGAATTCTACTGCCTCGAGAAGCTGTGGAAATCGAGAAACGAAAAAACGATACCCTTATCAAAATCGTAACGGGGATCACGTAAGGAAGCATTGAAAATGGAGAAAAACACAGAAACAGAAAAGTTTTCGACGGTTTCCGCCGAAAGTTCGGCTAAAAGTAACGAGCCGATCGTTATCCTTGCGCCCGCAGGTCCCGTAGACCCGCCTAAAGAAAAAGGACGTAAAAAATCCGCGGCTAAACCCGTTACTACGCGCAACGTCACCGCTTATATCACCAAAATAGCGATATTGTCCGCGCTTTCGACGGTGTTGTACCTGTTCGCGCGGTTCCCGATATTTCCGGCGTTCCCGTTCAACGTGCTCGATATGGACTTCTCGGATATACCGGCGCTGATAGGCGGTTTCTCGATGGGACCCGTCGCCGGCGTGATAATCGTGCTTATCAAGTGCGTTATCAAATTGTCCACGTCCTCGACGATGCTCGTAGGAGAGCTTTCCAATTTCATAGTCGGCTGCGCGCTTGTGTTGCCCGCGAGCCTTTATTACAAATTCCATAAGACGCGCAAGGGCGCGCTCATAGCGCTCGTTATAGGCGTGCTGGTCAACGCGGCGGTGTCGATATTCAACAACTATTTCATAACCGTTCCGTTATACGCCGAAGTTTTTTTACCGAGCATTATGGAAGTGAGAGTGGAATTCGCCTGCGAATACGGACTCGCGTTCAACCTCATCAAATCGACGGTGGCTTCGGTAGTGACTTTCGTGCTCTATAAGAAACTTTCCCCGATACTGCATTTATGACGATAGTAACGCATTCGCCCGAGGAAACCGCGGCTTTTGCCGCGCAAATAGCGGAAAAACTTAACGGCGGCGAAACGCTCGTTTTGCGCGGCGGACTCGG
>CALVOD010000062.1 GCA_944350065.1 uncultured Clostridia bacterium
AGCGTTTTGAGCAAGGTGGCTCTCGACGAAAAATACATTACCGAAAAGGAATACCGTATGGTGACTGCGTTCCGCGAGGATCCTACGGGAAGCGGCTGGCTCGAGGTTAAGTAATGAAGACCGCCGAGGAATACGCGCGCGAATTGCGCGAAGTGCTCGTAAATTCCGATAACGTCGTCTTTTTCGGCGGCGCGGGCGTTTCAACGGAGTCGGGGCTCAAAGATTTCCGCAGTCCCGACGGGCTGTACGCCGAAAAGTACGCCTATCCTCCCGAATATATGTTGAGCCACACCTGCTACGAAAGGCACACGAAGGAATTTTTCGACTTTTACCGCGATAAGCTCCTCGTCGAAGGCATACGCCCGAACGCCTCTCACATTAAACTCGCGGAATGGGAAAAGCTCGGCAAGGTCAAAGCCGTCATAACTCAGAATATAGACGGTCTGCATCAGGCTGCGGGCTCGAAAAACGTCTTCGAACTTCACGGCTCGGTACTGCGCAATTATTGCGACAGGTGCGGTAAATTCTACGGCGTGGAGAAGGTAAGGGATTCCGAAGGTATTCCGCGTTGCTCCTGCGGCGGCGTGGTGAAACCCGACGTCGTGCTCTACGAGGAAGGTCTCGATCAAGAAGTGATGACGGGCGCGATACGCGCCATTATGCGCGCAGATACGCTCATAGTTGCGGGCACGTCGCTTGCGGTATATCCCGCGGCGGGGCTCATCGATTATTTCGGCGGGAAAAACCTCGTCATCGTCAACCGCGATCCCACGCCCGCCGACAGGCGCGCGAACCTCGTCATAAACGCGAAAATAGGCGAAGTTTTCGCGCGCGTCGAGCTTGAATGAAAATCGCAAAGAATTTTGTTTCGCTTTAGCAATTTAGTTGACTAAATCGCTAAAGCGTGATAATATACTTTTACCGTCTTGACGCGGCGGCGCGGTGCGCCGCAGGCGGTCAAAGGATATATAACGGATATTATTGAATTCTACGGAGAGTTTATGGAAATAGAATTGAATTCTATGCGCAAAGAGGACGAAGTTTCTCTGGTACTCGGCAATCTTTTCGAAAGCTACGGCTATAAAAAATATCTTATGAGCCGTTTCGAGGAGTATTCGCTGTATATGGAGAACAAGGATTTCCTCATAAGCGACAAGATAATCACGTTCACCGACGCGGGCGGCAAACTTATGGCGCTCAAGCCCGACGTCACGCTGTCGATAGTCAAGAACGCCAAAGCCGAAAAGGGCGTAAGAAAGCTGTATTATATCGAGAACGTCTACCGTCCGGCGCGCAATTCGCCCGAATTCCGCGAGTCCGAACAGATAGGGCTCGAGGCGATAGGCGATATCGACGGATACACCGTGTACGAAGTCACGCGGCTCGCGCTTAGCGCGCTCGCCGCGGTGGATAAAAATTTCATACTCGATATTTCGCACGTCGGTTTCGTTTCCGCGTTGATAGAGGGGCTGGGACTCGACTACGAGGCTAACGAAGAAATTTACGGCTACGTGACCGGCAAAAACCTGCACGGATTGAGAGCCGCAGCCGCAAGGCTCGGCATTTCCGACGTAGCCCTTGCCGCCCTCGAAACGCTTACCTCGGTGAGTGGCACCCTTTCGGAGGGGATAGAAAAGGCGCGTAAGGCGGTTATGAACGATGGTATGCGCGTAGCGCTTGAAGAACTTGCGACTTTGGATAAAGCGTTGCGTTCCGCGGCGTATTACGACAACGTGAGACTGGATTTTTCCTTCGTCAACGACACCGGTTATTACAACGGGATCATATTTACGGGCTTTACGCCCGCGGTGCCCCGTCCCGTGCTTTCGGGCGGCAGGTACGACAAACTTATGAAAAAATTCGCTAAAGACGCGGGTGCGATAGGATTCGCGGTCTACGTAGACGAAATAGTTTCCTATTATTCGCGTAAAGCGGAATTCGATCAGGACGTATTCTTGGAATACGCCGAGGGCGCCGATATCTCCGCGGTAGCCGCGGCGGCGGACGCAATACGCGCCGAAGGCAAATCGGTTTCCGTGGGAAGCGCTCCGCTTGCCGACGGCAAATACCGTAAAATAATGCGTTTCGACGGGGAGAAACTTACGGAGGTGAAAAATGCTTAACGTAGCTTTACCTAAAGGACGGCTCGCCGACAAAACGCTTAAACTTCTCGCCGAAGTGGGTTACAATATCGACGAAATAACGAAAGAAAACCGCAAACTCGTATTCGAAGATTCCGCCGGCGGGATATGCTATTTCCTCGTGAAGCCGAGCGACGTAACGGTCTACGTCGAGAACGGAGTCGCGGACATCGGCGTGGTGGGCAAGGACATTCTTCTCGAATACGCGCCCGACGTTTACGAGCTGCTCGACCTCAAAATGGGCAAATGCAGAGTCGCCGTCGCCGCGAAAAACGGTTATCGCGAGGACTTCGAAAGACCGCTTCGCGTGGCGACGAAATTCCCCGGGATAGCGCGCAGGTATTACGCTTCGGTGAACCGCGATATCGAAATAATCAAACTTAACGGTTCGATAGAGCTTGCGCCGATACTCGGAATGAGCGACGTCATCGTGGACATAGTCGAAACGGGCACCACGCTCAAGGAAAACGATATGAGCGTATTCACCGAGATAACGGACATCAGCGCGCGGCTCATCGCGTGCAAGGCGAGTTATCAGTTCAAACGCGCAGAGATAGAAACTCTCGTATCGAAATTGAGAGAGGTAGTGAAATGATAAAGATTTACCGTACGGGCGAGCTTCCGCTCGCGGAGATACTTTTCAGGGGGGAGGACGACGTCAAGGAGATAGAGGCGCGCGTTCGCGATATTATCGAGAACGTGCGTAAAGAGGGGGACAAGGCGTTGTACCGTTACGCGGAAGCGTTCGATAAAGCTAAACTCGACTCGCTGAAGGTAACCGATTCCGAAATCGACGCGGCGTACGCGCGCGTGGATAAGGAATTTATCGCCATAATGGAAAAAGCGGCGGCTAACATACGCGAATTTCATTCGGCGCAGGTAAGGAAGGATTACCGCATAGAACGCGGCGGAGCGGTACTCGGACAGCGTTTCATACCCGTTGCGTGCGCGGGACTGTACGTGCCGGGCGGCACGGCGAGCTATCCGTCCACCGTTCTGATGAACGCCGTACCCGCTAAGATTGCGGGAGTAGAGCGCATAATAATGTGCACTCCGCCCGACAGAAACGGGAAGATTGCGGACGCCATACTTGCCGCCGCTAAAGTTGCGGGCGTGGACGAGGTTTACAAGTCCGGCGGCGCGCAGGCTATAGCGGCGATGGCTTACGGGACGGAGACCGTCCCGCGCGCCGACAAGATAGTGGGACCGGGGAACGTCTACGTCGCTACAGCTAAAAAGCTGGTGCAGGGCGTAGTCGGAATAGATATGATAGCGGGCCCCAGCGAAATACTCGTCATAGCGGACGAGAGCGCCCGCGCGGACTACGTTGCAGCGGACATGCTGTCGCAGGCGGAGCACGACAAGAGGGCGACCGCCATACTCATAACGCCGAGCGAGCGGCTCGCGGACGAGGTTTCGAAAGAGTTGGAAAAGGCGCTTAAAAAACTCGAACGTGAGGAAATAGCGCGCGTTTCGATAGAAAACAATGGCAAGATAATAATTTCCGCAGACCTTTCGGAAGCGGTGCGTATCTCCAACGAACTCGCGCCCGAGCATCTCGAATTGAGCGTGGAGGAGCCGGAGAAACTGCTTCCCGAGGTAACGAGCGCGGGCTCCGTATTCCTCGGTCACTACACTCCCGAAGCGGTGGGCGATTATTTCGCGGGGAGCAATCACACCCTTCCCACGAGCGGAACGGCGAGATTTTCTTCGCCCCTTTCGGTGGACGATTTTATTAAAAAATCGCAGTACATAAGTTATTCCGCGGCGGCTTTGGAGAAGATAGCGCCCGCGGTGATGAGATTTGCGGAGGCGGAGGGGCTTACGGCGCATGCGGCGAGCGTAGGCGTCCGATACGGTAAATGAGCAAATTCCTTATCGACAGATACGCTTCTCTCGAGCCCTATGTTCCCGGAGAACAACCGCAAAACAGGCGTTATATCAAACTTAACACCAACGAAAGTCCTTATCCGCCGTCGCCCGAAGCGGTAGCTGCGATCGACGAAGACGCCGTGCGCGGATTAAGGCTGTATAGCGATCCCGAGTGCAGAACGGTGACAAAAGCGATAGCCGAGTATTACGGCGTGAAGCCTGAGGAAGTCATAGTCGGTAACGGCTCCGACGAGATACTCGCGTTTATCTACGCGGCGTTCTGCGACGAAAACCGAAAAATGGCTTCTCCCGAAATAAGTTACGGATTTTATCCCGTTTTCGGCGAACTCATCGGGGTGAAAAATTACGTCATTCCTTTGAAGAAGGATTATTCGCTGGACGCGGAGGCTTTCGCCGATTGTCCGGATAACGTGATATTCGCCAATCCCAACGCGCAGACGGGTATCGCGATAACGCTCGCGGAGGTGGAGCGCATAGTAAGCGCGCGCGCCAACCGTCTCGTCGTCGTGGACGAAGCGTACGTCGATTTCGGAGCGGAGAGCGCGGTGGGGCTTACCCGCAAATATGATAACCTCATCGTGGTGCAGACCTTCTCGAAATCGCGTTCGCTCGCAGGCGCGCGGCTCGGGTTTGCGATAGCTTCGGAAGCGTTGATAGCGGATTTGAAAGCGGTCAAATTCTCCTTCAATCCCTATAACGTCAACAGACTTACGGAGACGCTCGGAGCAAAAGCGATAAGCGACCGGGAGTGGTTCGAAGTCAACCGTCAAAAGATAATCGCGACGCGAGAATATACCTTCGCCGCACTTAAAGAACTCGGATTCGAGGTGCTGCCTTCCATGGCGAATTTTCTTCTTGCGCGTTCCGATAGAATAGGAGGGGAGGAGCTTTATCTTGCGCTCAAAGAGCGCGGCGTACTCGTAAGGTATTTTTCTTCACCCGCTTTAAGCGACTTCGTGCGCATAACGATAGGAAGCCGTTACGAAATGGAAATACTCGTTAAGGAAATCAAAAATATAATTACGGGAGCCTGAAAGTGAGAATAAGCGAAATTAAAAGAAAAACCAAAGAGACTGACATAGCGTTGAGACTCAACGTCGACGGCAGCGGCAAAGCGGAGATATCGAGCGGCAACGGATTTTTCGACCACATGCTCACGGCGTTCACCGCCATGTCGAAAACGGATATCGCGCTTACCTGTAAGGGCGATACGGAGGTGGACTTCCACCATTCGGCGGAGGACATCGGGATAGTGCTCGGCACGGCGTTCAAAGAGGCGCTCGCCGACAAGCGCGGGATAACGAGATACGGCTCGTCGATACTTCCGATGGACGAAGCGCTCGTTATGGTTGCGCTCGACTTCAGCGGAAGGAGCTATCTTGCCTACGACGTGGAGCTTCGAGCCACGCGGATAGAGGACGACGGTGAAAGTATTCCCGCCAAAGTCGGCGGTTTCGATACCGAGCTCGTGGAAGAATTCCTTATGGCGTTCGTAAGAAGCGCGGGCGTCACGATGCACGTCAGGAAATTGAGCGGCAAGAACACTCACCACATTTTGGAGGCGGTATTCAAAGGCTTCGGCAGAGCGGTGCGCGAAGCGGTGGCTTACGACGAGAAGTTTGCGGACGCGATACCGTCCACTAAGGGCAGTCTATGATAGCGATAATCGATTACGGAGTAGGCAATTTATTCAGTCTTACCGCTTCTTTGCGATATCTCGGTATAGAAGCGGAGGTCACTTCCGACGCGGAGCGCGTAAGGCGCGCGGATAAACTCATTCTTCCCGGGGTAGGCGCGTTCGCTGACGCGAGAGCGAAGCTCGACGCCACTTTACTTACCCCCGTTATCCGCGAGGAAGTGTTCTCCGGAAAACCCTTGCTCGGAATCTGTCTCGGGATGCAGATGCTTTTCGACGTGAGTTACGAGTACGGCGTACATTCCGGATTGGGCTTCGTTCCCGGCGAAGTGCGTTCGCTTGCAAAAGATCTCGACGATATCGGCGTTTCGCTCAAAGTGCCCGAAATGGGCTGGAACAGCCTGAAAATATTGAAAGACGACCCGATACTCAAATATAATTCCGACGGCGACTACGTATATTACGTTCACTCGTATTACGTTCCCGCGGCGGAGCACACGCTCGCGTCTTCCGCGTACGGCGTGTCCGTAAGCGGCGTGGTGCGCGAAGGCAAGGTCTACGGCACGCAGTTCCACCCCGAGAAAAGCGGTCCCGTGGGCTTGAAGATACTGCGCGCTTTCGACGAACTCAAATAGCCGTCGATAAGGAAAGGATATGGAAATATTACCTGCAATAGATCTGATGAGCGGCTCCGCCGTGAGACTGACGAAAGGGGAATTCGACTCGCGCGAAACCTATTCTTCCGATCCTACGGAAGTGCTGAAAGGCTTCATCGCGGAGGGCGCGCGTAATCTGCACGTCGTCGATCTCGACGGCGCGCGGTACGGAAGCCCCGTCAATTTCCCGACCATAAAAGCGCTTGCCGAAACGGGCGCCGTCGATATCGAGGTGGGCGGCGGCATACGCGACGAGAAGCGTATCGCAAGCTATCTCGAGCTCGGCGTGAAAAGGGTGATACTCGGTACCGTCGCGGTGACGGATTTCGCTTTCACGAAGGCGATGGCGGCTAAGTACGGCGCGGCTATAGCCGTGGGAGCGGACGTGAAAGAGGGCTTCGTAGCCACCCACGGCTGGGAAAAACTTTCCGCCGAGCGCGGCTACGATTTTTGTTTAAGGTTAAGGGACGCGGGTATCCGTACCGTCATTTATACCGACGTATCCCGCGACGGCTGTATGCAGGGCGCCAATATCGAAGCGTATAAGGAGCTTAAAAATATCGAAGGACTCAACGTAATAGCTTCGGGAGGAGTCAGTTCTCTCGACGACGTCAAAGCGCTCGCGGGTATCGGCGTGTACGGCGCGATAATAGGTAAGGCTTTATATAAAAATGCAATTAAGCTATCCGAAGCGATAGCTTTGGGAGACGGAAATGCTCACTAAAAGAATTATACCCTGCCTCGACGTAAGAGACGGCAGGGTGGTGAAAGGCAAGAATTTCACTTCGATACGCGACGTGGAGAGCCCGGTGGAGCTCGCGCGGTACTATAACGAATCGGGCGCGGACGAACTGGTGTTCTACGACATTACGGCGTCTTACGAAGGGCGTGCGCTTTTCAAGGATATCCTCGAGGAAGTGGCGGGCGAGATTTTCATACCGCTCACCGTGGGCGGCGGCATCAATACCGTTGACGACTTCGACAGGGTGCTCAAGAGCGGCGCGGACAAGGTAAGCGTCAACAGCGGCGCGATACGCGACAAGTCTTTGATAACCGCGGCGGCGAAAAAATACGGCGATCAATGCGTGGTGCTTTCGATGGACGTCAAGCG
>CALVOD010000063.1 GCA_944350065.1 uncultured Clostridia bacterium
ATATATGGCTGCGATATGCGCGGGCGCGCTTATGCTGATATTATGTTCGTTTTTCCTCATCGCAGGCAACGTAAAACGTAAACGCGAAGAGCAAGAACGTCAAAGAAGATTGATTGAGCGCGAAGGCGCGAACCGTATGCGCGCAAGGAGAGTTTACTGATACCGATAATTACGCGTAGATTGTCGAGGTCACGGCGATGAGAGCGGAAAAGGCGTTCAAAATTCTGGCAATCATAAAAGTCGTAGCGATAGCGGCACTCGCGATTTATTTTTTCGCGTACGGCGCTTACATGCTGTCTGAGTCCGAAAGCGATACGGATGGTATAGAGGACCCGTGGGCGTCGGCGATAATGGGATTCGCCAAATTGTTCGGTAAGTTAGGCGCGTATGTGTTTTTTGCGATAGGCGCTTTTACGATTTTGGCAACCGTTTACGTTGTTGTCGAATTTCTTATCATTCCTAACGGCGCGAGAATAATATTCGTTATATCGGATTTTATATCCAATATCTTTATGCTTGCGATGGTCCTGCTTGTGGTGTATTCAGAAATATTTACGGTTTGTGCGATTATGTTCGCATTTCTATTATACTTTGTATGCGTGGATATCGCGGGCTTTTGTTCGTATAGGGAATATAAACGGTTGAAAAACGCTGCGCTCGGGCGCCGACGCATATAAAAGAGCGCCTTTTAGGTTAAAAAACTCCGGAATTTCCCGGAGTTTTATTTTGTCATAAAGCCGATCGGATAAGCGCTTCAGCCGATAAAGCCGTAAACGTATTGGTACATCGTGATATCCACGCTCGATTCGGCGTAAGTGTACGTAGTAGGTCCGAATATTCCCGTACTGCTTACCGTAACCGTGATGATATGGAAGGTGACTACGTCGCCGATCTCCGCTTCGGCAAGCATCGTTTCGATTGTGTAAGCGTCCGTGAATCTGCGCTCGAGCCCGTCTACCGTCACGCCGGTAATCAACGAGCCTTCCGTTATAGCGCCCGCCGAATCGGAACGCGCTATGCTTCCGTAAGGGGTTACCTCCGAAACATAGTAATAATATTCGTTATCTTTAGGCGCAAGCGTGCCTATCTGCGGGAAATTGCTTTCCACGGTAGATTTGTTTATCTGGGCAATGCTGACGCCGAGACGGATTTTGCCTTCAATATATCCGAGTCCGTTGTATTCGGCTTTTCCCGCCGTCGAGATAATGGAATCGGCAACGTGTTTCGCGGTGGATATCGGGATTGCGTAGCCTACGCCGTCGATAGTGCTTCCGGTGGTCTTAGCGTTCACTATTCCGATAAGGTAGCCGTTGGCGTCGAAAAGGGCGCCGCCCGAGTTGCCGCCGTTGATGGCGGCGTCGGTCTGCAGCAGCGTCATCGTCACGCCGTCGAGCTTGACCGAACGCTCTATACCGCTGATGATACCTTTAGTAACGGTGATGCCCGCGCCGAGAGGATTGCCTATCGCGGTAGCGTCTTCGCCGAGCAGATAGGGCGAAGCCGAAATGTCGCGGCAAGTCGCGTAATTGTAGCCCGTTCCCGCCACTTTAAGCACCGCAATGTCCTGATCGTCGTCCATTCCGATGACCGTTGCGTCGAGTATGACGTCGTTGGAGCTGTCGAGGTCGCCGGCGTTGACGGTAACTTTAATGGTAACCGCGTCTTCGACTACGTGACAGCAGGTGATTATCATACTCGCGTCTTCGCCCTCGACGCTTCCGTAAAATACGCCTGCACCCGCCGCGCTCGCTGCGGAATTAAGATCCGTCGATACGCTTATCAGAACTACCGACGTCTGTACCGCTTCGATAACTTCAGTATAGCTCGTCGCGTTTTCCGCAGGCGCGCCGGTAGAAGTATTCACCGTGTATTGGTTATAGACGATTTCGCCGGTTATAGAGTTGCCGCCGGAAGATACTTTGCCCGTTTCGGAGTTTATCTCGTCGAGATCGTCACCCGTAACGCAGGCGCACAGCGTAACGGCAAGCACGACCGCCAATATTACAGCCGTCAGAACGATTAAAAATTTTTTGGGATTTTTCATTTTCAAAACTGCCCTTTTTAATTTATGCATATATATTATAGCTATATTGTGTCCGTTTTGTGAAGCGGATATGAGATTTTTATATTCTTTTTACGATAAACATTTTACGACTTTTATCGCCGATATAAGCCTTATAACGCGTTTACGATGGGGGTATTATCGGGAAGTAATACACAACGGAGAATATCGGAATGCTTAACTACGAACTTCGTAAGGGTACGCTCACAGTCACCCTCGCAGGCGACATCGACCACGCTTCGGCGCCCGGAATGCGCGTATTTATGGATAACCTTATTAAAAAAGAAAACGCGCTTTATGACCGTTTCGTATTGGATATGAGCGGCATAACTTTTATGGATTCCACCGCTGTGGGGCTCATAATGGGGCGCTATAAACTTCTTAAATCGCTCGGGAAAGCAGTTAATTTCCTTAAGCCTTCCGCCGTTGCGGACAAAGTGCTCAAAGTTAGCGGTTTATATACCATCATCAACAGGCTTGAATAAGGAAGAGAGGTAAAGTCATATATGGCAAACAAGGACACATTGACGATCAAAGTCAACGCGCTTGCGGCTAACGAAAGTTTTCTTCGCAGCACTGTGGGCGCGTACGCCGCGCGTATCAATCCCACAATAGAAACGGTTTCCGATTTGAAAACAGCAATTAGCGAAGCCGTCACTAATTCCATAGTACACGGCTACGAATGTAATCCCGAAGGGATAATAACCGTAAATTGCGACATTGAGGACGGTGTTCTCAACGTGGAAATACGCGACAACGGCAAAGGTATCGAAGACGTGGAGAAAGCGATGAGCGATTTCTACACGACGAAAGGCGAAGAAGAACGCAGCGGACTCGGATTCACGATTATGCGCAGTTTCATGGACTCGCTCGAAGTGATATCCGCCCCGGGCGAAGGCACCACCGTAAAAATGAGCAAAAAGCTCACGGCATAAATGCTTACGCCCGAGGAAATACACGAGAGGATTGCGAGGGCGCAAGCGGGTGACGAAGCGGCGAAAACGGAGCTTGTGGAAAGCAACATGCCGCTTATTAAAAGCATTGTGCGCCGTTATAAAAACAAACAGATCGAATACGACGATCTTATTCAGCTCGGAACGCTCGGACTCGTGAAGGCGATTAACAATTTCGACCTTAAATTCGGAGTAAGGTTTTCGACCTATGCGGTTCCGATGATTGCGGGAGAAATCAAGCGATTCATACGCGACGACGGCGCGATCAAAGTCAGCCGTTCGGTAAAGGCGCAGGCGCTCGAAATGAATAAATTCATAGAATCTTTCCGCAATGAAAATTCGAGAAGCCCGACGATTGAGGAACTTGCGGAGCGTTTCGGAGTGGAAGCCTCGGAAGTGACGTTCATAATGGAGAGTTCGAGGTATCCCGTGTCGATAAACGCCGAAACGGATGAAGACAACCTGAGTCTTGCCGACAAGATAGCCGACACGCGCGACGAAAACGACGAACTCGACAAAATGTTGTTAAAAGACGTCATCGCGAGTCTCGACGAAAGGGACAGGAAGATAATAATTTTAAGGTATTTCCGCGACAGGACGCAGAGCGAAGTGGCGGAGGAACTGGGCGTAAGTCAGGTTCAGGTTTCGAGACTCGAAAGCAAAATCCTCGCCAGGATGAAAGAAATGCTTTCATAAACGTATAAATAATTTCCGTTTGTAGAAAATTCCTCTTAAAGGGGAATTTTTTTATGCGTAAAGTGTGCAAAGAGCGCGAGGAGATATTCCAACCGGATATAGCCGAAAAGGAGATAAAAACCGATGAACGAGCCTAACGAAGCATATCTGAAACTGATAAAAGAAAAAATGCCCAAATCAAAACACCTGCTCACGATGTTCAGAGCGTTCTGGACGGGAGGGACGATCTGTTGTATAGGACAGGCATTCACCGATCTGTACACATTCCTGTTCTCGGAACTCGGAGAAAAGGACGTTGCGGCGCTTACGACGATAACGCTCATCTTCATAACCGCCGTACTCACCGGCTTCGGGATCTACGACAAGATAGGCGCCTACGCCGGAGCGGGCTCGATAGTGCCGATAACAGGTTTTGCCAATTCCGTCGTTTCTCCCGCGGTGGAGCATAAACGCGAAGGCGTGGTGTTCGGGCTGTGCGCCAATATGTTTTCCGTAGCGGGACCGGTCATCGTGTTCGGTATATCTTCGTCCGTCGTCGTCGGACTTATCGTCATACTTTTTAAGGGGGCTTTCGGAGGATGAAGAACCATACCGTGTTTTTCAAGTCGGGCGTATTCATAGAAGATACCGCGACTATAGTCGGTCCCAAAGAAGCCGAAGGTCCGCTCGGAAGGTATTTCGATAAATCCGTAAGCGACGATCTTCTCGGTCAGAAAAGCCACGAAAAAGCGGAAATACGTCTGCATATTTCGGCTATAAGGTATCTTTTGAATAAAACGGGGCACAAAGACGGCGACGTGGATCTCTGCATAAGCGGCGATCTGCTCGACGAAATAGTAGGCGCGAGCCTTACAATGAGGGAATTCGACATACCGTTTATGGGGGTATATAACGCCTGCGCCACCTTCGCCGAAAGCCTTATACTCGCGTCTTCTCTCATCGACGGAGGGAATTTCGACAGAATAATATGCTCGACGTCCAGTCACTTTTGCACGGCGGAAAGACAGTACCGTTTCCCGCTTGAACTCGGTAACCAGAGAACGCCGCTTTCGCAGTGGACGGCAACGGGCGTGGGCGCGACAATGCTCAACCGCGTCAAAGGTAAGATACGCATAGACTGCGCTACGATAGGCAGAGTGGTCGATTACGGTGTGCGCGACGCCAACGATATGGGCGCTTGTATGGCTCCCGCGGCGCGCGAAACATTGCTATCGCATTTCGAAGGAAGTTCACGCGACGTCGATTATTACGATATGATACTTACGGGCGATCTCGGAGAAGCCGGTTCCGGACTGTTAAGATTGCTTATGGAGGAAAAGGGCGTTCGTCTCGGCGAAAAATACCGTGATTGCGGCGTATTGCTTTTCAACCGCGTGGCGCAGGACGTAGGTCAAGGCGGAAGCGGCGCGGCGTGCTCCAGCAGCGTTTTCAACGGTTACGTATACAAAAAGATGATGTGCGGGGAACTAAAAAGAGTATTACTGATCCCTACGGGCGCTCTTTGCTCCAAAACCAGCACGTTACAGGGAGAAACCGTTCCCGGTATCGCGCACGCCGTGAGTTTTACGGTTTGACGGGAGGAAATATGGAAACGTTTTTGACTTACCTTCAGGTTTTTGCCGTGGGCGGAACAATTTGCTTGATAGGTCAGGTGATCATCAATACCACCAAGGTAACCTCAGCTCGTATACTCGTGGGCTATCTTCTGCTGGGGGTAGTGCTCGAAACCGCCGGAGTATATAAATATATTCGTGATTTCGGTAAAGCGGGCGCCACAGTGCCGATAATCGGCTTCGGAAGCAACCTGGCGCGCGGCGCTATCGACGGCGCTCTCGAAAGCGGTATTCTCGGCGCGGTCACGGGCGGTATTGAAGCGGTAGCGGCGGGAATCGCCGCAGTAATATTTTTCGCTTTTATCGTGGGACTCGTAGCAACGCCTAAAACAAAGTAGCAGAATCCGTTAGAGGATATTGGCTTGACATAAAGGCGCCTGCGGATATATTATATCCGTAATGAAAAGTAAAGAGCTTGCTTTTATAGGAATATTTGCGGCGCTAGTGATCGTGTTGCAGGCGATTGCCGAAATCAGCAGACTTCTCGGTCTGCCGATGTCGCTTGCTCTGGGATTGATCCCCGTGTTGGTTGCGGCTCAACTCAAAGGACCGAAAGTCGGCGCCGCCGTAGGTCTTGTCTTCGGGCTTACGAGCATGACGCTCGCTCTCATCGCCGCGGCGTCTATGCCGATTGCCCGCGTTACGGTCAATCCGCTTGTTTCGGTTGTGCCGCGCATTCTCGTCGGTGTGGTTTGCGGCGGAGTTTATAAACTCTCGGCGCGTAACGCGGTATCTAAACCGAGGCGTATATTCAATAGCGTAGCCGCTACTCTGAGCGGAATAATTACCAATACCGCGCTATATCTCGGAATGTTCCTCGCTTTTGCTTACGGCAGAACTTTCGAGGAGACGACTATAGATTTCAAGTGGGTGCTCGCGTCCGTCGTCGCGCTCAATACGGTAGTCGAAGTCGTGGCGTTTACTCTTATTGTGCCCGCAGTGGTTATCTCGGTAGAGAACTGGCGAAAAGGCAACGGTAAACAAATATGAAAAATAAAGCCGGTACAACAGGTCTGAATATTTTTTCCGGAGTTCCCGTCACGGCGCATAATAAAGGCGTCGTGGTGCTCGACGAAGCGAATTTATTTTATTTTACGAGGTATTCGAATGCAGACGCGGCGATATTGATAGCGGGCGACAAACGCTACTATATATGCGATAAACGTGTGTCTGAAGAAGCGGAAGAATTGCTTGAGAATTACGAGATAACCGACGTCGGCGCGCTTTCATACGTCGAAAAAGCCGTTGAATTGGCTAAAGCTTCGGGGGTAGCCGAACTCGGTTACGAAGACGAACGTATATCTCATCGCGAATATCTCACGCTTGCGAATAGCGCGGGCTGCGCGTTGACGCCCGCCGACGACGAAATACGCGCTCTGCGCGCCGTAAAAAGCGAATACGAACTCGAATGCGTACGCAGTGCTCAAGCCGTAACGGACGCCGTTTTCGAGGCGATATTGTCTTATATCGTGCCCGGCACGAGCGAACGCGAACTTAAAGCGTTTATTGAAGCGCGAATGGCGGAAAAAGGAGCGTCGCCGGCGTTCGATACAATAGTCGCTTTCGGCGCCGATACTTCCCGACCGCACGCTCACGCGGGCGATAACCGACTTAAAGATCGCGACGTCGTTACGGTCGATTTCGGCGCGAAAAAGGAGGGGTACTGCTCGGATATGACGAGAAGTTTCGTCTACGGCGGCGCATGCGAGGAGTACGTAAATCTTTACGAATCGGTGCTCGAAGCGCAGAACGCGGCGTTAGCGAAACTCAAAGCGGGCATGAGCGGCGCGGAGTGCCACGCAGTGGCTAAAGAAATTCTCGACGCGCGCGGATACGGCGAATATTTCACCCATTCACTCGGTCATTCGCTCGGCGTCGAGATACACGAAACACCGGCGCTCTCGCCGAGAAATCCGCTCCCGATACCTTTGGGCGCGCTGACAAGCGTCGAACCGGGCGCATATATCCCAGGTAAGTTCGGCGTGCGTATAGAAGATATGGTCGTTTTTGAAAAAGATAGAGTGTATAACTTGACAAAGTCACCGAAAAATTTAATAATATTAGGGTAACCAACATCGGA
>CALVOD010000064.1 GCA_944350065.1 uncultured Clostridia bacterium
TCCGATAAGTTCCGCGTATTCCGCGCCCGCCGTTATCGTGGCGGTAACGGTATTGTTATAAGTGGCGTCAGCGGGAGTCGCTTTTACGGAAATATTGATAAGACCGTTGGGCAGTCTGTATTCGCCCTCCTCGGAGACTTCGCCGTTCAGTCTCACTTCGATGCCCGTCCCCGCGCGAACAGCCCTTACCGTAACGGTGCGGTATTCGTAACCGGATACCGTAAGGAAACGCAGGCGCACGTCGGTCTGTCCGCCGCCGCAAGCGGTGACGACGAGTCCGTCCGTACTAACCACCTGCCCGTCGTAAGAAATTATTTTCGCGACTTCGTTTACGTTCGCGTTCTTCGGATAAAGGGTGACGAGCGAAGCGAGATCCTTGACGTTTGCGGTATCGGAATCGAAATCGAGCGTTACGCTTGCGCCCGACAGTTCCACTACTTCCGCAGCGCCTAAAGAGCTTCTGACGCGCACGAGCGTTTTAATATCGGGATAGCGCGCCGAACGCGCTTCGAGAACGGCTTCGCCCGCCTTTAAGAAGGTCACGAGGTAGCTTCCGTCTCCGACGGCGCCCACTTTCGCCACGTCGGGCGCAAGACTCAACACCTCGGTTTCCCTGTACGTGCTTTCCTCGTCGAGCGCAACTCTCAATGTCACCGAAGCCGAAGCGGTGACGTAAACCTCGCCTTCGCGATCGAAATCCGCTTCGTCGTAAAACTCCGCCGTGATCCCGCTCGCTTCGCGTATGCCTTTGAAAAGATAACTCTTGCCGAAAGCCTTAAACGACGCGCTGTGGCTTTCTCCTTCCGCAACCGCTTCGGTAACGGAGAACACGCCGCCTGCGTAGCTCATCCCGCTTATCTCGCCGAAACCGTCGAATCTAAGTCCGAGTTCACCGTCTTCCGTAACCGCCACGAATTCCTCGCCGACGGCGATCTCGGTTATAGCGGTATCCGAAAGCACTACCGTTTTTAACGGACCCGCATAGACCGCGGTCAGCGCGGCGCTCGCGCCGCCGCGAAGCCTCGCTTCGACTACGGCGATACCGGGCGCCGTAAATGTAAGCGTATTTCCGACAACCGTAGCGTTGCCTTCGGTTACCCGTAATTCGTAATCCGTATCGATATTGGCTGTCGCCGGGATAAGCGAGAAATGCTCGCCGCCTATCTCGAGAACTCCCGTTTCGACGTAAACGTAGTTAGCAGCGAGCTCTATCGCGGAAGGCGCTTCGTACACGGTTACGTTGAGCGTGCGCACGACGTCGCCGCTGCATCCGGAGATAACTATTTCCGCGCTGCCTTCGCCGCCGTGAAGCGCTTTGAGCGCGCCGCCCTCGAGCGCCACGGCGCCTGAAGCGGAACGGAACGCAATATAGGAAGCGTCCGCTCCGTACGGGCTTATCGCCGTTATAACGTCGGAAACGGAGAGGGTTTCGCCTGCGTTAAGCTCTGTATTTTGCAACGTGACGGTATTTCCGTCGGGTTTGCCGCAGGTGCTTTCGATAACTAACGTTACCGAAGCGTCGTCGGCTTCGAGCGCTATTTCGGCTATTCCCGGCGTACGGAAAATTATCTCGCCGCCCTCAATATAAACGTCTCCCGAAAGCGCTTTCATCGCGGCTTCGGCGAGCGTTGCGCCCGCGGGGTAGATAACGTATTCCGCTCTAAGTCTGTCGGCGCTCGTGTAAAATCTGCCGCCCTCCGCCGCAAGCTCGAGCTCCTCGTCGGGATAGACGGCGAAAATCCTCACGTCGTCTATACGCTCCGCTTTCCTCGTCACGTTTACCCTTACGGTCGCGCTCCTGACGCCGTTTACCGCGATATCGTAGAAATATTCTCCCGTTTCGGTTACGACCGCGAAAGGACTCGGAGCGCCCGACGCGTCGGTCACCTCCACCGAATCCGCGCCGCGCACGTAGAACGCGAAACTCAGTTTCTGTTCGTTGATCGCGGCGGGCATACACATTTCGAATTCGTTTTCCGCTTCCGTTATCTCTATCGGCAATATCTTCTCGTCGTTGACGTATACGACGCTGAATTCGCCGCTTATTCTGCCGTTGCCGGCGGTGTAGCCCACCACGGCTTCCTTATAGTCCTCGCCGCCGTCGAAATACAGATATCCGTTGGCGAGCGTCACGCCCTCCGTCGAAGTGAAAAACTCCGCTTCCTCGGTAGCGTCCGCGGGCACTTTGACCGCGTTTATTCCGAATACTTCGTCGAAAACGTAAATCCTGTCTCCTGTTACTCCGTCAGGATCCGCGAAATCCAGACGCTCGAGCTCTCTCATCACGTTTAACGTGACCTTCGTGCTTCCCACGGAATTTGCCGAAGTCTTGTAATAAACTATCAGCTCCGTCGTGCCGCCGCCTATAACGTAAAATTTACCGTCTTCGCCGCGTTCCACGACTCCGGGCACCGAAAACCAATAACTCAGATACCGAATATCGGCGTCTACGGGCGAAGTCGCAATCTCTATATCCAAAGGTTTCTTCCCGGGAGCGTAGTCCTCGTAGCGCACGTTGAATTCCCCCGACACCGTGACCGCCGTGGGATATCCGTAGGTGCTTATATAAGTTTTGACGAATACGTAATCGGTGCCCGCTATCTTTGCGGTCACCGTGACGGAACCCGCTTCGTGGAATTCGATATTGCCTTTATCGTCCACGGAAGCAATGCGCTCGTCGGAAGAACTGTATTCCACGATATAATCCGCGGTGGACGGATAACACACGATATGCGGGAAGCTCGCGCCGCTTCCCGCAAGCGTCACCGTGGAAAAGTCGCCGTCGAGCGCCGCGGATTCTATCATCGCGGTTACGGTAAGTTTCATTACCGCTTTCGCGTCGGGATTGTCTGCCGCGTAAACGGTTATTTCCGTTACGCCCGCGGTGAGCGCAAAGATTTTCCCGTCGAACGTGACTTCCGCCACCGACGGGTCGGAACTTACGAATTTAACCGCTTTGTTTTCGGCGCCCTCGGGCGTTAACCGCCATTCGAGCTGATGCTCCTCGTTCAGATACATTACCGATACGGGATTGAGTATTTCGACGGAATGTACGCTCTTATCCGTGACTATGACCTTACGCATAGCGGATTTGATGCTGTTTTCCTTGCTTATGGCGTAAACGTAGGTCTCGCCGAATCCCACTCCGTACACAACGCCGTTCGCGTCCACTTCGACGATACCCTCGTCGTCGCTTCGGTAAATCACCTCTTTATTCGTCGCGAAAAGCGGGAAGACGTTGGCGGTAAGTTTATACGAAGGCCGCGAATCCGACACCGTTTTGAAAAGCGTCAGCGGCAATTCCGCGTCCACTATTTCCACGCTCTCCACGTAAATATGATTGGTAGCGCTAACTATAGCCGTGCTTGCCGTCAGGATAATCAGGATTATGAGCGGCAATAGAATGAGAGAAGCGGACATTATTTTTTTCATACCTTATCCTCCTTACGGCTCAATCGAATTGTACCTGCGCTCAGCGCTCGTAAAGAATATAACGGCGTTGGCGAGGAAATAGACTCCCGCTACCGCCGAAATGATATAGTAAATAAGCGTAACGTCGTTATCGTACGCGAGAACGATGGAAACGCCGCCGAGCACCGCGCTGAAAGCGAGTCCTATCGCCATCATTATGCTCGTATTTATTTCGGCGACGTCGCCGTTGGCTTTGTTTTTGAGGTACGGATGGCGCACGTTGAGGTTGAACCCGTTGAAAATAAATCCCGCCGCCATCACGAATTCCACCGCGACGATGATGTAAATCTGTTCGGGCGCGACGAATTTGAGCACCCCTATCACGAAACAGCTTATCGCGAGCGCGCCCGCGGAAACCATTAAATTCATAAGGCTTTTGATGGCGAGCTGCGCGGTGAAACTGACGGGAATTATCTTCGTAAGATAAAATCTCGTGCCTTCCTTGCTGATGATATTGGCGGAAAACACGTTTATCATCGCCATAAACGCGGTTATGACGAGCACGGACGTGCCGAAAGCCACGCTCGAACCGATTTGCGCTTCGCCCACCTGTTTGACGAGGCGGTTACAGAAAAACACCATTACGGGGGTGGCTATCGCTATGCCGAGATAAAAATATGCGTACACACGGGTACGCATGATCTCTTTGAATTCCTTTTTTATGACCGCGGCGACGGCGCCGTCGCTCGTGAGAGCGGTTTTTTTATTGAAAATCCCCCTTTTGCCTTCGAGCGCCCTGTTGCGCACTCGGTCGTAAACGGGTTTCGCTATCGCCGTTCCCGCGCCCGCAAGCGCCGCGAAAACTGCCGCGTTTACGATAAGACTTCGTTCGACGTCGCGGAAAAACAGGAAATTAGCCGCGTAAACGAAGGGATTGTATTCGGAGTTTAAAGCGAGGATGAGTTTATCCCACAGGTCGGCGTTCTCGTTGGAAATACGCTGATATATGAAATAATCCGCCATCATACGCAGGATATAGTCGTATGCCACGAAAAATATCACCACGCCCGCTATAAATATGAAAAGTTTTATATAGTTATGGTTTTCGAGAAGATTCAGGAGGAACATCACGGGAACCGCCACCACCACCGAAATTGCGAAAGGAATGACGGGGCCTACCAGCGCCGCGACGAAAACTCCGCCGAAATAGCTTAAATTCGCCATACCCGTAGCGAACCCCAGCACGCCCATCATCGAAACGGTGAGGACTAACGAATATATCGTGAGGTTTATGTATATCATGACGAGATTGGCGACGAACATTCCGAAAGGCGACACGGGAAAACGCGCCGTAATCTGCACGTCGGAAGGGCGCAGCAGCCATTTGATTTGCGCTGCGATAGCGGAAACGGTGAGCACCGCTTCCGTCAAGGTCATAAACGCCGTGGCTATCTCACGCGCGGTGAGGTTCTCGCTGAAATAATCCACGAGCACGCCGATGAGCACGTATTCGAGAAGCAGTATCACCGCAAAAGTCACTACGCTCACCGCGGCGGTGAGGCGGCGACTCTTTTTATCGCTTTCTTCGCTGCCCCAACGCAATTTCATCTGGAGTCTCAGGTAAGTCAGTAGCGATTCCATTTCCCGTTCAACTCCATAAAGTAAGCGTCAAGGTCGAAAGCGGGGTTGCGCGCGGTCGCGGCGTCGATGACCGAAACCAGCCGCCCCTGCACTATAAAAGCTATTTTGTCGCAAACGCGCCGCACCACGTCGAGATTGTGCGAAGAAAACACGACGCTGTTGCCGCGCGCCGCGTGTTCGCGAATGAGTTTCATAACTTCCGCCATCGTCTGCGGGTCGAGCCCCACCATGGGCTCGTCCAGCACCCACACTTTGGGATTATGTATCATCGCGCCTATGATACAAATTTTCTGTTTCATACCGTGAGAATAACTGCTTATCTGGTCGTCGAGCGCGTGCGTGAGATTGAACCTCGTCGCAAGCGCGTCGAGTATGGCGCGTTTACGCTGCTTCTTCACGCCGTACATGCTCCCCATAAGGTTGACGTACTCCCTACCGGTGAGCTTGTCGTAAACGGTATGGTCGTCCGGCACGTAGCCGATATTCTTTTTTGCTTTTACGGGCTGCTTTCTGAGATCGTATCCGTTGATGATCACGGTGCCTTCGGAATAAGGAAGTATACCGGTCATACTCTTGATAAGCGTGGATTTGCCGGCGCCGTTGCTGCCCACGAGACCGCATACTTCGCCGTCGTTGACTTTGAGATTGATTTTGTACGCGGAATACTTGCTCGCACCCTCGTACTTCTTGGAAAAATCTATTATTTCAAACATCGCCACCGCCTCTTGCGCGCCCGCGCGAGCGAGCGCTAAATGGAGGAATCACTTAATAAACATATTATACTATTATATGTATATTTCGTCAATACCGGCGGTAAAATATAAATTTTCCTATTTTTTACGCTGTTTTTCGCGTCGGACAAAATATAAAACGACGGGCAATATCCCGGGGCACCAACCGTAGTCGCCGCGCGCGGCGTCGTTGCGGTGAGTGGCGGCGTTGAGGGCGTAGTAGCCCGTCGCCGTTCCCGCAAGCAAAGCGCTTACGCCCGCGTACCAGGCGACGCGGATACCCGTCGTAATTTTTTCTGCGGGCATAAGGTATTCGAGAATGCTTGCGTCGAGAATCTGCAGGAAAACGACGTTATCGGTGCTCGGAATGTCCGGATAAAAAATATTTGCGCGCACGAGCAGAATGAAAGCGATGCTCAACAAAATTCCGGCGGGAATCGTCCAAGCCGTTTTTTTACTGAATTTAACGGTATTGCAGCAAAGGAGAAGCCCTCCGAAAAAGAGGAAATTATGTATTACGAGCGAAATCGCGAGCCCGAACCAACTGCCGAACCCCGCCACCATCGTATCGGGCGAAGCGAGTACGGCGAGCATATTGCCGAATCCCGTGGCGAAAGCGAAATACCCTGCCATCGGCATCATGAATTTAACGCCGGCGAGAGTTATCACGCTGTAGCAGAAATAGCTTATCTGCGAAAATTCAATGGGATAAACATGGCTGTCTGTCACGAGGTATTCGATATATTCTACGCTTTTGTAGATAAGCACGAATGCCGCTATCAAGGTCGCTATCAAAGCGGAGATTTTGCGGTGTTTACGCAGAAGGTAAGTCGCCGCAACTTCTAAAACGCACGCGAGCGCCACAATGAACGCTACCCACCAATATGTCATAAGGTCATCTCCTATAATTCGGATTTTTATAACGATTGTACCACCCGCGTCCCGTTTTGACAACAAACGCGAAGCAGTATTTATAAACGTAGCCGCGAAATTTGCCGACATTCCGCGTTCGAGCCGCATATATTGTGAAAAAGGAGGTAAATATGGCTCAAGAGAATATTTTTACGCAAATGCTCGGCGAACCGGTGGCTAACGACGATTTCAGTCTGACGTCGACGGACGGCAATATATTGCTCAGGGACTCGCAGCTCATCGATAAACTGGCGCGTTTTGACCGCGAACGCATTCCCGAACGCGTGGTGCACGCCAAAGGTTGGGGCGCGCACGGCGAATTCACGGTGACGAACGACGTTTCGCGCTACACTATAGCCAAAGTCTTCAACCGCGTCGGTAAAAAGACAAAGGTGCTCGCAAGATTTTCCACGGTGGCGGGGGGTAGGGATTCCGCGGACACGGTGAGAGACCCGAGAGGTTTCGCCGTCAAATTCTATACCGAGGACGGTATTCTCGATATCGTAGGGAACAATACGCCGGTGTTTTTCATAAGGGACCCTATGAAATTCCCCGACTTCATACACTCGCAGAAGAAAAATCCGCGCACCAATCTCACCGACCCCAACGCGCAATGGGATTTCCTTTCGCT
>CALVOD010000065.1 GCA_944350065.1 uncultured Clostridia bacterium
TAACATCTTCTGTCGCCGCAACCTGCACCGAAGGCGGACACACCGAAGCGGTATGCGAAATTTGCCAAACCGCCTTCTCTTACGACACCGAGCCCGCGGAACACGATTTCATCGGCGGCCTCTGCACACGGTGCGACGCAATAGACTACGACTATCGATGCGGAGATTTCGTTTATGAGCTTTACTATTATAACTACGAGGTATCGAGTTTCGCCGCGGCAGACGACGACACCAGAATAATAATAGTGCCCGACGACTATTACGGTATACCCGTAACGTCAATAGCCGAATTCGCTTTCGCCAATCAGTGGCAGACGGAATGCCTCGTCGTCGGCGCCAACGTAACGCAACTCTACCCATACTCCCTGTACGGTTTGACGGCGCTGCGTATCCTTGTGGTGTCTCAATACTGCGTACTCGACCATTGCTATATAGATCCATCGATAACCGTAATAAGATATTGAATTATATTGAATTGAGCAAATAATTTAAATATGTAGCTGAGGCTACATATACCCGCACAAACGGAAGGCGCGGCATAACGTCGCGCCTTCCGTCGTTCTCCCTTATTATACGTTAATATTTTCCCCTGCGAGCGGCGTCGTTTTGCACTAAACGAGCCGTAACCGATTTATTGTATAAAACGAAGCGTGAAAAAAGCGTGAAAATCCACGCTTTATAAAAATTTTGTTTTAATTTTTTTATTATTGCTTTTTTCGCCTCTCAGCCACTTCGTCGAGCCACAGCTGGGTTGTTAACGACCAACCGTAATTTATAAGGAATTCGCCCTTATAGCTTTCGTCCCGCTCGTCGTCGAGGTAACGCCACATATCGCATTCGAGCGCGGAACAGTTCACCGAGGCGCGACCTCTGCCGAATGCGACCAACGCACCGAGCCCCCGCTCGCGTAAGAACAGCTCCAGACGGCATTTCGCGTTGCGGTACAGCATTTTCGCTTTATCCGTCTCCTTGTCCGGCCACAAAGCGGCTATCGTTTCGCCCATCTCCACCGTGGCGCCCCTGCGCGCCACGAGCAACGCGAGAAACTCTTTGCTTTTCTGCGAAGGAAATTCCTGATTTTCGCCGTTTACCGCAAGATCGAACGCCCCGAACGTCTTTGCGGTTACGACGCGCCGGGATTGCTTGCTTTCGTGTATCTTCGTTATGTACCATTCTATTTTGTCGCGGCTGTAGGGCTTATAACAGAATCCGAGCAGATTCGCCCCTATCCTTTCGGATATCTCGCGCTCGTTCTGCGCGTATCCGCTTATGAATACGATTTTCGTATCGGGCGACGCTTCCGTCACTTCTTCCGCCAAATCCACGCCGTTTTTCCCGGGCATGTTTATGTCGAGAAAGGCGCAGTCCGGTTTGTGCTCCCGCGCGTAATTGAGGAATTTGTCGCAGTCGCTGAAATAAACGCACTGTATGTCCGCGTCGAGTACGTTCCCGACAAAGACCTGCAACGACCTTATTTCGTCGTCTATCACTATTATGCTTACGGCTCCCATTTTCAGCTCCCCCTCGCCGCGCGCGGCACGGTGAATCTCACCTGCGTTCCCACCCCGGGCTCGGATATTATTTCCGTTTCCGCGTTCATGAGAAGTTTCATGCGTTCGACGGCGTTATTGAGCCCCACCGAACGCTCGAGCACGCTTCCCGGTTCGAAGCCGCACCCGTTGTCGCTTACCGTTATTTCCACGCCCGCGGGCGTTTCCTTGGCGGAGACGAGGACGTATCCGTCCTCTTTTTCTGTGACACCCGAATGTCTTATGGCGTTTTCGACGAGCGGTTGAAGGCTCAATACCGGTACCTTCAGATCCCATACGTCCACGTCGAGCATAAGATTTATTTCCTTTTGAAGGCGCATTTCCTCGAGAGCGACGTAATTGAGCGTGTTGTCTATTTCCTCGTCGAAGCCGACAAGCCCTTTGACTCCGGCGTCGATATTCGCGCGCAAATGTCTGCTGAAATGTTCCATGGCTTCATCGCCCGCGGCAAGGCTTTCGCGATAAATACCTTGTATGCAGGTCAGGCAATTGAACATAAAATGCGGTTTAATCTGCGCCCGCAGCGCGTCTGCCTGAATTTCCGTGGCGCGGCGCTTGTATTCCGCGACCTCTATAGCCGCCTTGTTGTAGTCGCGCATACGCATAAAATACAGCGCGTAAACGCCCATCATCATCACCATAACGGCATAAGACGCCACCGACTCGGTGCCGAGCACGACGAAATCGAGCATATCCGTTAAAGAAACGCCTATTATGAAAACGAACGCGAAGAAAAATACCGTATATGCCGGGGCGAATTTCACTTTGGCGACGACGGAGCGCATGAGCGGGATATAAATAAACGACAGGACGAAAAGCTGTAACAAAACGGGTATTATACGTTCTTTATAACCGGAGAGCGAATAGAAAGCCGCAATACATCCTACGTTGAAAAGCGCAAGCGCGACGATCTGCCAGGTAACCGGTTTCAAGGTGATGACGCCGGTGCGGACGAGGTGGAAAAGGAAAACTACGGCGGCGACTACGGAAAACGCGTAAAATATTTCCGCTATGCCGTTATAAATCGGGAGTTTGAGATAGTAAAGGATATGCCTGTACACGTCCACGGAAAAGACGAACATCAGAAGCACGCTCACGAGAACGGCGGTGAAGGTCCAGCCGCCCACGCCGATACCGGTGTCGGACGCGTTGAGGAATACGCCGATTATCAAAAGCATTATCATTGCTCCGAGCACGATGAAAGCCACGTATTCGCCGTAGACGGCGGACGAGCCTATCGCGCTCCCCGTCACGCAGGAAAACGCCGCGTGCATACCGCCTTCGTTAGATGCGGAAAGCTCCACAACTATCGTAACGGTCTCCTCCGTTTCGGCGACGTAGGGATATACTTCCGTTTCGATGCCGTAAGAAGCGGTCTCCTTTGCGTCCTTCGACATCACGCCGTAAACGGTATTAAGTTTGCCGTTGACGTAAGTGCGGTAAGCTCCGTCGTAATTGACGGCGTGGACCTGAAAAGCGATCCCCGCGGGCAACGTCGCGGTGATGCGGTAAGAGCCGTAACCCGTTCGCGGCAGAACTTCTCCGCTTGACGCCGTCTTACCCGTCCAGACGTCGGGCACGTCGATGACGCCGTCGGGCTCTTCGTCCGAAAGATTGTCGGTTATTATCCATTTACCGTAAAAGAATTCCCACTCGCCGTACAGCGAAGCGTATTCGCCGTCTTTCATTCCGGAAGCATCGATATACGCGTTTTCTATTTTGGTAAGTCCCATTATCTCGGCAAAGTTCTCGGAACAAATATAGGTAAGCGCGACGAGGAGCATCGTGACGAAGATCATCGCGCACCCGAGACAGATATAAAATTTTTTTCCGGCTCTCTTTCTTCCCTCGCTCACTCTTACGGTACCGCCCTTGCTGATACCGTAACTATAGCAGAAAAAACGTTCTAAGTCAATACGAGCCCGTTTTACTTTCAGCCTAAAGCGAGTATCAGCGGGTTAAGATATCCGACGCCTATAAGCACCGCGAGGAAACCGAAGTTTATCAAAAGGAATTTTAAAAGGTAATTTTTAGTTTCGCCGGGCATCAGCTTGCGATAAGTATTCAGCGTGATCAGGCTCGCAAGAGAGGCTATCGGGGTACCCAAACCGCCGAGATTGACCGCGACGAGCAAAGCGGGATACGCCGTGGTGAAACGCGAAAGCAGCACCGCGCTCGGCACGTTGCTTATCACCTGACAGCACAGTACGCCGAAGATGAGCGGGTCTTTATCCATAAGGTAGGCGAAAAAGGAATTTACCGCTTCTATCCTTGCCATATTGCCGCTGAACACGAAGAAAGCACAGAACGTGAGCAACAAGCCGTAATCCACTTTGAACAGCGCCCGGTAGTCGAGCGCGCAGACTGCGACGAACACGGCGAGCAGTCCCCAGTAGTACGGGAATATACGGAAAACGATGAGTACCGAAAAGACGAACATTACCCCGTACACCGCCATACGCCGGACGGGGGGCGTTTTTTTCTCGGCGGTGGTGACGACGACTTTTTCTTTTTTTACTACCAAACAGATGACGGCTATCAACACGAAAGCCGCGGCAAACGGCAACGCCATTATTTTGAAGAACTCGCCCGCGCCTATATTAAAATAGGAATACATATACAGGTTCTGCGGATTGCCGAAGGGGGTGAGCATACCGCCGAGGTTGGCGGCGATGTTCTGCATTATGAAGGTGAATGCGAGGTGCTTCCTGTCGCCGCAGGAGTCGAGCACGAAATATCCGAGCGGCAAAAAAGTGACGAGCGCCATGTCATTCGCCATTATCATCGAGCCGAAATAGGTAACGAAAACGAGTGAAGCTATAACGGTACGAAGCGATTTGAAACGGCGCACGATGCGGTCGGCAAGCCACACGAAAAATTTAATGTTCTTGAAAGCCGCCACTACCGCCAAAGTGCAGAACAGGCAGGTCAGCGTGCGCCAGTCGAAATAATCGGCGTACTGCGCGTCGAACGGCACGAAAATCGAAGTAATGAGCGCGGCGGCTATGGCTATCAACAGCACCGCGTTCGATTTGAAAAATTCCGCTATATGGTATTTTTTGATAAGTTTTCTTATTTCCGCGGCGTCGGGAACGTGATAACGGTGACGGGCGTGCTCGCAGGCGCTTGCAACGGGCTCCTGCTTGCGTTCGGCAACCGAGGCGCTCTCCGCAGCGTTTATTCCATCGCCGTTTTCCGCGCACGAAGCACGCGCGGCGCTTTCGGTTTCGACGGTCTTTTCATTATCGGCGGCGCTCCCCTTGTCGGCGGCGTCAGCGTTAACGAAAACGCTTCCGTTGCCGACGGCGTTTCCCGTCCCTTCCTTTTCGCCGTATTCGACGGATCTTTCCTCCTCGGACATAACCTTACCTTCTCCGCATCCTTTCTTTCCTTATTCCGCAACAAAGTATATTCCCGCGCGCGCCTTTCGTCAACGGTTTTAAACAGGCTCGCAAACTAAATTTATTTATTCGATTTATTTTATTCGGCTTATTCGTCGCGAACTCGCTTATCGCGTCTGAATGTTTAATATTTATCGGATTATTTTATGCGCGGCGCCGCGCGCCGTTGACCTTAAAGGCTTAAACGTGTTATAACATATCGGGAAAGATAAACCGTTCCCCCCGAAAACTGCGAAAAAAATTTTTTTCGATTTTCGCGTAACCTTTTACGTTGCGGCGCGTCTATTATGTGAAAGCGCTTAAAAACAAGTTAAGGAGAAAACGAAAATGAAAAAAAGATACTCTAAAATAATCCTCGTCGCGGCGCTCGCGATATGCGCGGTAGCGGCGATATTCATACTTGCAGGCTGCTCGGAAAACCTCAACGGCGTCAACGGAGCCGCCATCACCGCGGCGCAGGCGGAAAGCGTAGCTCTCTCCGCGCAGGGACTCACCAAAGCCGACGTCTCTTACGTCTCGAGCGAAGCCGAACGCGAAGACGGCAAAACCGTTTACGAAGTGAAATTCGTAAAAGACGGCGTGCTTTTCGAAATCAAAATCGACGCCGCGACCGGTAAACTTCTTTCCGTAGACACGGAAAACGCAGGTAACGTGGGCTCCTCCGCCATTCCCGACATAAGCGGCACCGTCGGAGCCGAAGCGGCGCTCAACGCTTCTCTTGCCCACGCCGGAGTTACCGACCCCTACGACGTCGACGTGGACTACGAATACGAAGGCGGCAAAGCGGTATTCGAAGTGGAATTCAAAAAGGACGGCTACGAATACGATTACGTGGTGGACGCCCTCACGGGAGAGATACTTTCCTCCTATAACAAAATCGACGGCGACCACAACGCGCAGCTGCCTCCCGTAAGCGAAACGATCGGCGCGGACGCCGCCGTCAACGCCGCTCTTGCCCACGCGGGAGTTACCGCCCCCTACAATACCGACGTCGATTACGACTACGAACGCGGCACGGCGGTATTCGAGGTGGAATTCCATAAGGGCGGTTACGAATACGAATACTTAGTAGACGCGCTGACGGGCGAAATACTTTATTCGCTCAAGAAGTACGACGAAGAATATTCCCCTTCCATGCCGGACGTCACCGCGACCATCGGCGCGGAAGCGGCGCTCGACATAGCGCTTGCGCACGCGGCGGTCACCGACCCTTATGACGCGGAGACCGAATACGAATACGAAGGCGGCAAAGCGGTATTCGAAGTGGAATTCAAAAAAGACGGATACGAATACGAATACGTAATCGACGCTCTCAGCGGAGAAATACTCCGATTCGAGAAAGAGCGCGACTGAAATAAGGAGAACGCATGAGATCGGACGCTGTAGAGGAGCTGTTCAAAGAGCATTATAACGACGCTTATCTCTATACGCTGACGATAACGAAAAACGCGCAGGAAGCGGAAGACATAGTTTCGGTGGCGTTTTTCAGGGCGCTGAACACGGCGGACAAAAAGATACGCGATTTCAAGCCGTGGTTACTGCGGGTATGCCGCAACGAAATATATACGCGCGGCAGAAAAACGAAAAAAACGGCTGCGCTCGAAGGCGACGTCGCGGACGAAGCCGAGAGCGCCGTAGAGAAGGTTATACGCGACGAAGAATACCGCGCCTTGCATAAAGCCATAGGACTTTTGCCCGCCAACCTCCGCGAAATACTCGTTTTGTTCTATTTCGAGGAGATGAGCGTCAAAGAGATAGCCGACATCGTCGGCAAAACCGAAGTGAACGTCCGCGTAAGCCTGTACAGAGGCAGAGAAGAAATGAAAAAATTATTGGAGGCGATATATGAATTTTGACAACGCATACGACCGTTTTCTGGCGGGCACTGCGAGTGAGGAAGAAATAGCTTACGTAAAATCGGAGCTCAACAAGCTGAAGAAGCTCGAAGAACTGATGGCGGAAGACCGCGCGCCGCGCCCCTCTTTGGAGAAAGCGGAGGCGGCGCAATACAAAAAAGCGAAAAAGGCTTACACGATGCGCACCGCGGTGACGGTATTCGCGATAGTTGTGCTGGTATTCGCTTTAGCGGCGGCTGCAATCTGCGGCGGGATATACGGGACGGCTTACACGAGCGCGAAAAACTCCGACAACGTAGACTACGCCACAGTCCGCACGATTGCCGCAGACTTCGCTTACGAATACGCAGTAAACGAATTAAAGATGACCGAGCCGAACGTTTTGGTTACCGAAATCGAGAAAGAACTGAAAATGGAATCCCCGCTCAAGCTGTCCGCATACGTATATTTCGCGGAAGTGAAGGTGGGCAGAGTGGA
>CALVOD010000066.1 GCA_944350065.1 uncultured Clostridia bacterium
ACCGAGGTCAAAGCGGGCGAAAAGCTGTGCGAAGTGGAATCCGTGAAAGCGGCTTCGGAAATATTTTCGCCTGTCGGCGGCGTGATAACCGCCGTTAATACCGAACTCGAGGACGCGCCGGAACTTATCAATTCCGACGCTATGGCGGCGTGGATATGTAAGATAAAAATCGACGGGCTCAACGCGGAGCTTATGGACGAGAAAGTGTATAAGGCGGGGCTTTAAGATGTCCGACTATATACCGGTTACCGCGCGGGAGCGCGCGGAGATGCTCGCCGCGATAGGCGTGAAAAGCGTCGATGAACTTTTCGAGGATATTCCCGCAGGGCTGAGGGCGGGCGCTCTTGCGTTGCCCGAGGGACTTTCGCAGCAGGAAGTTTACGAGAAATTTAAGAATATCGCTTCCGAAAACCGTTTATACCGCAGCTATATGCGAGGAGCGGGCGCGTACAGGCATTATATCCCGAGCGTGGTGAAGGCGATCGCTTCGCGCAGCGAATTCGTGACCGCGTATACCCCGTATCAGGCGGAAATGTCGCAGGGCGTGCTCAAAGCGATGTTCGAATATCAGACGTATATATGTCTTCTGACCGGAATGGACGTGTCGAACGCAAGTCTTTACAACGGCGCCACCGCGGCTGCGGAAGCGGCTTTGATGACCAAGGACCGCGGCCGTTATAAAGTATTCGTAACCGACAACGTGAGACCGGACGTTCTCGCCGTGATGAAAACTTATCTCACCGCCAAAGGTATGGAATTGAACGTAATTCCGTCCGAAGACGGCGCGACCGACGTAAGCGCGCTGAAAGCGCTTCTCGACGCCTCCGCTGCGGCGGTTTATGCGGAGCAGCCCAACTATTTCGGGATTGTCGAGGATCTCGAGGCGATAGGCGAGACGGCGCACGCTGCGGGAGCGAAATTCATAGCGGGGTGCAATCCGATATCGCTCGCCCTTCTGAAAACGCCCGCCGAGTGCGGCGCGGATATAGCGGTGGGCGAAGGTCAGCCGCTCGGTATGAGCCTTGCGTTCGGCGGACCTTACCTCGGTTTCCTTGCTTGCAAGGAAAAGGAAGTGCGTAAAATCCCCGGCAGAATAGTGGGCGAAACGGTGGATAAGGATATGCGTAAGGCGTACGTACTCACTTTACAGCCGCGCGAACAGCATATCAAGAGAGAACGCGCTTCGTCGAATATATGTTCGAACGAAGCGTTGTGCGCGCTTACCGCAACGGTATATATGAGCGCCATGGGCAAAGAAGGTATGCGCGAAGTGGCTTCGGCGTGTCTTTCTTACGCGCATTACGCGGCGCGCAAGTTTACGGAAGCGGGGCTCGAATTGCGTTATAAAGGCGAATTCTTCCACGAATTCGTTACCGCGGCGGAAGGCGCTTCGGACAAAATTCTTACCGCGCTCGACGCGCGCGGCATTCTGGGCGGGCTCAAACTGAACGACGACGAATTGCTGTGGTGCTTCACCGAGCTTAATTCCAAAGAAGATATAAACGAAGCGGCAACGCTTATCGGAGGCGCGTTATGAGCGAGAAACTTATATTCGAGAGAAACTCTCACGGCGCGCGCGCCGCGACGATAAGAAAGCCCGACGTGCCCGAATACGAGCCCTCCTTCGCGTTAAGGGAAACCTTCGATTTTCCCGAGCTTACGGAAGTAGCCATAGTAAGGCATTATACCGCGCTTTCGCGGGAAGCGTTCGGCGTGGATAACGGATTTTATCCGCTCGGCTCCTGCACGATGAAATACAATCCCAAGCTCGACGAGGAAATAGCGGCGCTCGAAGGCTTTACCGATATTCACCCGTTGGCTCCCGAGAAGTCCGCGCAAGGCTCGCTCGCCGTTATGTACGGATTGAGCGAGGCGCTCAAAGAGATAACCGGAATGGACGCGGTCACGTTGCAGCCGGCGGCGGGCGCGCACGGCGAGTATACCGGTTTAAGCGTAATAGGGGCGTACCACAAGGGCAGGGGCGATACCGCGCGTAAAAAAATAATCGTGCCCGACAGTGCGCACGGCACCAACCCCGCAAGCGCCGCGATGGCGGGCTTCGAAGTGGTCAATATTCCTTCCGACGAGGAAAAGGGCGTCGATCTTGCTGCCTTACGCGCCGCCGTCGGCGCGGATACGGCGGCGCTGATGCTCACCAATCCCACCACTCTCGGCTTATTCGAGAAGAATATCGAAGCCATAGCGGACATAGTTCATTCCGCGGGCGGTCTCCTGTATTACGACGGCGCCAATCTCAACGCCGTGATGGGCATAGTCCGTCCCGGGGATATGGGCTTCGACGTGGTTCACCTCAATCTGCACAAAACCTTTTCCACGCCGCACGGCGGCGGCGGACCGGGCTCGGGGCCCGTCGGGTGCAAGCGCGCTCTCGCGAAATACCTTCCCGACCCGCGCGTAATAAAGAATGCGGACGGAAGCTATTCCTTCGCGTATTCGGCGGACAGCATAGGTAAAGTGAGTTCGTTCTACGGTAATTTCCTCGTTTACCTCAAGGCTTACGCTTATATTCTCACGCTCGGCGCGGAGGGGATCCGCAGAAGCGCCGAAGGTGCCGTGCTCAACGCAAATTACCTGAAAGCGGGCATATCCGATCTTTATCCCGCAGAAGGCGGCGCGCGGCATTGTATGCACGAATTCGTGATCTCCTGCTCGCGGATGAAAGAGGAATACGGCGTGAGCGCTATGGACGTAGCTAAAGCCATGATAGACTACGGTATGCACCCGCCGACGATGTATTTCCCCACGATAGTGCACGAAGCGCTGATGTTCGAGCCTACGGAGACGGAGGACAAGGCGACTCTCGACGAAGCTGTAGCGGTGCTGAAAGCGATTTACGAGACCGCGCATACCTCGGCGGAAACGCTTACGGGAGCGCCGCATAACGCCGCGATATCCCGTCCCGACGAGGTGCTCGCCGCCAAGAGTCAGAAGCTGCGTTGGAAGAAATAGCGCATACGGGCTACTTAAAGTTAAAAAATCAGTCACCTTAACTTTTAATTTTTAGAACGAATCGGGCTTTCGCAAACCGTTGCGGAAGCCCGTTTTTTATCCGCATAAAAACTTAATATTTGTATGTAAAAAAGTTGACACGACAATATTTGCGGCATATAATTGTTAGCGTACTAACAATTGACGTTTCCGATTCGGAGGAAAGGCGATGGCACGTAAGTTTTTGCGCGATATGCGCGAGGTCGACAATATGCTTCATAAGGTGCTTGCCCGCTACAGAAAGGGTAAAGAGCCCCGCGTACCGCCGGGGCAGGGGATGCTTATCGGTTTCCTTATGAAGAATACGGACAGAGAAATATTCCAGAAGGATATCGAAGCGGAATTCGATATAGCGCGTTCCACCGTGACCGCCACTCTCGACAGTATGGAGCGCAAAGGCTATATCACGCGCGAAGCGGTCGTGCGCGACGCCAGGCTCAAAAAGATCTCTCTTACTCCCAAAGCCGTGGAAAGCCACAATCGCATCATCGCAGATCTCGAACAGCTCGAAACGATCATGTTCACCGGCGTATCCTGCGAAGAGGCGGAAACGTTGTTTCACGTAATGGATAAGATCAAGGCAAATTTAAGTAATTTATATTCTAAAGGAGGTAAATCGGATGGTAATCAAGACAATCGGTAAAAGCGTCAAAGAATACAAGCTACCGTCCATACTCACTCCGGCTTTCATAGTAGTGGAAGTAGTCATGGAAACCGTTATCCCCATGATAATGGCTATCCTCATCGACAACTTCGACAAGGGCATGGAACCGATAATCAAATACGGTCTCATACTTGTGGCAATGGCTGTGGTGTCGCTCGTGAGCGGTATTTTCGGCGGCAAGTACGCGGCTATAGCGTCTACGGGACTTGCGAAAAATCTCAGACAGGATATGTACTTTGCTCTTCAGGAGTTCTCATTCCGCGAGATAGACAATTTTTCGGCGTCTTCGCTCGTCACGCGTATGACGACCGACGTCACTAACGTGCAAAACGCTTATCAGATGATAATCCGCGGCGCGATAAGAACGCCGCTTATGCTGATATTCGCTTTCGCAATGAGCTTCAGTATCAACTGGAAGATAGCGCTCATATTCCTTGCCGTAGTGCCCGTGCTCGGAGGCGCGCTCGCATTGATCATTATTAAAGTGCTTCCGTTTTTCCGTAAGATATTCAAGCGTTACGACGCCTTCAACAATTCCGTTCAGGAGAACGTACGCGGTATCCGCGTCGTCAAGGCGTTCGTGAGAGAGGACTACGAGAAGGAGAAATTCGGCACCGCGGTCGAGCGCGTAAGGAGCGATTTTACTTACGCTGAGAAGATCCTCGCGCTCAATAACCCCATAATGATGTTTGCCATATACGCGGTCATCATGGTAGTGGCGTCTTACGGTTCCACGCTGATTATCGACACCAAGGAAACGGAGCTTACGACGGGACAGCTTTCCGCGCTCATCGGTTACGCGACGCAGATAATGAGCTCGATGATGATGCTCTCGATGATAATGGTCATGATAACGATGTCCATCGAATCCGGCAAGCGTATCACCGAGGTGCTTACCCGTCAACCTTCTCTCGTTTCTCCCGAGAACGGCGTTAAAGAAGTAACTAACGGCGACATATCTTTCCGCGACGTGAATTTCCGTTATTCCGAAAAGGCGGAGCGCAACGCGCTCGAAGACATTAACCTCGAGATTAAATCGGGTATGACCGTAGGAATCATAGGCGGAACGGGCTCGTCGAAATCGACGCTTATTCAGCTTATACCGAGGCTTTACGACGTGTCGGAAGGCGAATTGCTCGTAGGAGGCAGGAACGTCAAGGAATACGATCTTGCGGCGCTGCGCGACGCGGTGTCGGTGGTATTGCAAAAGAACGTACTGTTTGCGGGCACGATAAAAGAGAACCTGAGGTGGGGTAACAAATACGCCACCGACGAAGAAATCGAACGCGTATGCAAGTTGGCGCAGGCGCACGAATTTATCGAAGAAATGCCCGACAAATACGACACGTTCATCGAGCAGGGAGGCACCAACGTCTCCGGCGGACAGAAACAGCGTCTGTGCATAGCCCGCGCCCTTCTCAAGAAGCCCAAGATACTTATTCTTGACGACTCCACGTCAGCGGTGGATACTAAGACCGACGCGCTTATCCGTAAGGCAATGCGCGACGAAATCCCCGACACGACCAAGATAATCATAGCGCAGCGCGTGGTTTCCGTGGAAGACGCAGACCTTATTCTCGTAATGAGCGGCGGCAAAATAGTCGACAAGGGAAATCACGAGGAGCTTATGAAAACTTCCGCAATTTACCGCGAAGTATACGAAACGCAATCCGGCGGAAAGGAGGAAGAGGAAAATGCCTAGAGGTCCTATGATGCAAAAAGGAATGCAGGCGATGCCTAAAATAAGGAAAGGCACCGTTTCCAGATTGATCAAGTACGTTTTCGAGGGGTATAAGGCTTACTGGATAATAGTGGCGTTGTGTATCGTTGCGAGCTCCATTTCGGGCGTTATAGCCAATACCTATTTACAGGAGCTTATCGACGACTGCATCGTTCCGGGAATCTCGAACGGAATGGATGCGGTAGCGAAGGACCTTATTAAAATACTCGTCACGATGGGCTCGATTTACGTAGTGGGCGTAATCGCTTCGTTCATCTATACCAGATTGGGCGCAATCATCACGCAGGGCACGCTCAAGCGCTTCCGCGTGGATATGTTCCATAAAATGGAATCGTTGCCCATCAAGTATTTCGACACGCACGCTCACGGCGATATAATGTCCACTTACACCAACGATACCGACGCGCTCCGTCAGATGATAGGACAGAGCCTGCCGCAGGTATTTCAGAGCCTTGTCAGCATGGTGGCGATATTCATTATGATGATATATTACAGCCTGTGGATGACTCTTTTCGTTCTCCTCGTCATCGGCATAATGTTCTATATCGTCAAAGTGGTGGGCGGCGGCTCCGCAAAATATATGATGAGTCAACAGCGCTCGCTCGCCGCTGCGGAAGGCTACATCGAAGAAATGGTCAACGGACAGAAGGTCGTTAAAGTGTTCAACCACGAGGAGGAAGGCAAAGCCAAATTCGTGGAGCTGAACGACAAACTGTTCTCGGATTCTTCGCGCGCCAACCGATACGGCAACATTCTGATGCCCATACTGAACAATATAGGTAACATAATGTACGTTTTGCTGGCGGTGTTCGGCGGATTGCTTCTGTTGTACAAAGCGATGAACGTAGGATTGCAGGGCATTAACGTCATAAGTATCGGCGTCATCGTATACTTCTTGAGCATAGCCCGTCAGATGGCAATGATGATAGGGCAGACTTCGATGCAGGTCAACATGATAGCCATGGGACTTGCGGGCGCGGGAAGAATATTCGAACTTCTGGACGAAGAACCGGAAGCGGACAACGGATACGTTATGCTCGTCAACGCCGTCAGGAATCCCGACGGCACGCTTACCGAGAGCGTGGAGCGTACCGGACAATGGGCGTGGAAGCATTATCACAAAGCCACCGATACCACCACTTACGTCGAGCTTAAAGGCAATATCGAGATGTTCGAGGTGGACTTCGGGTACACTCCCGAGAAGATCGTGCTTCACGACGTCAGCATAAACGCCAAAGCGGGCGAAAAGATTGCTTTCGTCGGCGCAACCGGCGCGGGCAAGACTACCATTACCAACCTCATCAACCGTTTCTACGATATTCAGGACGGTAAGATACGTTACGACGGTATCAACGTAAATAAGATAAAGAAAGCCGATTTAAGGCGTTCGCTCGGAATGGTTCTTCAGGACGTCAACCTGTTCACGGGAACGGTTGCGGACAATATCCGTTACGGCAAACTGGACGCGACGCAGGAGGAGTTGGAAGCGGCGGCGAAGCTCGCCGGAGCGCACGACTTCATCACGAGGTTGCCTAACGGCTACGATACGATGCTTACCAATAACGGTTCCGAACTTTCGCAGGGACAGCGTCAGCTCATATCGATAGCGCGCGCGGCTCTCGAAGATCCGCCCGTGATGATACTCGACGAAGCGACGAGCTCGATAGATACCCGTACCGAAGCCATCGTCCAACGCGGAATGGATAACCTGATGAAGGGCAGAACGGTATTCGTCATAGCGCACAGGCTCAGCACCGTACGCAATTCCGATATGATAATCGTGCTCGATCACGGCAGGATAATCGAACGCGGCACGCACGACGAGTTGCTTAAACTGAAAGGAACCTATTACAA
>CALVOD010000067.1 GCA_944350065.1 uncultured Clostridia bacterium
TACATACGTCACAGCGGCGGCGCGAGCATAATGGCGGTGGACGCGGAGGAAAACGTATATTTTGTAACGCAATACCGATATCCTTACGCGGCGGAGATATTCGAAATTCCCGCGGGGAAGCTCGAAAAAGGCGAGGCGCCTTTAACCTGCGCCATACGCGAGCTCGAGGAAGAAGCGGGGCTCAAAGCGGATAAATTCGAACTTATCGCGACGGTTTATCCGACGCCCTCTTACACCGACGAAAAACTCTACGTATATCTCGCGACGGGACTTACGGAAACGGCGGCTCATCTCGACGAAGGCGAATTCCTCGGCGTGGAGAAAATGCCTTTCGAAAAAGCGTATTCCATGGCGGTATCGGGAGAAATCCACGACGCCAAAACACTCGTTGCTATATACGCATACGCCGCGAGGAAAGCGCGCGGCGAAATTTAAATTTTGACTCGGAAGGAATTCACAATTCGGATACTTCGCCTTTCCTAAAAAATTACTGCCCGCGTAAAGCGGGCAGTATGTTTATACACATACGGTAATTGCATAATTACTTTTTACAGTCCCCTTATACTGTCTACCGGAGGCTTCCCCGTATATCGCGCTACGGGTATCGCCGTCGCCAGAACAGCCGTAACCAACGCGAGCACTGCGAGTAAAGCCGCGTTTTCTATGCCGAATACAAGCAACGAAATGTGCAACATGTTCGTCGAAACGAATATGTCGCTCACCGCCGGGCAGACGAATGCGCAGCTTATTCCCGCCACGACGAAACAGACCACCGCTATAATCAAGGCTTCGACGAGGAATACGGCGAACACGTCCGTGCCGCGCGCGCCCAACGCGCGTAAGATACCGATATCCTTTTTCTTTGCGGTTATCGATGCGGAAACGAGCGAGAACATCAGCAATATCGCGAACACGCTGAGCCCGAGCCACAAGCCCAAGACGACCTTGAAAATCATTGCTATCGCTTCGTTGACGCCTATTATTTCGGTCATCAACGCGCAGAATATCATATTCGTCGAATCGTCACCCGAATCCGTTACGTATACGGAAGCGACGAGCTCGCCGAGAGCGGGAAGGTACTCCGATTTCGGAATGAATACCGCGGTAATGTCCGCGTTATCGGCGGCTTTATATTCGGTTTCGTAGCCGTAAGCGATATTGAACTCGTCTGCGCGAGTCAGAATGTCTTTAAAGATATCGTTCGACACGTACGCCGCGAGCCGCCTGTAATTGACGAGGAAAACTCCGGCGACCTTCACTTCGTACGTTTCTCCCGTAGCGAAAGAAGTCATGGTGAAACGGGGAAGCGGCAACGAATACTGCGCAAAATAGTCGCTTGCGGCTTTCAAAATTCCGCGCGCTTCGGTAACCGTTAAACCCGCTTCCGTATTGCGATAAAGCATGTCCAGCTTGTCGGCAACCTCTTCGAATTCCTCATAAACGGCTTCGGCGCCGCGCTCGTTGATCGCCTGTTCGAAATAGCCGTAATACTGCGAAAACGCCCCTAAACTCATAATTTCGTTCAATGCGTCGAATAAATATTCGTACAGTACCCGCGCATAATAAACGCCTGGCAACGCAATTTCTCCGGAGCCGAGCTCGTCTAATTGCCTCGTGCCCGTCACGTCGTAAACGGGTAACGTTTCGGCGCCAATATTATTAGGATAAGGGCAAATTTCGTTTAAATCGTAGCTGTCGTTTTCCCCGTCGCCGTAAACCAGCTTAACGGTCAGCAAGCTTCGTAGGAAATAATTCGCATCCGAGGCTTCGTCTCCGTTATACGAATTCCAGTCCTTATATTCCGAATAAAAATCCCCGACCAAATCTTTGTGGATAAAAAGATAGTTGTAGAAGCCTTCCGCATATTCGCCGTTCCAGTCGGTATCTCTGTATTTCAGAGTTCCGTTATCCGCCATGGTCTTTAAATTAAGATACTTGTCGCTTATCGGCGCGGATTCGTAAACGCCCACAACGGTTACTCCGATGTCGCCGTGTAACTTTTGTGGCGGCAATTTGACGTAATCCTCGTAACCGTCTAATTCGATTAAAGAATGGGTGGCGTTGAACATCTTACCCGCTTTAACGGCGTCGAACATAAACGAAGGAATCATGGCTTCGCCCGAATTTTCGGGTATCCTGCCGGCAAGTATATTCAGCGAAGCTCCGTTATCCGCGGCGAAAGCCACTCCGCTGTACTTTTCGCTGTAGAAGAAAGTGTCTGTAGTAAGATTCTCCACGGCTATGGGCATATCTATTACGGCTACCGCAGAAGGATATTTCTCCGCGAGTCCGAGATATTCTTCTTCCGTGAGACCGGTAGGCACTACGTATTCGCTTTCGCGCAGATACACGAACGGTTCGTCCGAATTCTGCACGCCGTAAATGATTTCTTTCTCGTTATACCCTTTTCCGTATTTAAGGTAAGAAATATCCCGATCGGTTATGGCTTTCTCGGTAACGGCTTCCTTGTCGTACAGCGCGAGCGTGGAGAATACCCCGAAAAGGATAAACGCCGCCGCGGTGAGCAGCACGGTGAAAACGAGTCTAACGGGTTTGGTCTTGATGCTGCCGAGCCCAAGGCGTATCGCGTGGCGGATAGGAAGCCTGGAACGGATGAGCTTTTTCTCGTCGTCGGAATAGGTCTTCTCGCCCTGCTCTGAAGTGGTAGGCTCGCGCTCGCCGCCTGCGGAAACGGAATAGTCCGCTATGACTTTACCGTCCTTCATCTCGACTATACGGTCGGCGTATTCCTCGGCGAATTCTCTGTCGTGAGAAACCACTATGACGAGCTTTTCCGTAGAAAGTTTCTTCAAAATATTGAGCACTTCCTTGCCCGTTTCGGAATCGAGCGAGCCCGTAGGCTCGTCGGCAAGGATTATGCGCGGATTTTTGACGAGCGCGCGGGCAATGGCTACTCTCTGCTTCTGTCCGCCGGACAAAGTGCTCGGCTTGCGGTATTCGAGCCCCTCGAGCTCGAAAGTACCGAGAATTTCCTTAATCAAGGCGCGGTCGCGCTTCTTGCCCTGTAATTCCGAAGCTATCGCTATGTTATCCTCTACCGAAAATTCGTTCAGAATGTTGTATTCCTGAAATACGAATCCTACGAAAGTATTGCGGTAGGAGTCGAAATCGGTAGACGAGAAATCCTTACTGCTCCTTCCCATTATCGAGATCTCGCCCGAATCGGGCTTATCGAGCCCGCCTATCACGTTAAGGAGAGTGGATTTGCCGCATCCGGATTTACCGAGTATGAAAACGAGCCCTCGGTCGGGGAAAGCTATCGAAACGTCGACGAGCGCTTTCGTTTCCGCGCCTTTTTTTGGGCGATACGTCTTGTTGACATTTTTAAGTTCTAGCATGCTTATTCTCCGAAAAATACTTATAGATTCAACTCATGAGCGTGTTCCTGATCTCGTCGTAACCGCGCCCCGACCAAAAATAACATATCCTGCCTACGCGCGAAAACGACGCGTACTTCTCCAAGGAAGTCGCCCATTGCGCGTCCGTGGTATAGAAAAGATAATTGACCGCGTTGCCCTCGCTTATCTCGTAGCCCTCGAGTATATGCTCGCCCGCGTCGAGAGGAAGGGAGCCGAACGCCTCCGCCGCAACGCTTATAATAACGTCCGAAGGTATTTTCTCCGTCAAAAATCCCATTTCCTCCGCCTTTGCCGCCGCCCTCTCGAACGCCGACGGCATTACCGTGCCGTTGACGGATTCGAAAACGCTTTTCACTTTTTCCAACTGCGCGTCGCTGAGTTCGGCGGTACGCTTGACGAGCCCGTTGATACATACGAGCTTATTTGCGTCATATTTAACGTTGCTTTCGCCGTTTTCGCGCGTGCGTATCACCCTTTCCCCGACGTTGTAAGTGAATTCCCCCTCCTCTCTACGGAAGAAGTTTCCGGCGGTATAACTAATTTTGAAAGTGTAATCGTACTCCGTTTTCACGCCTGTATAACCGCTTATACCGATATCGAGCGCTTCCTTGTCCAATTCGCCGAACCCGCGCACAAGATCGAAAAGCGCCTGCGCGTTTTCGCCGTTAACGGTATGCGTAGTGGTGTTCTCCGCCTTTATCTCCACCGATTTAAGCTCCGCTTTATCGTCGGTTATCGAAGGATCCTTTATCTTTACGGTACAAGCCGTGGCGCTCAAGCACATCAAGCATACGAGAGCCGCCGCGGCGATAGTCAGTATAATTCGTTTCATCCTCTGACACCTCGCTTGTTTACTCGTCGATATTATGAGTATATATAATAATTGTATAACAGTCAATAGCGCTTCATCGCGGCGTGAGCGGGAAACGGCGGTTTTAAGATAAACATGCCGTTTCAGTCAAAAAAAACGATACATTGAACCGCGATAATAATACGATTTTTCAAAAACGGAATAAACTACCCCCGCGCGTCGGCGCGGGGGCGGAGTCGGGATATGCAAACTTATCTGCGCGCGACCTTATCAAGGCTACGCGCAGGTCATGAGCTCAATAATTTTCCTTATGCACTTCGAAGAAGGCTTGCGGATGCTTGCATACGGGGCAAACCTCGGGAGCCGCGGCGCTTACCACGACGTGTCCGCAGTTACGGCATTCCCATACGGTCACGCCGCTCTTTTCGAACACCCTTTTCGTCTCAACGTTCTTGAGAAGGGCGCGGTATCTTTCCTCGTGTCTTTTCTCGATTGCCGCCACTCCGCGGAATTGCTCGGCAAGCTCGTGGAAACCTTCCTCGTCCGCCTCTTTAGCCATGCGCGAGTACATATCCGTCCATTCGTAGCTTTCGCCTTCCGCCGCGTGCAGAAGATTTTCCGCCGTGTCGCCGAGCTCGCCCAAAGCCTTGAACCACAGCTTCGCGTGCTCTTTTTCGTTATCGGCGGTCTCGAGGAACAACGCCGCTATTTGCTCGTAACCCGCTTTCTTCGCTACGGAAGCGAAATAAGTGTATTTGTTACGCGCCTGCGATTCGCCCGCGAACGCTTCCATAAGGTTTTTCTCGGTCTTGGTGCCGGCATATTTGCTCTTTGCTTTAGCTTCTTCTATTTTAACGAATTTTTCGGCGGGCTGTTTGCATACCGGGCATTTAAAATCCGCGGGCAAAGGTCCTTCGTGTATATATCCGCATACGGTGCATTTCCATTTTTCCATAGTTTTAATCTCCTTTTTGTTTTCGTTGTTTTCGGTTTCGTTGAATTCTATGTTTTCGAGCAGATAGCTCACCGCTTCCGAAGGTATCCCCGGATAATCCTTTATCTTTTCGAGGAAACGCTTGGCGTTCAGGCTCTCCGGTATCATGTACCCCGCTTCCCTCGTAAGATCTTCCGCCATAAGTCTCGAGGACTTCTCTATAGCCACCGAAAGCGCGTCGTTACGCTTCGCCGCAGCAAGCTCCGCTTCGGCTTTGCTCAAAACAAGCGAACGCAACGCGTTTGCCACCTCCGCGCTTTTACGCTGTTGAGGAGGATATACCTTGGGTACCATACTGATAGCGCCCGAAGGACAGGCGTCCGCACAAGCGCCGCACCCCACGCATTTTTTCACGTCGATGATACTGTTCTCCGTGTCCGTAGCGCCGGTAGGACATACGTAAAGACAAAGACAGTCTTTGGTGCAAAGTCTTAAATTTCTAACCGCATATTTGTCCGCCATTTTTACGCCCTCCTTTCCTGCTTTTCGAATTTCCACGAAGGAACTTTACATACGGGACAAAGCGCCGGCGCCGCGTCGCCGACATATACGAATCCGCATACCGAACAGACGTACACGCCCGTGTTTTCGAGCATCTTGTCCCCTTCCTTGGCGTAACGCGCGAGCAACGACGATAACATTCTCGTCACCTTCTCGCTCCATACGAGACTGCGCTGCGCCCCTCTGTCCCCGGCGCTTTTCGCTTCCGCATTAGCGTAGGGATAACCTTCGTCGATATCCTTTTCGATCAGCGCGGCAAGCGCTTCGACGTTATCGCCGCCCTTCGTGGGCTTCGCCGCCTTACGGAAAAACTCCGCAAGTTCGGTGAATTTTTCCATAGCGTCGAACAAATACTGCTTCTCGCAACCACGCGCAAGATTAGAACATATTATGCTCATTTCGATTGCCGAAAGCTCGCTTTCGGTTCCCCTTTCGGGCTTCTTGACGACGCGTACAGGTTTAGTTTCCTCGGATTTGACCACCTCGCGGAACGCCTCCGCTCCCGCCCCGCAGACGGGGCATCTGAAATCCCGCGGAAGTTCGCCCTTATGAACGTAACCGCATACGGTGCATACGTATTCTTTCATAGCTTTGTACCTCCTTGTACGCATTATATCATAACGTATTCCCTTTTACCGTAACAAAATCACAAACGCCTTTCCCGACCTGCCTTGCTTATTTCCGTTTTGTTCTTAACGATATTTACCGTGTAATATCGCCGCGACTATGTTATAATGTATCGAGAAGGAGAACCGATATGGATTTTGCGGATTTTTTCCCGGTTTGGGATAAACTGAAAGAAAGCGAACGCGAGTCGCTTACCGCTTCCGCAGCAAACAGGCGCTTCCCGAAAGGCTCCGTCCTTCACCGCGGCTCGTCGGAATGTACGGGGCTTATGCTCATAAGATCGGGACAGATACGCGCTTACACCACCTCGGCGGAAGGCAAAGAAATTACGCTTTACCGCCTGTTCGAACGGGATATCTGCCTTTTTTCCGCTTCCTGCATTATGAACAGCATTCAGTTCGACGTCACTCTCGCCGCGGAAAAAGACTCCGAAGTCACCGTCATTCCCTCCGAAGTATATAAATCGGTGATGAACGCCTCCGCGCCGCTTGCGAATTTCACGAGCGAAGTGATGGCGAGCAGATTTTCGGACGTTATGTGGCTCGTGGAGCAGGTTATGTGGAAAAGTTTCGACGAAAGACTCGCGGCATTCCTTCTCGAAGAAGCGAATATCGAAGGAAGCGACACCATTAAAATAACCCACGAAGTAATAGGCAATCACCTTGGCAGTCCCAGAGAGGTGGTGACGAGGATGCTGAAATATTTTGCCGACGAAGGTATCGTCAAACTTGCGCGCGGAAGCATAGAAATCACGGACGCGGAGCGCCTGCGGGCGCTTGCGGAGTAGCGCTTACGCGCGTAAGACGCGCGCTTTTTATCGGGTAACCGCTTATCGAAATATATCGATATATAAAAGAAAACCCGCTCGGAAATTTCCGAACGGTTTTCTTTTTATGGGAGAGGTATGAAGCTAATCGGCATCCTTACCGCACGCCGTACTGC
>CALVOD010000068.1 GCA_944350065.1 uncultured Clostridia bacterium
ATTTTCCGCATTGTACCGCCTCCGCCCGTAAACTTTATTTTTTATATGGGTATCTTGTGCGCCTCGCCCTTCTTGTAAACCGTCCACTCCGTGAAACCTATTTCCTTAACGAGCGCCGCCACCTCGTCGTAACGCTTGCAAATATCTTCCGCCACGTGAGCGTCCGAAGAAAAAGTCACGTTCCTGCCGCCTAAAGCGTAATACCTTTCGAGCAAAGGTCTTTCGGGAAGATAATTCATCAAAGGATGACGGATATGGGTGTTTATTTCGACGGTCTTTCCGCGGGCAATTATCTCCTCGAAAAGCTCGTCTATTTTATCGAGATATTGCGGCGCCCAAAGGCTTACGTCGGGATAGCCCGCGTAGCGCGTGATATAACCGATATGCCCTACTATATCGTAGCGGTAAGGCACCTTCACGGAATCTATGAGCAAGCCGAGGTATTCGAGATAAACGTCGTCTTTGTCCCGCCCTTTGAAAAACTTGCCGAAATAAGCGTCGCCGCCGTGTATCGTATGTATGGAATTGACTATGACGTCGAAACCGTATTTCGGAAGATTCTCCTCGTACCACTTCACCGTCTCGGCACAATAGCCCGCTTCCACGCCGAAAGCGACGTAAGGCGTTTCGCCCGCATATTTTTCGCGCAACGCTTCTGTCGCGCGGGCGTATCTGCGGAGATTGAGTTGCTTTAAAAATCTCTCCTTCCTGCAATACTTATAGTCGCGGTCGAGGTGTTCCGTCACCGCGTAATAAGCGAGATTTTTTCTTTTCGCCTCCGCTACGAGCGCCTCTATAGGCTCCCTGCCGTCGTGAGAAAAAGCGGAATGCGAATGACTGTCGACTTTCATATTACATTTCCTCGGGGGCGCGCACGCCTATGAGCCTCAGACCTTCCTCGAGCACCACGTGAACGGCGTTTACGAGCGCGATACGCGCGCGCCTGTATTTTTCCTCGGCGTTGAGAATGCGGTTCTCGAGATAATAGCGGTTGAACGAGCGCGCGAGGTCGATGAGATAGCGGGTAACGATACTGGGCTCGTATTTCGCTACGGCGTCGGAAATTACCGATGAGAAACGCCCTATCAGCGAAACGAGTTCCTCGCCCTCTTTACCGTTAAGCCCTTCGAGCTCCTCCGCCGTGAACGGCTTCGCAAGCTCGACCGCGCCCGCCTTACGCATAACGCTCATGCAACGGGCGTTGGTGTACTGCACGTAAGGTCCCGTTTCGCCGTCGAAGTTGAGCACCTTGTCGTAACTGAACGTAATGTCTTTGATACGGTTATTGGTAAGCGCGAAAAATACCACCGCGCCCACGCCCACTTTCTCCGCAACGTCGGCTTTGTCTTTAAGTCCCGCGCTCTTTTCGGTAATGATTTGCAGGCTCTTTTCGACGGACTTGTCGAGCACGTCCTTGAGCCACACCACCTTCCCTTTGCGCGTGGACATAGTGCCGTCCTCCAAAGAAACCATACCGAAAGGCACGTGCACGAGATCCTTGTACCAGCTCTCGCCCATCAGCTCTATGACCTTGAAAAACTGCTTGAAATGCAAATTCTGTTGGTACGCCACGACGTACAGACACTTGTAGAAATCGTAAGTTTTCTTACGGTAAAACGCCGCCGCGAGATCGCGCGTCGCGTACAGCGTGGCACCGTCCGCTTTGACCAGAAGACAGGGCGACATACCGTATTCGTTAAGATCCACAATCTTCGCGCCGTCCGATACGGTTATCAGGTTTTTGGCTTCCAAAGCGTCGAGTACGGGAGCCATTTTGTCGTTATAGAAGGCTTCGCCGTTATACGAATCGAAAACTATTCCGAGCCTTGAATATACCTTGCCTACTTCGTTCAATGTGATCTCTTTGAAAAGCTCGTACAGCTTGAGCGCCTCTTTGTCGCCGTCCTCGATCTTTTTGAACCACGCCCTCGCTTCGTCCTCGAGCTCGGGGTGCTCCTCCGCTTCGGAATGGAACTTGACGTATATCTTCGTAAGCCCCATTACTCCTTCTTTCGCAAGGTCTATCTCGTTTCCCCACTTCTTGTAAGCGACGATGAGCTTACCGAATTGCGTGCCCCAGTCGCCGAGGTGGTTGATGCCTACGGCGTTGTAGCCGAGTTTCTTATACATACGGTAGAGCGCCGCTCCTATCACCGTAGACGAAAGATGCCCTATATGGAAAGGCTTCGCGATATTTATCGAGCTGTAGTCGATACATACGGTCTTGCCCGCGCCCTCGCAGCTCGCGCCGTAACCCGCGCCTTTTTCCGCAATTTCTTTAAGGACGCGTCCCGCTTCCGCCGTGCGGTCGAACTTAAAATTGAGATAACCGTTGACCGCTTCCACCGAAGCGAAAGGATTTTCGCCCGCCTTTATCGCTTGGGCGAGCTCCTCCGCTATCGCTAAGGGAGCCTTCCTGAGAATTTTGGCGAATCTGAAGCACGGCAACGCGTAATCGCCCATTGTCGTGTCCGGAGGTATGACTATATACGAAGCTATCTCCTCCGCGCTTACGCCTTCCACTTTTATGTAGGAAGCTATTTCGGCTTTCTTGATATCGGTATTTTCCATATTATTTCCTCGTGATTATTTCTTCGTGCAATGTCCGTTTTTCACTTCGAAATAGGTCGCTCCTTCGAATTCGACGGGCTCCGTGCAGGTGATTATCGTCTGTATCCCTTCTATCGCGTTGAAAAGCGCGTTGCGCCTTTTTTCGTCGAGCTCGCTCAACACGTCGTCCAAAAGAAGCACCGGCGTCTCCCCCGTCCTCGCGCGGAAAGAAGCTATCTCCGCGAGTTTAAGCGAAAGCACCGCCGAACGCTGCTGCCCCTGCGAGCCGAATTTCCTGAGGTCCACGCCGCTCACGCTCAATTTCAAATCGTCGCGGTGCGGTCCTACCGTGGTGTATTCGAGTCTGAGGTCATCCGCTCGCGACGCGGCGAAAAGCCTTTTCAGTCCCTCCTCGGGGGCGTCGAGATCAACCGCTTCCGTTTCGTACGAAACTGAAAATTCTTCCGCGCCGTCCGTAAGTTTATAGTGCTCGTTCACGGCGTAAGGCTTGAGTTTCGCGATAAATTTCGCGCGCTCTTTGATAATGAACGCCGCCGTGCGCAGCATTTCCGAATCCACTACCTCGAGCATGGAGTCGAGCGAAGCCCGCCCCTTATAGCTCTTGAGCAGTTTATTGCGCTGCTGTAAAAGCGCGTTGTATCTTTGCAAAGTATAGAAATAAGTCTTGCTCTGCTGGCAAAGCCCCATGTCCATGAACCGCCTTCTGTCGGCGGGCGCTTCGCGCACGAGCCCTATCACCTGCGGCGAAAAGAACACCACGTTCACCACGCCCATAAGTTCTCCGATACGCTGAACGGGAAGTCTGTCCACCGTGACGCGCTTTTTCCCCTGCTCGTCCGCCGTTATCGCTACGGTATGCGTGGAAAAACGCTTCTCCACTTTGAGTTCGACGTTGAAGCCGTCTGCGGGAGAATTCCAGTTGACGAGCTCCTTGTCGCGCGGGTGGCGAGAGGATCTTCCGAGAGAACAAAGGTATATCGAATCGATAAGATTGGTCTTACCCGCGGCGTTCGAGCCGTATACTATGTTCAGTCCCTTGGCGAACGTCACCTTTTCGCTTTCGTAACTCAAAAAATTCTTGAGAGATACGTCGGTTACTATCATCAGTCCTCCAGATTGTAAGGCGTGACCTGATAAACGTAGTAGTTCAGCCAGTTATAGAACAAAAGGTTTCCGGTGCTGTTCCAGCTCATATTTATGCGGTTCACGTCGCCGTCGATGAAATAATTGGCGGGCGGATCGATTTTAAGTCCCTTTTCCTTGTCGCGCAGGTATTCGAGCTTGAGCGTTTCGCGGTCGTACTCGGAATGTCCGAAAAAGAAGAATTTACGGTCGTCCTTGCTTTTTACGATGCTTAGTCCGCAGTCGTCGCCTTCCGCTATCACGCGCAGCTTCTTGTTGGCGCGAACGGCGTCCTCGTCGATACGGGTATGGCGGGAATGGGGTATGGAGAAGCGGTCGTTAAGACCTTTAAGCAAAGGCTCGAACGCGGAAGTGGCGCGGTTTTTGAAGATACCGAACAATTTTTTCTCAAGCGGTATCTTCCCTATACCGTAATAATGGTACATCGCCGCCTGTGCTCCCCAGCAGATATATATCGTCGAGGTGACCATACTGTCGGCGTAATCGAATATCTCCTCGAGTTCCTTCCAGTAAGCGACGTCCGCGAAATCCATGGTTTCCACGGGCGCGCCCGTGATAATCATTCCGTCGAAACGGCTGCCGCGCACCTCGTCGAAAGTCTTATAAAATCTCTCCATGTGACCGCCGGAGACGTTTGTGGACTTATACGTGGCGGTCTTGATGAGCGTAAGATTTACCTGCAAAGGCGTGTTCGCGAGCAATCTCAATAGCTGCGTTTCCGTCTCTATCTTCGTGGGCATCAGGTTGACTATCGCTATCTCTATAGGACGGATATCCTGCGACTCCGCGCGCTTTTTGGGCATAACGAAGATGTTTTCCTTCTTGAGTACGGAAAACGCCGGTATGTCTTTGGGTATAACTATCGGCATAATACCTCCTCAATCAAAGCGTCGCGTCGAGCGCGCCGATAACGTCCGCGAGTATGTCCTCGATACCCTCGATACCTACCGAAAGCCTTATGAGATTGGCGGGTACGCCCGCCGCCTCGAGGTCGGCGTCCGAGAGCTGTCTGTGCGTGGTGGACGCAGGATGAAGCACGCAGCTCCTTGCGTCCGCGATATGCGTGACGATGCGGAAAAGTTTGAGCGCTTTCTGGAATTCGGACGCCGCTTTTCTGCCTCCGCGGATACCGAAACTCACCATTCCCGCAGCCCTGCCGCCGTCAAGATACTTGAGCGCGCGCTCGTGATCCTCGTCGCCCTCGAGTCCCGCGTACTTTACCCATTCGACGGCGGGGTGAGACTTCATCGCTTGGGCAAGCGCGAGCGCGTTGTCGCTGTGGCGGGGCATCCGCAAATGCAGCGTTTCCGCTCCGAGCATGGTGAGGAAGGCGTTGAACGGCGCCATCTGCGCGCCGAAGTCGCGCATACCGATAACTCTCGCGCGTAAAATATACGCGCCCGCGCCGCAGTCCGCGAACACCATTCCGTGATAGGAGTCGTCCGGCACGTTGAATCCGGGATAACGGGAGTTTCCTTTAAATTCGAAATTGCCGCCGTCCACTATTATGCCGCCTACGCTCGTCGCGTGTCCGTCGATATACTTCGTGGAAGCGTGCACCACGACGTTCACGCCGAATTCGAAGGGCCTCGAGAGGCAGGGAGTGGCTATCGTGTTGTCGCATATAAGCAGGACGCCGTATTTGTGAGCTATCGCCGCGAATTTATCGAAATCCGCTATCGTGCCCGCGGGATTTGCGATGGTTTCGAGGAATATCGCCTTGGTGTTTTCGTCTATAAGTGCCTCTATCTCCTCGGCGGGAGTATGGTTGTTGACGAATCTGCAATCGATACCGAGTTTACGGAGAGTTACGTTGAAAAGATTGTAAGTCCCGCCGTAAATCGTCGAAAGCGATACGAAATTGTCTCCCGCGGAACATACGTTCAGTATCGCGAGAGTGGTGGCGCTCATTCCCGAAGCGGTGGCAAGGGCGCCGACGCCCCCTTCGAGGGCGGAAATTTTTTCCTCGAGCCCGCCAAGCGTGGGGTTCCCGAGCCTCGTATAAAAATAGCCCGCTTTCTTGAGGTCGAAAAGATCCCCCATTTCCTCGGGCGTGTCGTACGCAAAAGTGGTACTTTGTATTATGGGTTGTACGCGCGGCTCGCCGTTCTTCGGCTCGTATCCGCATTGTACGCATCCGGTGTCTATCGATTTAAACATAGTGTGTCCTCCGTCTTTATCGCGAAGCGCGTCCGCTTACGCTTCCGCGCCTATCTGTAATTGCTTTCTTTTACCGCGCGCTCCGCCATGCGCTTTTCGTCGCGTTCGCGGATGGCGTTCCTCTTGTCGTGCCCCTCCTTACCTTTGGCAAGACCCAGCTCCACTTTCACCAGTCCGTCCTTGAAATACATCTTCGTCACCACGAGCGTGTATCCCTTTTCCGCAACTTTCTGTTTCAGCTTCAGGATCTCTTTTTTGTGCAGGAGGAGCCTGCGCATTCGTTTTGCGTCGGGATTGAAATAGGATCCCTTTTCGTAAGGAGCGATATGCGCGCCGACAAGCAAAACCTCGCCGTTCTTCACGACGGCGTAACTGTCTTTGAGATTCACGTTACCGAGTCTGACGCTTTTCACCTCGCTGCCTTGCAGCGCGATTCCCGCTTCCAGCGTCGATTCGATATAATAATCGTGATAGGCTTTCTTGTTGGTTGCCACTACTTTGATCATATCTTCCTACGATTTTTACATTATACCATAAGATTAAAAAAATGGCTATAATAATATAGCCATTTCCTTAACGTTTTAACGTTTTTGCGACGCCCGATTACAGCTTGTTGTTCAACATGTGGAATACGAAAAACAATATCGAGCACACCAGCATCGCAGCGGCTATACCTACCGTCCACCTTTTGAATTTGGCGTCCATGGTTTTCGCTTTGTTCTTGCCGAAAAATGTCTCCGCGGCACCCGTTATGGCGCCGAGATTGCCTTGATTGCCGCTCTGCATCATTACGATGATTATCATCGCGATAGCGAGCAAAGCCATTATTACCATAAGCGCGATCATAAGACCGGAATATACGTCGTGAAGCATATCTTCTCCTTAACTTCCCGTATTCTGGCGTGCAAAATAAGGCGCACGTCACGGAATGCTTGCTTATTATATCATAGGTATTTACGGTTATCAAGCGAATTACTCAACTTTTCCGATTAAATTCGCTCGGGCAAATATTGACTTATACGCCCTCGTGGAGTATCATAAATTATAAACTAAAGAACGGAGGAACCTTTTTATGCCCGAAAGTTTCGTATCGGTATACGTGCTCGGCGCGATAATAGCCGCGATCATCATAGCGATGTCGGTTGTTTTTCTCGT
>CALVOD010000069.1 GCA_944350065.1 uncultured Clostridia bacterium
GTTTCTATTGTAGCATAGCCGTCTACATAAATCAAGCTACAAAATAGATTTTTCGAAAAAATTTTGTAGCCTGAACTCGAGTTTAGGTACCTGAAAAGCTGCCCACATTCAAGAATGTGTTTCGGACAGAATTCCGAAGTATCTTTTATTAAGATTTTATTGCCGTCGATAACGTATTGCATAACGGCTCCGCGAAGCTTACGCTTACGCTTCGGTCGCGTATACGCTAACCTGTTTATCGTAACGGCCTTTGCGCTCGAAACGCACTACGCCGTCGATAAGCGCGAACAGCGTGTCGTCCTTGCCGATACCTACGTTGTTGCCGGGATGGAACTTCGTTCCGCGTTGACGCACGAGAATGTTGCCGGCGAGCACGTGCTGACCGTCACTTCTCTTGGGTCCCAGACGTTGGGCATGGCTGTCGCGTCCGTTTTTGGAGCTGCCGGAGCCCTTCTTGTGAGCGAACAGTTGTAATTTGATAAACATTGTTATTCCTCCATTCTGATGTAGCGAGAGTAGCCTTCGGAAATATCGAGAAGCGCAAGACGCATCGTTTCGAGTATTGCGTCCGACTTATCGTTGTATTTCGCGAGCCTGAAAGTAAGGCGACCGTCGCTTACCTTGCTTTCCGCATCGACGCCTGCGACCTTCCTGACTCCGAGAAGCGCGCCCTGCGTCAGCGTCGAAACCGCCGCGCAGACTATGTCGCTGCCTTCTTCGGCGTAGCCCGTATGTCCTTCCACGGTAACCGCCGTAATGTGTCCTTCGGTGCGGAAAATTCTGATAGTTGTCATACCGAATAATAAATTACGCTTTGATATTCAGTATTTTGAGTTGCGTGTAAGGTTGTCTGTGACCTTGTCTTTTGCGGATGTTCTTCTTGGCTTTGTAGGTGAAGATATTGATCTTTTTACCTTTGCCGGTGGCGGTGACTTCGGCGTCGACGGAAGCGGATTTAACCGCGTCGCCGGCGATGATTTCGCCGTCTTTGTTGAGCATCAGCACTTCGAGACTGACGGTGGAGCCTACGTCTGCTTTCAGTAATTCGACGTTGATGACGTCGCCTTCAGAGACTTTATACTGCTTACCGCCGGTAGCGATGATTGCGTACATTACCTATTACCTCCCTTCAGGAACTCGCCGTCAAGGTGCGCGATAAGCGCGCTTAATAAACCTCTTTCGAGCGGCATTTAATACAATACCATAAAGATATACAATTTGCAAGCAAAATATCGGAATTTTGCTTAAAAAATATAAGTTTTTCGCGCAAAAGATTTCCGGCGTTCAGATCCTTTCCGCGAAGAAGCGTTTACCGCTTATCCCTATCGAATATTTGCCGGGGTCGATATTGAATCTCAGCACGTTGCCCGCTCCGCGAACGGGCTCGAAAACGGGATAATATATTTTTAAAGTGAGCGGTTTACGGGTATACAAAAGGAAGCGCGGACCCTGAACGCATTCGGTGAAATATCTTACCGTGAACGGACCGCCGACGCCCTCGAGCACCTTAACGCCGTCAACCGAAAAAGCGGACGCGTCGCCGTCGGTGACGTAGCTCATATTGCGTCCGAATATCTTCACGTTGGCTATACGGTGCTCTCCCGGCAGCAAAGTACCGAAGCGCACGGCAGGCGCGATATCCTCCCCGAAATACTCCGCGTCGAGCAATTCGTTTACTCCTATAATGCCCGTAAGGTTACCGGAAAGCGAATCCCGGATACCCGAATCGTCGAATTTGAAATTAGGAAGTAATCTGTCCGGAACGGCTCGCATACGGCGGTAATAGTTACGCCATACGTTTGCGAGCCTTTTGGCGAGCTCCGCTTCCGCGTCGAGCGCGCCGTAGCGGACGAGCCCGAGATAAATAAGATAATCGACGTAAGGAACGCTGCTTCCGGTATAATCGAGATAGAGGCTGCGCGCGGCTTTGCCCGCGACGGAAGGTTTGCCGTAGCGCGGATCGCGCATGGCGATATGCGGAACGGGCGCGGAATTCAGGAAAAGTTTTTCGTCGGTGAGATTGCTTATAAGCGCGTCGAGAACGTCGTTATCGGGCACGGCGCCCGCGGCGAGCGGCAAAAACGAAGCCGCTCCGAATACGCCCGTAAATTCTCCCGAAACGTATCTGTCCATATACAGTCCGCGTTCTTTGTTGTAGAAGGTTTCGTGGAAACGCTTGCGGAAATTATCTCTTTCCGCAGCAAGCGCCCCTGCGTAAACGATATCTCCGAGCACACGGGCGGCTCTTACGGTTATGTCCGCGAGCAACAGCCTGTAAGAATTGTATTCGAGACAATATACGGGCTCCTTATTAAGGTCGCGCAGCGGCGAATCTGCCGCTTTATACCCTATTTTTTTGAATTCTCCCTCGTCGGTAACGAGTTTAAGTCCCTCTTTCAGCGAGCTTTTCCATACGGGATATACCCTCTCGAGCAAGGCGCGGTCGCGCGTTCTGATAAAAGCCGTCCAAGCGGCGAGGGCGCCCGCCGCGGGTTCTCCCGCGCTCATCACGCACTGTTCGACGTTCGCGTCGCCCGTAAGCGCCGCGCAAAGTCCGCCTATTGCAAAAGCCGTGGGCTCCGCGGAAAAATTTTCGTCCGTTCCCGCGACGTCTTCAGCATATTCCGTGTCGTCGCGATAAGGATTGTATATTTTATGTGAAACCGTTTTGGCGAATATCTCGCTCGCGAATTCCGCAAGCGCGCCCGCTCCTACCGGTTTATTCGCCGAATAATCGAGCTCCGCTTTGTTTACGCCGCGGTTCACTTCCTCGAGCGAAGGCGCGTACGCGGTGTCCTCCTCGCTTCCCGCGACTATATACGCCGCCACACGCGAATTGTCGGTATCGAGCACCGTCTCGTAATCGGCGCCGTCCGCTCTCGCCACGTACTCTCCCGCTTCGCCGCCGCAGATTATCACCGCGCGCGCGTATTCGCGTTCGGCGCCGTCGCCTTCTTCGGGCAGCGCCTCGTAACGCCCTTCGATTCTGAAAAAGTCCTCCTCTAGCGCGTAGCTTCCGCGCAATATCGCTCTGCCGAAAGAGGAAGCGCGGGCGTCGCCTGCGCGGATATCGGTCGTAAGCCCCGAAGGGGTGAGCGAGGTAAACGACAGCTTTATTTTCACTTTGTTGAGCACTACGAGCGACAACACCGCGGCGCGCTTCGAGTAGCGCACCATCGAAACGGCAACGTCGCCGTGACACACGTAACGGAATTTTCCGTCGGGATCTCCCGCAACATAGCGCGGCGAAACTTCGCCGAAGGCTTCGGAATCTATCCATTTACCGTTCTTGAAATAGGAAAATTTAAGCTCCCAAAGACTGCCCTTTTCGCCCGCAATCACTACGCCGTTGGGCGTGCGCGGAAAAGCTCCGAGCGCGACGAACGGTCCCTGCGGAAAATTTTTCTCCGCAGGCGACAGACTTTCGCTCCGTATGTCGCTGAAGTCTTTGACGAAAGGCGGTCTGCCTTCGAAGCCGTACTCTCTGTTAACGAATTTCATTATAGTATATATTCGGCTTTTACAGACAAAGCGCGACGGCGCCGAGTATGCCCGCGTCGTTCTTGAGCTCCGCTTTACGGACCTCTACGCGAGGATTGCGCTTGCCGCCGTAGCTGAAGCGGTTCACTCTGCGTTGAACGCGCTTCATAAAGTAATCTCCTTCGTTGGAAACGCCGCCTCCGATAAGCACGCAGTCGGGACGGAAAAGGTTTACCATGCTTATGATTCCTTCCGCAACGTATTTCACGTAGGCGTCCACGACCGCCTGACCGGCTTTATCGCCCGCTTTCGCGGCAAGGAAGGCGGTTTTTCCGCTCACCTTGCCTTCTTCCGCCGCGAATTTGTGCATAAGACTCGAGGGGTGCTTCTCCATGGCGCGGGTGGTCTGACGAATGAGCGCGGTGGCGGAAGCGTAGGCTTCCCAGCAACCTCGTTTGCCGCAGCTGCAGGGCTCGCCGCCTATTTTAAGACAGGTGTGCCCCCCTTCTGCGCCCGCGCCGCCTTTACCTTCGAGCAGCACTCCGTTCACGATGATTCCCGTTCCGACGCCGGTGCCGAGAGTCACGAACACGACGTCCTTACTGCCCTTTCCGGATCCGAAACGCGCCTCTCCGAGAGCCGCAACGTTCGCATCGTTGCTTATGCGGGTAGGTACGTCTATGTACTTGCGGAATTCTTTTACGATGGGAACCTTCTCGAAATTGATATTGTTGGAATAGGTTATCACGCCTTTTGCGGAATCGATGGTGCCGGGAATACCCATACCCACTGCGGCGATATCCGCAACGTCGACGCCCGCGTCGGTCGCAAGCTCCTTGCACAACGCCGCTATATCCGCCACTATTTCGCGATAATCCCTTTCGGGCTTGGTGTCGACGGCTTTTTTCGCGTAAAATTTACCGTTTTCGTCCGTCAACGCGCCTTTTATCGTCATACCTCCGATGTCGATACCTATGTAATACATACTCCCTCCGTAAATTTTTCTAATATAATATCTATGCGTAACGATATTCCGTACCGCTTTATATTCAACCGTATCGGGTGCGCTTCGGGCTTATCCGCGTTCCGCGCGCCGCGCGCTTATGTCCTACGCGCTCCGTCCTCCGCGACGTCAAAGCGTGGTCGCCACCAGAACGGCGTTAGTCGAAACGAGTTTGGTCATATAGCCCGCGGGTATAAGCCACGTTTCGCCTTTGCGGAAGGTCTCTCCGCCTTCGAATTCGCCCTCTCCCTCGGAAACGGTGAACGTGACGAAGGAATCCTCGTTATAAATAAGATATTCGCCGTGCAAAGTAACTTCTTTCGAGGTAAAGTAAGGCGTTTTAATCATTTTGCGCACGGTGGCGCCGCCGATATCTTTGGCGGGAACGTCCTGCCGCGGCGGCTCGCTCGCCGTAAGAGTCATCACTTCGAGCGCTTTGGCTACGTGGAGCTCGCGGGGATTACCCGCCTTGTCCCTTCTGTCGTAGTCGTAAACGCGGTAAGTGAGATTGGAATTTTCCTGAATTTCTATGACGGTCACGCCCGCAAGCAACGCGTGCACCGTTCCCGCGGGTACGAAGTAAAATTCGCCCTTTTTAACGGGTATTTTCCTTAAAAGCGAAGTGACGGTATTGTCTTTGATACTCTTTTCCGCTTCCTCGCGGCTCACGTCGCGCGAAAATCCGTAATAAATCGACGCGCCTTTTTTGGCGTCGGCTATGTACCATATCTCGCTTTTGCCGAGACTGCCGCCCTCGTACTTGTCGGCGTATTCGTCGGACGGGTGTACCTGCACGGAAAGGTCGGCGCACGCGTCTATGAGCTTGATGAGTATCGGGAAAACTTTATGATTTTTCGCGGCTTTACCGAATATCTCGGGATAACGCTCGTAAAGTTTAATCAGATCGAAACCTTTGAAAAGAGCTTCGTCCACCTCGGACGAGCTCCCCGGGAAAAGCGAAAACTCCCAACATTCCGCAATGGTATCGGTATCGGAAGTCTTGCCCCAACTTTCTTTGAGCGCGGTGCCGCCCCAGATATAGTCTTTGACTGCGGGTTTCAATTTAAGCGGTTTAAGTTTCATACTCCCTCTCTGTATGCGACAGCCGCTCGCGCGTGCGCGAGCGAGCGTATTATTATGATACCGTAATAAAAGAAGCGCGTGTGCGCTCCTTTAATTCCGTCAGGCGTCCTTGCGCGTCCAGACCGTATACCCGTCGGAAGAAGCGCCTATATCGAAAAACGCCACGAGATAATCGGATTCCTGCTTGCGCGGGTCTTCGGACTCCTCGCCGTCCTCTCCTTCAATGACGAAGGCTCTGTCGCTTACGTACACCGTTTCGGCGGCTTCGAGAAGATGCCCCGCGTCAAGGCTCATATTGCAGGCGATTATCACGTCGGGCGAATCTATCCATACCGTTTTGAGCGCGGTACAGCCGCTGAAAGCGGTACCCGCAATCTCTTTAACGGTTTTTTCTATGACTATTTCTTTAAGCGCCGTGCAACCGCGGAAAGCGCCGTCGGGTATGACGGTGACCGAAGAATTCAACGTGACCGTTTCGAGCGAAGCGCAGTTTTCGAAGGCGCACGCGCCTATAGCCGTAACACTCGTCGGAAGCGTTATGTTCACAAGTCCCGCAACGTCCTTGAAAGCGTTCGCCCCTATCGTTTCTATGCCGTCGGGTATAACGGTGGAAGCGGTGCCTTTAACGAGAGTAGCGGTATTATAGGTGAAAACGGCGTTGCTTTCCGAATAATAAACGTTATTCAACGGATCTACCGTTATCGAAGTAAGCCCCGTCGAAGTAAACGCGTCCGTACCTATGTGGGTGACGCTTGCGGGAACGGTCACCGAAATAAGCTCCGTCATTCCCTCGAAAGCGGAATCGGCAATAGCTACGGTGCCCTCTTTAATGACCGCGTCCACTGCGGGAGCGGATTGCCCTTCGTCGTAAATATTGACGTATTTATAAGCGACCTTTCCGAAATAAACAATGCCGCTCGTAGCTACGGAGTCTGTATAAGCGCATTCGAAAGCGTCTTTACCTATGCGCTCCACGCTTGCGGGAACGGTAAGATCCATAAGCGAATAGCACCCTTCGAAAGCGCCTGCGCCTACGTATTTCAGTCCTGCGGGCAACTTCACGTTGTCGAGGCTCTCGCACTCGAAGAACGCGCGCGCTCCGATAGCGTTAAGTTCGGAGCCTTCCCCGAAAGTTACCGTCTCGAGATCTCTGCACAACGAAAAAGCGCGCTCGCCTATATCGGTAACGGTCGCGGGGATACTTACCGCAACCAGATAGTCGCTTCTTCTGAACGCTTCCTTGTCGATTGCGGTTACCGGCTTCGAATTGAACAACGCGGGTATAGCGTAGGTATCGGCGCTCTTGTCTACAGCCCCGCTGACCGTGTACGACTCGCCGTCCGCGTTGAGCGCGTAATTGAACACCCCGTCGCTCGTAGGCGTAACGTCGCCCGCGCCCTCGTCGTTGTTTTCTTCGCCTTCGCCGTCTTCGTTTCCG
>CALVOD010000070.1 GCA_944350065.1 uncultured Clostridia bacterium
CTTTCGGCGCTATTTGATTATATAACACTTTTTATTCCTTTGCAAGGATTTTCACCGCCTTTCGCATATTGACGACGCGCTCGTTTTAAGGTACAATATTTAAGTATTTTATCTCTTTATCAAGGAGTAGTTTATGTTTATCGGTTCTTATTCCGCACCCGCGGCTAAATCACTGAAAGCCAAAGTTTCCGCTTCCCTGCTCGCTCTTGCGGCGGCTGTCGCTCTCCCGCAAGCCGCGCACCTTATCGGCTACGCCACCGGTACCGGTAACGCTATCGGCTCGATACTCCTGCCGATGCACTTCGCTATACTTGCTTTGGGCCTTTTCGCCGGTCCGGTAGCGGGACTTATTGCGGGCGCGTTAAGTCCTCTCGTGAGCTTTCTTCTCACCGGTATGCCCTCCGCAGCGGTTCTGCCGTTTATGGTCGCAGAACTTGCGGGCTACGGCTTCGCCGCAGGGCTTCTCGCCTCTAAAGACGTTCACCCCGCCTTCAAAGTCGCTTTCACGCTCGTAGCGGGCAGACTTCTGCGCACTTTCGTTACCGCGATTGCGGTATTCGCATTCGGCGTAAACGCCGCGGTTGCCGACGTCTGGACGGCGGTGGTTCCCGGTATCCCCGGAATACTTCTTCAGCTTATACTTATTCCCCTCATCGTCCGCGCTGTAGAACGCGCGGCGCGCCAGCGCCCGTAAGCGGCGAGCCCCCTGTCCGCTCGCTTAAATCACACGCGCCTATACGGCATAAGGAGAAGCATTATGACTCATGTAAAAAAATTGGGATTCGGCTTTATGAGGCTTCCCACCATAGGCGGAAACCCGTTGCTTATAGACAATAAACAGGTCCGCAAAATGGCGGATAAATTCATCGCGGAAGGATTTACCTATTTCGACACCGCGTATATGTACCACGGCGGATTGAGCGAAGGTACTCTCCGTAAAGCGGTCGTGGAACGCTACCCGCGCGATAAATTCACGATCGCCGACAAAATGCCCGTCTCCATGGTACGCACAGCGAGCGGGCTCGAAAGAGTATTCGCCCGTCAGCTCAAGCGTTGCGGAGTGGAATTTTTCGATTACTATCTTCTCCACAATCTCGGAGAAGAAAATTACCGCAAGGCGCAGGCGCTCAACGCGTTCGAATTCATCGCGCGCAAAAAAGAGGAAGGATTTATCAAAAAAATAGGTTTTTCGTATCACGATTCGGCGAAACTTCTGGACGAAATACTGACCGCGCACCCCGAAGTCGAATTCGTTCAGCTCCAGATAAACTACGCCGACTGGGAACACGAAACGATACAGTCGCGTAAGTGTTACGAAGTTGCGACGGCGCACGGCAAACCCGTCATAGTCATGGAGCCCGTAAAAGGTGGCAACCTCGCACGCGTGCCTGAGGAAGCGGAAAAACTTTTCCGCGCATATTCGCCCGATATGAGCGCGGCTTCGTGGGCGATACGTTTTGCGGCGAGCCTCGAGAACGTATTTATGGTTCTGAGCGGTATGTCCTGCGAAGCGCAGCTCGACGACAACGTAGCCTATATGAAAGACTTCCGTCCCCTCGACGAGGAAGAAAAACGTATAGTATTCAGAGTTGCGGATATGGTGACGGGCAACACCGCCATCCCCTGCACCGCGTGCGCGTACTGCGTGGACGGCTGTCCGAAGCACATTCCGATACCGCAGTATTTCGCGCTGTACAACGCCGAAAAGAATTTCCGCAGCTATATGTTCTCCACTCAAAAGGAATATTACGGCAATCTGATCAAAACGCACGGCAGAGCCAAAGACTGCATAAGTTGCCGCAAATGCGAACACGCCTGCCCGCAACACCTCAAGGTTTCGGAGCTTATGAAGCAGGTTTCCAAAGTATTCGACTGAGAATTATACCTATAAAAGTAAAACGTCCGCTTATAGCGGGCGTTTTTTCATGCTTACGGCTTCGCGCGCGGCGCGTACGATATCGTCCGCCGTCATGGCGAAAAGTTTCTTTAGCTCGTTCAGCGTACCGCGCGCCCCGAAGCGGTCGCGCACCCCTATCGGAATTACGGGCGCGGGGTAAACCCCCGCGAGAGTCTCCGCGACTATGGAATAAAGCCCGCCGTGGATATTGTGGTTTTCCGCCGTTACGGCGCAACCGGTCTTGTGTACGGAACCCACGAGCGTTTCCGTATCGAAAGGCTTCAGCGTGTGCGCCGATATTATTTCAGCGCTTATGCCTTCGGCAAAAAGTTTCCTTCCCGCTTCGAGCGCTTCCGCTACTTCGATGCCGCTCGCAACGATCGTGACGTCCTCGCCCTCTACGAGTTTCTCTGCTTTGAATAAGTCAAATTCGTATCCCGAATCATGTATTGCGGGAGTCTTTTTCCGCATCATTCGGATATATACAACTCCGTGAAAATCTTTGATGACGGGCAAAGCCGCAGCGAGTTCTACTGCGTCCGCGGGCTCGTAGATCACTATCCCGGGCACGGCTCTCAATATCGAAACGTCCTCGAAAGTCATGTGCGTGGCGCCGTTGTGTTCGGCGGTTATTCCGGGATCTGCGCCAACTATTCCGACGTCCGCAGAGGTGAAGGCGAGGTTCATTACTATCTGGTCGCAAACGCTCCTTACTGCAAAGGGCGCGAAACTTACGGCGAAAGGCTTGAAGCCGTAAGACGCGAGTCCCGCCGCTATCGATATCATATTTTGTTCGGCTATGCCCACGTCGAGAGCGCGGTCGGGATACATATCGCGCAGTCTGTCGGTATAGACGGCTTTGGCAAGGTCGGAGTCTATCGTCACCACCCTGTCGTCGGACGCCATCATGTTTGCCATCGTCGCGGCAAACACCTCTCTCATCTCCGCTTCCGCAACCGCCGCGTAATCGCTTGTATCGAGTATTTCGGGTTTACGTTTTTCCATATTTCGTACCGCCTTTATGCGCCTTCATTATTCCTCTCCGATCATGTTTTTATATGCGGAGCGCCTTCTCCCACGCGCTTACGTCGAAGCGCGCGTTCGCGGGGCTCGTGGACGGAAGCGCCGTCGTCATCGGTAACAGCTCGGGATAATTTTTCGAAAATATCTTCATTGCCGTGGAGCCGTTTACGAGTATCTTTTTTATCGGGACAACGGCGAGCACTTTCTTCAAGTCCGCCACCGAGTAATCGCGTATCGTCGCGTCTGCGCTGCCTGATATTTCGCAGGAAATCACTATGTCCCACAACGCTATTCCGTGCGCTTTGACGAACGCCTTGCGCTCGTTCACTCCCGCAGGCGCAGGTTCGCCGTAGAAATCCGCAAGCACCTTCCAGAATCTGTTGCGCGGATGTCCGTAATAAAAGCTCGTTTCGCGCGATTTAACGCTCGGAAAGCTGCCGAGTATGAGTATCTCCGCGTTCAGAGCAAAATACGGTTCAAAACCTTCTACGCGCATCATCCACCTTTTGCGGAACTGACGTCCCGCGGCTTTCGGTACCGCAATTATACCACACGTCGCGCCCGCGCGCAACTTAAACGCGTACGCGTATCCGCGCACAATTTAGACTGGACAAACGACCGTAGCGGTTGTATAATAACGGTATGAAGCATTAAATTCAATACGGCGGGAGCGCTCGCCGCGCGGAGGAAACAAATGTCAAATTACATAATCACTTACGACGTCGGTACCACCGGTATCAAGACCTGTCTGTTCGATATCAAAGACACAATCGAACTCAAAGCCTCCTCTACCGAAGGCTACAATCTGTACGTCGTGGGAGGCGGCGGCGCGGAGCAGGATCCCGCCGAATGGTGGAACGCGATGTGCGTTACCACGAAGCGGATTTTCGACAAATCGCACGTAAAGCCCGAAGAAATCCTCGGTATTTCCTTCTGTTCGCAGATGCAGGGGCTGGTGCTCGTGGACAAGGACGGCGAGCCTGTGAGGCGCGCCATGAGCTATATGGACCAACGCGCCCGCGAAGAAATCAAAAAAGGCATGGCGTACGGCGTGCAGATAGCGGGAGCCAATATATTCAAACTCCTTAAATCGTTATATTACACGGGAGCGGTTTCCGCGAGCGTGAAAGACCCCGTGTGGAAATACAAGTGGGTGGAAGCGCACGAACCCGAAGTTTTCGCAAAAGTGCATAAATGGCTGGACGTCAAGGATTATCTTATCGCGAAATGCACTTCGCGGCTGTGCGTGACGGAAGACTCCGCGTTCGGCACGCTGCTGCTTGATATACGCACGAGGAAATGGAGCCTTCCCGTATGCAAAATGCTCGGCGTAAATCCCGCCCATCTTCCCGAAATAATTTCCTCCACGGACTGCGTGGGCGGTCTCACCGCCAAGGCGGCGGAGGAGCTGGGGCTCAAAGCGGATACGAAGGTATTCGGCGGCGGCGGCGACGCCAGCCTTATCGGCGTAGGCGCGGGCAGCACCGCTCTCGGCGACACGCACATTTATTCGGGCACTTCGGGCTGGATAGGCACGGTCGTGGACAAATCAATGGTCGACACGAGCGCGATGATCGCTTCCATAGTGGGCGCTCAACCCGGAAAATTCACGTATTTTGCGGAAATGGAAACCTCGGGCAAATGTCTCGAATGGGTAAAAAACCACCTTGCGCTCGACGAAATAGGAATTTATCTCGAAAAGAAACACATCACGGAGGATATGGAGCGCAAATACACGTCGCTTTACGACTATATGACGGACGTGGCGAAGACGGCGCAAGCGGGCTCTGGCGGCGTGATATTCACGCCGTGGCTGCACGGAAACCGCTGTCCCTTCGAAGATCCCATGAGCCGCGGAATGTTCTTCAATATCAGTCTCGAAACGGGTAAAACCGAACTTATCCGCGCGGTACTCGAGGGAGTATGTTTCCATAAGCGCTGGATGCTCGAAGCGGAAGCGCGCAAAGCGCGTACTTCGGAAGTTGTACGTTTCGTGGGAGGCGGAGCGCTGTCGGACTTCACCTCGCAGCTTTTAAGCGATATAATCGGGCGTCCCGTCGAAACGGTAGCCAATCCGCAAAACGTCGGCGCAGTCGGCGCCGCGGCGGTGGTAGCCGTAGGTCTCGGCATAATCGACTCGCTCGACAACCTCAAAGATTATATCCCCGCCGTGAAACGCTTCACACCCAATCCCGAATACAAAGCGGTATACGACCGCAATTTCGAAGTTTTCAAGGCGCTGTACAAATCGAACAAAGCCAACTTCGCGCTACTCAACAAATAAGGAGAACTTATGCAAAACCGTATAGTGGAACGTTCTAAACTTTTAGGTCCCGACGGCAACCTGCTTCAGAAGGGATACGCCACCGAATATATGCTCGAATACGACCGCAACGACATACGCGCCCACAAGGCGCGCATCAAGGAGTGGGACTATTACTATGTCGGCAACGATGAGCATGCAATCTGCATTACGGTTGCCGATATGGGATATGTGGGAGCCGTAAGCGCGACTTTTATGGATTTTAAAGCGCCCTCTCAAATCACCAAAAGTTCGATAATGCTTTTCCCTATGGGTAAGTTGCACATGCCGTCTACGCCCTTCAAGGGAGACGTCATCGCGGTGAACGGCGAGGTCGAAGCGTGTATCGTGCTCGAAGGCGGCGTGAGACATGTTTTCGGTAAATATCCAGGGTTCGGTTTACACGGCGAGGAGCTCGATTTCGATTTCACGCTCTCAGACGCACCCGAAGAATGTATGTTCATCGCCACCCCTTTCCGCAAGCCCAAGCACTTCTACTATAACGCGAAAATTAACTGTATGTCGGCGAAAGGCTTCTTCTCGCTGGGGGACAAAAAATACTCTCTCGACGGCGCGCTCGGAACGCTCGACTGGGGACGCGGAGTATGGACCTACGACAACACCTGGTACTGGGGCAGTTTGCAGACGGTGCTTCCCGACGGCGTGAAATTCGGTTTCAATATCGGCTACGGCTTCGGCGACACCTCGGCTGCGAGCGAAAATATGCTTTTCTACGACGGGAAAGCGCATAAGCTCGAAGAAGTCACGTTCCTCATCCCGGGCGACGGCACCGCCGCTCCCGATTACACCGCGCCGTGGCGCTTCACGTCGTCCGACGGCAGACTGGAGCTCGATTTCCTGCCCATAATAGACCGCTACGAGCCCTTCGACCTCAAACTTTTCTGTATGATACCGCACCAGGTATTCGGCAGATTCAGCGGCAAATGCGTTCTCGACGACGGCAAGGAAATAATTCTCGATTCCGTGCTCGGCTTCGCCGAAAAAGTACATAACAAATGGTAATCCGATAACTTTTAAACGAATTACGCCAGCCGCATAGCGGCGGGCGTTTCTCGTTATCGATTATCCGAGTTCTCCGAATTCGTCGCCGGCAGACGCTTTGCGCGCCGCTTTGTAAACGGCGCCGTCCTTTTTCCTGAACGCAACCTCTTTTATTCCCTCTGCGGTACAAAGTTTAAGCTCCGCCCTGCCGTCGCTTATCTGCGGACGGCGCAACACTCGAGCTCGTGCGGCGCGCCCCCCTTCTCCCACGCAAAACGCCGAATAGGTAAATTTTTCGTCCTCGTACGGCGCCTCGCCGCCTTTTAGAAATTTATGAAGCTTCCCGCGCGGTACCCTTACCGAAAAATGGCACCAGTCCCCCCCTCCCAAACCGCAGACCGCGCCCTCCGGGCAGGGCGAAAACAACTTCGCGCCCTTCGACGCAAGGTATTCTCTTATCCGACGTTGAAGCTCGTGATGGGCGGGAGTACCGGGCTCCACGATGAGCAGTACCTTGGCTGTGGCAGATAGTAATTTATCGAGCGCGGCGTTCCTGTCACGCTCGCTCATTTCGTTGAAAACGTACGACGCGATCACGAGATCGTATTTCCTGTCAGGCGTAAACGAGGCAAGATCGGCGCTTACGAATTCCGCCTCAAGCTTCCCTGCCGCGCAGAATTTACGGGCGAGCTTGAGCATGGATTCCTCCCGCTCGACGAGCGTGGC
>CALVOD010000071.1 GCA_944350065.1 uncultured Clostridia bacterium
TTTTCTTTATATAGTTGAATTTACAAGCGTATCGACGTATCCGCCACGAGCGCTTTTCCCGCTCACGAGAATGCGGATACGGGCTTCACGCCCGTGTACTTCGTACCGCCCGCGGCCGCTGCTAACTGGGCGGCGTAATTGTTCGACGAGCCCGAACCGTACATATAGAAGCGGAAATCCTGACTGCCTGCGGCAATAGGAAGGAAACCGCCCTGTTCCGCTATATCGGGATCGTCCGCTTCCTGCAGCACCGATATGTTGACGAGATAGACGGAGAAATCTTTACGCGCTTCGCCGAGTTGAGTAAGATCGAGTTGCGAGTAATTCTTACCACCGCCGTAGAAAGCGATTCCACCGTGCACGACGCGCTCCCCGCCCGTTTCCGTCAGCAAGTCGCCGTACCTGTCGGGATATTTGCCGCACACGAAGTCGAGTATCGCGGAAATGTCGAATTTGAATTCTTTGCGGTTGGAATCTATGAGGGTACTGCTGTCTATCAGGTTAAGTTTCTTCCAGTCGTATATTCTGACGTCGCCTTTCAAGCGGAGCACCGAAGCGAACGACGTCCCGCCGGACCCCGACCAGCCTTGGAAATTGACTCCGAGATCGCTTCCGGAATCCTTATAAAGCACGTCGCCCGAGAAATTGCTTTCCACTCCCACCGCGAAAAGTCCGCTCGTCTCGAGCACGCTGTCGGCTATCGTCAAGTCGGTCATGACGTACATTTTATAGAAATATTCGTCGTTAAGATAATCGTTCGTCTGTACTTTGTAAGGATTGCCGTAGGCGTCTTTAAGATCGGGCTCAACGCATTCTTTAAGCACAGAGCTTAAAGACTTGCTCGCGCGCAGCGCGCGGTTAGCGCCCTCTTTCACGAGGAATTCCCTTCCCTGCGATATTATTGAGCCCTCTATCCTTACGGTTATGCGTTCGTCGTCGCAGCCTCTGTTTGCGCTCAAACTTTCGATAAAATATGCGTTTCCGTTACGGTTGCCGCCGTACACGCGCACCACGTTCCTGCCGTTGCGCACGCGACAATTAAGCAGATTTACGCTCGCGTTTATTTCAAGGGTGGTCCCTACGTTGTTGAGGTTTTCGAGTTTGTATTCGCCGTCGTCGTACAGCGACTCGTCGCTGCAGCCGAGCAAAGTCACGTTGTGTAAAGTTACCCCGTCCGTACGCACGAGGAAGGCTATATTGTCCTGCCCCGCGACGGAAGCTATTTCGCCGTAGCTTACGAAGAACAACGGTCCGGTGAAAATCTGCGGCACGCCCGCGCCGTCCACGGCGTGAGTAAAGTATTCCGCGTTTATCGAGTAGCCGTTGCCAAATACGTCGTTACGGAATTCGAGAACGTATTTCACGAAGGCTTTCGCTTCTTGCGCGGTATTCTTATAGTATTCGGTATTGTAAGTCGACTTCATACTGCCGAGCATGGCTTTGCGCTCGTCGAGAGAATAAACGCTGCCGTCCGCGCGGGTTCCGAGCATGATATCCGCTCCGAGCACCACGGGCGCGCGCGCCGCGCACGCTTTGAAAATTTCGTCGCTCGTATATACGTTAACGCCGTCTTTAACGATATCTAGCGTAAGAGAAGTCTTTATGTTCCGGGCGAAAGTATCGTTCCCCGACCACGATATCGTCACGGTAACTTCCGCGCTTCTCTTGACTCGCAACAGCACGTTGCCGTCTTTGACTTCCACGCTTGCCGCGCTGTCGTCGGAAAGAGTTACGTCGAAGTCGGCTATCGCGTCAACGAGTTCGGTATAACGGTAGGTATTCACCCCGATAACGTAAACGTATTCGGTAAGCGCGCCGGAGGCGTCGTATACGTATTGTCCCACCGCGGTTCGCTTAGCAAGTCCCAAATCCGTTTTGTTGGTTATCTGCACGGAAGTGACGGTCTGCACCGATTCGACGGTAATTTCGGCGGGCAGTACGTCCAAAACCTCGCCGTTCCTCATCGGGTAAACGACTATCGTGAAATTACCTCTCGCAAACGCGGTGACCGTACAGGACTTGCCGTCGGAAGAAGGAAGCAGTTCGACGTCGTCCTCTCCGAGAGTACCGCCGCAAAACTCCCAGCGATAGGCGGTATCCGCGCCCACCGTCGCCGCTACGGCATAGAATGTAACGCTTTCGTTTTCGAGCACGGCTACGTCGTCGCTCTGAACGGGCAACGTGCTTCTTATATAGAAAGCGAATTCCTCAAAGGAAATTTTCACGCTTTCGCGCTTTTCGGCGCAGCTTAATTCTATTTCGAATTCGCCCGCGGCGTCGAAGTAGAATTTGACATAGGCAACATATCCCCCGCTTACCCCTTCTACCGCTTCGAAACGGTAGTCCTCTATATTCACGTTATGCTCGATATCGGGAACGCCGTCCAAGCATTTCACGAAGAAACTCGTTTCCGTGACGCCTTTTTCGAGGGTAATGAGCGCGCCGGTTGAGCCGTTGACGGTTATGCCCGAAACGGAAGGCGCGTCCGTAGCGTGCAAATCGAGATACCTCACGATATCGCCGTCCACGCCGCCGCTTACGCTGAATTTAATCTGCGTTTCGCCGCCGAAAGGTACAAGCACGGTCCCCGCGCTCTCGTCTATCACAGCGAAGCCGCTTACGAGCTCCGTTTCCGCCGCGGCAAATCCTACGGGCAGAAGCCTCGTCTCATAATTATACAGCCCCGTCGTCACGTCGGCGGAGTACGTTTCGCCGCTAAGCGTGACGGTTTCGGCGTTGCCGAGCGCGTCGGTAAGCGATATTTCCATATCGTAGGGCTTAGACGAAGACACTATCAGCGTAAAGCTGTCGGTATAACCGCCGTCGTTGCTTGTCGCTACGATACGGGCGGTGCCCACGGTATCCGCTCGCAAAGTACCGTCCGAATCGACGCTTACCTCGGCAAATTCGGTGTTTTCCACTTCCTCGACGGAGAAAGTGTAGCCTTTGTTTGCGGCGTTACCGGGATAAACTTCGGCTACGACTTTGAAATCGTCGTCATATTCCGCAAGGTCCACGCGCATTATCCCGTCATCGGGCGCGTTAAGGATTTTGATGGAAGAAGCGGAGACCGACACCCCTATACTCGCGATATTTCCCGAAGAAAACACGACGAATATGAACAATAACGGCAGAACGAGCATCAATGCAATAATATTCTTTCTCAATGCAATCCACCCCCGCTGAAACAACGATATTTATCTTTAAGCCCCGCGAGCAAGAACGCGGTGGCGCCCGCAGCGCAAAGCACGGCGAGCGAAGCCGATATCACATAAGTGAGATAAGCGTAAGCCTCGGCGAGTCCGCGCAACAAAAAATACATTTTAGTCAAAAGAAGCGCGCCGCCCAAAGCGAACGACAGGATTATGCCGAGTACGATTACCGAGCTCGAAGTATTGCCCGACTCCTGAATTTCCCCGTCGGCTGCGCCTGCGAAGTGCGGATGGTTGAAGTCAACGCGGGTAGCCACGCAGACCTGCGTAAACCCGAACAATACTCCTATCGCGAAAAGGAAAACGGCGTTTAAAGCGCTGACGTAGCCGGTAGCCGCGAGCAAGGTCGCGGAAAGCATCTGCGAAGCCGCGGTTACTATCATACAGAGGGCGACTTTGGAGAAAACCACCTGACGGTAATCGAGGGGCATGGCTTTCAGCGAGTAGAACAATGTACCCTCTCTGCTGATATTCGTTGAGCAAAACACATTCGCAAGGGTCCCGAAAAGTATAGTAAGGAATATCGCAAGTTCGAGATTGCTGTCAACCGCTATGAGTTTAAGCACGAGCGAAGACCCTATCGAAATGCAGAAATAAACGAGCAACGGCACGACGATCGCTACCGCGAAATAGGAAAACATATAGCTCGGAGTTCTGAAGATCAGCAGGAATTCCTTTTTGAGCATGGCGCCGAAAGGAGAATTGGCGCGCAGGCTCGGCTTGAATTTTTTGACGAAATTGGCGCTCCCTGAAATTTTGGACTGAAGCGCGCTCGTAAGGATACGGCGAATGGTCAACAGCGAAACGGCTACGCTCGCGACAAGTATTGCGGCTATCACCGAATAGCTCAAGGCGAGATTCCTGCCAAGCAGTATATTCGCGATAAGGTTGGCGGGATAGAGGTTTGCCGACACTTGCGCTATGGTTTTCATCACGTTTTCGTCGAAGAAATATTTCATCTGGTCTCCGAGCAAAAGCTCTTTGACCGCTTCGAGAACGTACGCGTAGAGGAAAAGAAGCAGCGCGGTAATCAACGTAATGACGATGAAATTTATGACGAACCTGTCTTTCAGCGCCGCTTTTAAAGCGTGATACGGCAGCGCGCAGACGGAAGCTATCGCGACCGAGATAAGCGGCATAAGCAGCAGCACGAGCACCGTCAGCGGATAGAAAGAAACGGGTACCTCGCAGTGTACTGCGACGGTGAGATTGACGGGCAGAACGGTAAAGCAGGCAACGACGAGCTGCGCAAGATAAATGAGGATAATTTTCGATAGGTACAGCGTATTCGCGCCTATCGGGAGCGCCGCGATCACTCGCATGTCTTCGGACGCGAAAAGCGCGTTGTTAATCTGCGATATTCCGCTTAAAACGAGCATCAGCAGTATAGCCCCGTAGATGAGCGAAAGCAATTCGAAAAGTCTTATATCGGGCGCAGGCGTGTTGTCGATGCGAATTTCGATAAACATATCGAGAAATTTCCCGAAAAATATCACGAAAATCGCAATAAACGCCGCAGAAAGCAAAAGGCGCATTCCGAAGCCCACGGCATTGAAATGCCCCTTACGGAAATCGGAAGTTTTTTCGCGGCGGTTCTTTTTGAGAAGCGCGCCGAGCAATCTGAAATCAATCCTGTCCTTCATTGCTCAAGAAATACTCCTCGAAATCGAAATCGGTTCTGTCCGCGAATTCGCTCATTACGAGTTCGTCCACCCTCTTGCCTTTGCGGATGAGCACCACTCTGTCGCATATTTTGGCTACGGTGTTGAGCGCGTGCGAGGAGAAAAGAATGGCGTTACCCATCGAAGCGTACGCCTTCATATAATCCTGCACCGCGCGCATTGTGCGCGGATCGAGTCCCGTCATCGGCTCGTCGAGTATCCACAGCTTGGGAGAATGGACGAGCGAGCCCATCATACATATTTTCTGCCTCATTCCGTGCGAATAGGAAGAAATCAGATTGCGGATACTGTCCCCGAGACAGAAAATCTTCTCGAGCTGATCCACACGCGTTTGGCGTATCGCCTGCGGCACCTTGTAGACGTCCGACATAAAATCGATATACTCTATGCCCGTCATCTTAACGAATACCGCGTGATCGTCGGTTACGAAACCCATATTGGATTTGGCTTTGCCGGGCTCCTTGACTATATCGTAGCCGCAGATTTCTATTTTGCCTTTATCGAAAGGAAGCATTCCCTCGAGGCACTTGAGCGTAGTTGACTTACCCGCCCCGTTGTGACCGAGAATTCCCACTATCTCCCCCGCCGCAACCTTGAACGAAACGTCTTTTACGGCATAATCCGCGCGTTTCGAATATTTTTTCCACAAACCGTCTACGGAAACCACCGTTTTGACGTCGGAATCGTATTTTTGCTCCATTACGGATACCTCTCTTGAATATCGTGTAATGCGGCGCGCCCGCTTGCGCGCCGCAATAAGAATTATATTATTCGGCTAACGCCCAAGCACCGTTGATATAGTTGTAAGTTCTGCCCGCCGAAATATTCGCGGAGGAATTTTCGGAAATAAGCTTGCCGGTTATCGTCGAATAAAAATACGCTTCGCCGCCTGTGGGAGAATTGTCCTCTTTGACCGTGCCGCTCACGTTCGCCGAACTTCCTACAACCACTTTGCCGCCGTTCACTCCTTCGATACCCGCGGCGAGCGTCGAGCCCGATTCCGCGTTCAGAGTACCGGCTATCTTAATCACAGCGGGAGTAGTCGCGTTGAAGTCCATAACGGGCTTGACTCTGTATGCGCCGGTGTAATTATAGGGATAACCCCTTCCGAGTCCGCCGTCCCGCCACGCGGTCAGCTCACTGTCGAACGTCGCGCATCCTTCGCCGTAGCCGTAGAGTTTGGCGCCCGACTCCATATCGAGCGTCGCGCCCGCTTTCACTTCGAGCTCGGCGCCCGGAAGCAGTTTGACGCTTATTCCGTTAGGAATCACCGTCGTACCGGAAGCTATAGATACTTTTATGTTTCCGGGGATAGGTATCTCCTTGCCGGAGGTGGATAACGTCTGCGTAATTATTGTCAGCCTTATAGTAACGGAAAGATTGTGGAATGCCACATTACCGTTGAGCTCGAAATTGACGTTTCCGTTGTTCTCGTCCACGTATTTGTATATATAGCTCTTGCTTCCGGATAATAATTGCAAGAAGGAATCCGTACCCGTCGCGGCGAATTTCACGTCCGTTCTCTGTACGCCGAATATGGATATGTCTATCGTGGCTTTCAGATAATAAGTAGCGCCGTATTCCACTTTCATCCTTGCGATTATGCTGCTCGCCGAATACTGATTGAGCGGGAACACGTCGTCCATGATATTGCTGGATATCGTGCCGCCCTTCCAGTTGAGCATATTGAAAGGCTCGTACACGTTCGAACCGTTCTTCGCGATAATTTCTCCGTCGCCGTAAGTAAAGCCTATCGACTCGTATACGGAACCGCTCGCGAGTATTACGGTCGCACCTTCCGCGATCTCCATCTCGCCGTAATTTGCGGCATTTACGGTAGACGTAGTCGCCGTGGTGGCGTTTCTCTTTGCGTTGACTATCAGTTTGCCGTTAACGGTGAGCGTGTTGCTCGAGGTCAGAACGAGCTTGCTGAAAGCGTTGTTTACTTTCACGGCCGCAAACGTAGTATCCGTGGTATTGGTATCCGTCGAATAATTGATGTCGTAAGGAACAAGCAAGGTAACTCCGCTCTTTACCGTATAATA
>CALVOD010000072.1 GCA_944350065.1 uncultured Clostridia bacterium
CCGGTAAAAGTATAACCTTCGTGCACGGGAGCGGAAGGCGCTTGCGCCGCTTCGCCTTTCGGCACGGACACGGTCTCTATCGTTTCGCCCGTAAGTCCGTCCACGAAAATCACCGTGTATTTAGGAATAAGATCTTCCTTATCGGTTGCGTCGAACACCGCGTAATAAGTGATATCCGAAGTAACCTTTTCGCCTTCGTCAACCGTTTCGCCATTCTCCGAACGGCTCCAACCCGCGAATTCGTAGACGTACGTATCGTCTTCGTAATTTTCGGGAGCGTCTTTCGGGAAAGAAACAGCCGCACCCTTTTCCGCTTCGTAGGAATGGAAAACTTCACCGTCGCAAACAAAGGTGATTTTGTACTTAGTTGCTTCCGTAACGTCGCCGTCTCCCTCTCCCTTATCGGAGCAAGCGCTTAAAACCAGCGCGACGCCAAGCAACAAAAAAACGAGAACATATAAAGTTTTTTTCATAATTCAGACCCCGACATTTCCCTATGTTATTTCAGTATTTTTTTGTCGGACAGAAATACAAGTCGATCAATAATAAGAATTCCGACCGATGGTTAATTATAACATATACGCGCGCGTATGTCAAAAAATACGCATAGGAATATTAAATTTAATATTTTTGTCGAAAATCGACGAAAAACAAAGTTTTCTAAACAAAAACCGCCCTTAACGGGCGGTTATTCCGTATTAAAGGTCGAATACCTTTCAGCCGGACTGCGTTTCCTCGTCGCCGATACCGCGCGAAAGCGCGCGCTGTTCCTCCACGAAAGCCTTCGCTTCCGCGTGCTCGCCTACGTTCGCTTTGTCGTAGCGTTGCGCTTCGTGCAATACCACCTGCGTGAAAGGAATATTGATATCGTTGCGGTCGAAAAGCAATTTGATTTGGCGGTTAAGGTCGCGTTCCACCTGGAATTTCTGGCTCTCAACGCATTTAGCGGAAAAGCGCAGCCTTACTCCGGAAGCGCCGAGCGCGGAAACGCCCATATAATACGGTCCCTCCGAGATGTCGGGAATAGCCGCTTTGATGGCTTCGAGGTTGTTCTTGATCACCACCTCCACCCTCTCGAGCGACTCGCCGTACTCAATGTCGACCTCGCATATCGCGAGCGAAAGCTGACTGGTCATATTGACGAGCGTGCGTATATCGGAATTGTTGACCACTTTTATATCCCCGCCCGCGTCCTCTATCTGCGTGGTGCGGATACCTATCTCCTTGACCGTACCGCGGAATCCGTCCACGACTATAATGTCGCCGACGTCGAAAAGTTCTTCGAACACGATGAACAGTCCCGCGATGATGTCTTCGATGAGCGGCTGCGCGCCGAGACCGACTATAAGACTGAGGATACCTGCGCCGGCGAGCAACGTCGCGGTGTCCACGCCCCAGGCTTTAAGCACTACGAAAATCAGTACCAGCACCGCGAGATATTTGATGAAGCTACATACGAGAGCGACAATGGCTTTACCCTTTTTAAGAAATACGGCGCTTTTCTTGAGGACCAACCTTACGACAAAGGATAAGGAAAGCAGGAATACCGTGTATCCGAGAGTTCTCAGCCAGGGATTGGCAGTGGGATTGGTGATGAAGATATTCAATCCGATATAGGCCTCCGAGCCCTCGCCGAATATCTTTTTCCCTCCTATTAGCAGCGCGTAATAAGTGAGCGCGACAAGTATCACGAGCACTTTAAGGACTATCGCCACTATTTCCTGCTTATCACGTTTTTTGACTTCAACCGACATTTGTTTTTCCTCCACAAAAGGATATTTTTAATTTATATTTGTTTTTGAAACCGTTATGGCGACGGATTATAGTCAAAATCCGCGTATGCCGCGAGATATGAGTAGTCCGCGTATTTCGGATCGTCGGATCTTATACGGAATTCCGCGACGTAACGCGAATTGTATACGGTCACGTTATTTATATTTACCGTAAACGTCACCGAGTTTCCGTCGAACTGCCCCGCTGCGGTGAGATCGAAGTTTTCGATGACCTGCGTCTCGACGTTTCCGAAAAGCAATATAGCTATATCGAATACGAGCGAGCCGTCCGGCGCAGTCGGTAATTTAGTATAATCTTCGAATGTGACGGAGAGACTGGCTACGGAATCGAGCTCATCGTAGCTTACCGTCGGACGGAGTATCTCCGGAGAAGACGACGTGTCGATCGGCACGTCGATCTTACAGATATAAGTATCCGTTTCCGAGACTTCGTCCCCCGGCGTCCCTTGATTTATCTCCAGAACATAATTTCTGTTGCGGGAAGCGTACTCGTGCAAAACGGTCACGGTACCTACTTCTTTGTCGTATATGACAGGCAACCATTCGTAAAATGTATCCGTTTCCACGCAATCGAAAGACAGATCCCCGCCGTAATGCTCGTATGCCGCTTGCGTGAGTTTATAAACGGTAGCGTCCTCGGTGCTTTCCGCAAGTTCCAGAATAGCGGGTAAGGTGTAGAGGCGCATTTCCGAACTGGTGTCGAGCGCAGGATCGGTTGAGTAGAATTCTATAAAGAAATAATACGACTCGCCCGGATTGAGATAATCGAACACGACTTCGTGTTCGCCCTGCTCGGTCAGATCGAAATTTTGCATTACTTCGTCCGTAGCGCTGCGCCTTATGAAAATCGAATCGTAACCGTGCGGCGCCGTGAAGAACTTGAAAACGACGCTTGTCGGCAGCACCGTGACCGAAGTGATGCGCGAAGGCGCGTACGTCGTAGTGAACGTATGGGTATATACGCCGTTACCCGAAGCGTCTACAAGCGTCGCGTCGTAGCTCGTATCGCTTACGAGTCCTCTTGCGAAAGTTGCGTGCGTGAGCGGATCCAAAGTGTATTCCAGCAAAGTTTTGTCCATGCCGTGCTCGCGTATCTCGACGACAAATTCGCCGCCCGCTACCGATTCGTCTATAATATATTTAAGTTCCGCGGTATGGAAAGATATATCGCTGGTTTCGTCGAAAGCATAGAGAGATTTAGTAGCTGTAGCTACATTTTGACTGAAATAGGCGCTTCCGCTCGAAGCGGCGCGCACTGCAAACACATATTCGGTAGCTTCGCTCAGACCGTTGAATTCGATATACGCGGTACCCGACGAAGGCAGTTTGTATTCGCGGTACTCGTTACGGTTGGAAAGAGTCGCCACGAGCTCCACGCCTGACGGATTGTCTATCTCCACCGTTGCGGTGAGCGAGTCGGCGTCCACCGCGATACCGAGAAGCGCCACGGAGACCATCGCCATCACCGCGGTGACCGTAACCACCGCGGCGCCCGCCGATACGAGCAACGCCGCCACGAGTTTCGTAGTGGTCTTTTTCTTACGCGAAGCGCGCTTTGGGAACGATGTCCCTTTCGCGGTTGCGTTAGTCTCAGAACCTACCGCGGAATATTCTTTGTAACCTGCGCTTTCCTTAGCGGAAAGGCGCTCGGAATATCGCGAATTTTCTTCCGAGCGGTACACTTCCGCATAGCGCGTATTTTCTTCACCCTTGCCGGACGAGGACATATTCACTCCGTTATTTTTTAAGCGCCGACCGCTTGCGTCTTTATTATAGCAAGTGCTCTATTTAAATTCAATATATAAATTAACTTTTACGCAACGCGCGCCCCGCGGGTTGACAAACGCGGCGAGCGGTATTATAATGCAATTAAAATTTACAGGAGCGTCGTATGTTACAGGACGATATCAAAAAAGCGCGCATAGAAGCGATGAAAGCCAAAGACAAAACCACCCTCAACGTATTGAGCGTGGTGCTCAACAAAATAATGCTCGCCACCATCGACAAACGCGAGAAGGGCGAAACTCTTACGGACGCCGACGTTGTGGGTATTCTTCAGAAAACGGTCAAGGAACTCGGCGACGAACGCGAAGGCTTCTTGAAAGCAGACCGTCCCGAAAAGGTCGCGGAACTCGACGCGCAGATAGCGACGGTGAACGGCTTCCTTCCCAAGATGATGAGCGCAGAAGAAATCGCCGCCGTGATAATGACTCTCGAAGATAAAAGCGTTCCCGCCGTAATGCGCTATTTCAAAGCCGAATATGCGGGAAAATGCGAAATGCGCACCGTAAGCGAAGTTCTCAAGACCGTTAAATAAGTTTTCCCCTCCTATTAAAAATCACGCGCCCCGTAAATCGGGACGCGTTTTTTATGCGGTGAAATTGACCGACGGCTTCTTCCGTCGCACAATTACGTTTATCGCGTTCGTTACATTATTTCGCGGTAGCTGCCGAGGAAAACGAAACGGTCGCATTCGTTGTCGAGTTCCGCTATCAGGTTACGCACTTCGGCTCTGTCGATTTTCGCTTCGAAATCGAAATAGAACGCGAATTCGAAATCGGTATTCCCTATCGGACGGCTTTCAAGTTTGGTGAGGTTGAGTCCGAGGGTGGAAAATCTGTTGAGCAATTTATTGAGGCTGCCCGCTTCGTGCGGCAAATTCACCATAATGCTGATTTTGTCGGAATCTTCGTACACGTGCAGTTCCTTCGAAATAGCTATGAAACGCGTATAATTATTCTCGTTGTCCTGAATGTTGGGCATTATGACTTTGAGCCCGTATATTCCCGCGCAATCCCTCGACGAGATGCAGGCTACGTCCTTCCTCCCCGATTCTGCCACTATCCGCGCGGCGCTCGCGGTATTCTCCGTCACCGTGACTTTAACGTCTTTCAAGCCGCGTATGAATTCAGCGCATTGCTCTATCGCCTGACGGTGCGAATATATCTCTTTGACGTCTTTCAGTTCGGTTCCCGCGTTCGCGAGCAAATAGTGCTGCACGCGCAGCCTTACGGCGCGTACGATATAGCAATTATGCTTCTGCATCAGATCGTATACGCTGTTCACGCTTCCGACTGAGCTGTTTTCTATAGGCAGCACGCCGTATTCGCATAGCCCGCTCTCCACGGCGTTGAATACCGCGTTCCAGTCCTTGAAATACAATATGTCGCTCAAGCCGAACATTTTATCCGCGGCAATCTGCGCGTATGCACCCGCTACGCCCTGACAGGCTACCGAAGCGGAAACGGGGAAAGGCGCAAAGCCCTCTTTAAGCGCCTCGTCTATTTCGCGTCTCACTTTGGATTCCGCGTGTACGCAACGCGAACGGTACGCTTTCGCCGTGTTGAAAATGCTGTCGAATACCTGCTTGGCGTACAGCTTCACTTCGTCGGGCATTTTTGCCGTCACTCTGTTGAGCGTGGCTTTGTCCACGAGCGAACCGTCCGTCGCCAACACGTCTCGGCTTGCGTCTTTGACGATTTCGCTCTCGAGAGACATTCTCTCGAGATACAACGCCGCTATTTTATCGTCTATGGCGTCGATTTCCGTTCTGATTTCTTTTGCGTTCATCATTTCACCTCATATTTTATATTGAAAAACCGCACCTTCCGGTGCGGTCCGCGTTTACTTGTATCAACGAATTTTCCGCACCGTCAGGCGATCGCTTGTAAGCAACCTCTAAAGAAAAAGCTAAAGCTAAAGCCGAATACGGAACGGTTTACGTTTTTCATAACGATATCATATACCTTTTTGCGCCGCGAGTCAACCGCTACGCTATAATTTGCTCCGACACTTTCGTTTACTTTTTGACAACGGGCAGCGTCGAGCCGCCGTAAGGCATCACGTAGACGGAAGAATTTTCGCCGCACTTCCTCGTTGCCGCTTCGAAAGCCGCTTCGAGAGAGGGTTGCGGAATAAGATTTACGCTCTTTACGAATTCCGCGTCCAGATCGGATACGAGATAGACGTCCGCTTTCTTCAGTACGAGCGCTATAGCCGCCGCCTTGTGCCCGCCCAATACGAAATTCTCCTTAATGTCGCGTATCATCTCGTCTGGAGTTTTCCCCGTCATCCATTCTTCGAATACCTTGCTGCCAAGCCCCTCTTTACAGGAAGCGAGCCATATTATCACGCCGCCGTTTTTCACGGCGTGCACAGCGTTGTCGAGCGCTTTCTGCGCCTGATACATATTCTGATCTTTAGGATAGCCTCCCGCCGACACCACCACGACGTCGGCTTCGCCGTCTATATCCACGCAATACAGTTTATCGAGGAATTCCGTTCCCGCTCTGTGCGCTTTCACGGCGTCGCCCGCCACCGCGTAAATTATCTTTTTGTGCTCGTCGAGCACTACGTTCAATATGTAATCTATCCCGAGAAGGGCGCCCGCTTCTTCGATATCGAGCCTTACGGGGCTTTGTAAATTCCCCGCGCGCGCTTCGTCCATTACCATCATACTGTGATTGGCGCGTATCGCTTCCCGAGTGGATACGCCGGGCATTATCGCCTTCGCTCCGCCGCTGTATCCCGCAAAATAATGATATTCGATATTGCCCATACAGATTATGAAATCGCTGTCGGCTACCCTCGAATATATATCCACGCGCGTGCCGCGCGAAGTGGTTCCTATGTATTTGCAATCGTCCGGATCGGAATCCGCGCACTCGATCCTGTCGTACACCGCGTCTCCGACAAGCCTGCGTTTCTCCTCCTCGGTATGCGCGCGGTGACTTCCGAGACCGAATACTATGAGGATATCCTTATCGGGTATCCCTGCGCCGTTAAGTCTCTCAATAAGCGGAGGCAGCGCGATATACGACGGCATCGGCCGCGTTATGTCGCTCGTGACTATACACACTTTCTGACCGGGCTTTACGAGTTCCTCTATACGCTTCGCGCCGATAGGCGCGTCGAGCGCGCGGCGAACCTCGGCTTCGCCCGTGAGAGCCACCTCCACGGCGTTGGGAAGCAATACCCCTTTCAGCCGCCC
>CALVOD010000073.1 GCA_944350065.1 uncultured Clostridia bacterium
TCGTTGCCTTTGCGGAATTCGATGAGCTTCTTATAGAAATTGAGTATGGAATTTGGGTTCTTCAGATCGCTCGCCACGTTTATTTCGCCGAGATTGGGATTTATCTTCATCCAAGCCTTGCCGGTAGTAAAGCCCGCTCCCGTCTTGTCTTCCCACTGCATGGGCGTTCTCGCGTGATCGCGAGCGCGCTTCGACATAGCCCATTTAGCGACGGGCATAAGGGGCGGGAATATCTTGCGGATAAGGCTGAATACCCTCGTAGCCATTATATCTACGTATTCCTTCTCCTCGAGACGGATATTGGTCATTCCTATTTCCTGTCCCTGATATACGTAGGGCGTTCCGCGCAGCATAAAGTAGGATACCGCGAGCATTTTGCCGAGCTCTTTGCGGTAATATCCTCTGCCGTTTCCGTACCTCGTTATCGAACGGGGCTGGTCGTGATTCTCGTAATAAAGGGTATTCCAACAATTCTTCGGAAGCGCCTGCCAGGCGCTTTGCACCGCTTTGAACTTCGCGAGATTGAATTTGACGGGGAAGAAGCTCCACTTCATATCCACGTCCATAAGCTCGAAGGTTATCGCGCTGTCCAGTTCGTGCCTGTCCTCCGCAATTATCATCGGAGCGTCGGTCAGTTTGCACCCTATCGCTTCGCCCACGATCATCGTGTCGTATTTCGACCACGCTTTCTCGTATATCTCGTTAAGATATTCGTGGATATGCGGTCCCAGCACAAAGTGTTCGTCGCCGCACATAACGGGATTGAATTTTCCGTCAGGCAGCCCTTCCGCCTTGCTTATGTAGGTTATGACGTCGCAACGGAAACCGTCCACTCCGAGTTCAAACCAGTAATTGCAGATATCCGCCACTTCCTGACGGACTTTGGGATTGTCCCAGTTAAGGTCGGGCTGCTTCTTGCTGAAAAGATGCAGATACCATTCTCCCGTGGTCTCGTCGTACTGCCACGCGGAGCCCGTAAACCTCGAAGTCCAGTTGTTAGGAGGACGTTTGCCGTCCTTACCCTTGCCTTTACGCCATATATAATAGTCGCGGTAAGGATTGTCCTTAGAAGAACGGCTCTGCTTGAACCACTCGTGTTCGTCGGAAGTGTGATTCACAACGAGGTCCATAACGAGCTTTATGCCGCGCTCGTGCATCCCCGCTATCATCTCTTTCCAATCGTCGAGTGTGCCGAACTCGGGATTGATGTCACGGTAATCGGATATATCGTAGCCGTTGTCGTCGTTGGGCGATTTGTATACGGGCGAAAGCCATACCGCCGTCACCCCGAGCTCTTTGAGATAATCGAGCTTGGAGATTATTCCGCGGATATCGCCTATCCCGTCGCCGTTCGAGTCGCAGAAACTGCGGGGATATATCTGATAAAATACTGCGTCTTTATACCATCCGGTCTTCATTGTCGCTCCTTCCGTGCAAACTGCGAACTTGATCGGTTCCGTCATTGCACTTTCTTTTTACTTGATTCTTTTTCTTCGGCTTTACGCTTCTCGAGCTCCGCTATGAACTTGTCCTCGTCGATGGGAAGCTCCACCGCTTCGCCCGTCCAGCTCGAAAGATGTATCGCGTTGGATATCGTAAGTCCTCTGATACCGTCGGCGCCGGGCGCGATAAGCGGCTCGCCGTTAACTATATGATTGGTGAAATTGTTGATAATGCCCGTATGCTGTGCGAATACGTTCATCGCGAGTTCCCCTACCTTCGACATTCTCTTAACGATTTTGTGAGAAGGTATGGAGGGCATAAACTTCTTATTGGTAGCGTTGAATACAGATTCAGCCACTTCCAGCTCCGTGAACACGAGTTTGTTGTTCTCGATGACTATCTTGCCCTTGTCTCCGTCTATCTCGAGACGGTTGGTGCCCGGGAAATCGTGAGTCGAAGTGATAAACACGCCGGTCGCGCCGTTGGGATATTCCATATACGCGGTAACGTCGTTCTCGACGTTGATGTCGCGGTTCCTGCCCACCTTGGCGTAACCGCGTATCATCGAAGGCATTCCGCCGAGCCACTGGAACAAATCGAGCTGGTGCGGGCACTGATTGATGAGCACGCCGCCGCCTTCGCCCGCCCAGGTGCCTCTCCAGCCGCCTTGATTATAATACGCTTGCGGACGATACCAGTTGGTGATTATCCAGTTAATACGCTTCATTTCGCCGAGACGTCCCGTTTCGACGAGTTCTTTAGCGAAACGGTACAGTTTATTCGTGCGCTGATTATACATTATCCCGAAGGTAAGCTCGGGCTTGGTCGCAGCGTACTCGTTGAGCTCGCGAATGGCTTTCGTATAAACTCCCGCGGGCTTCTCGATAAGGGTATGCAATCCCTTAGAAAGCGCGTAGGTCGCTATCACGGGGTGGTCGTAATGGGGCGTCGCCACGAGCACCGCGTCCGCTTTGCCGCTGTCGATAAGCGATTTATAATCGTCGAAAAACTCCACGCCTTTCGCTTTAAGGTTTTTCTCCGCCCACTCCTTGCGCTCGGGAGAAATATCGCATACCGCGGTAAGCGTACCGTTTTTGATGAGCCCGTGCGTGAAACGCAGGCAATGTAACGAACCCATCTTGCCTATTCCGACGATACCGAATCTGACTTTTTCCATTATTTGGAGGCCTCCTCGATAAATTTCTTGAGATTTTTATATTGAATTACGAATACGTCCTTGCGGCTTACGGTTTCGCATGCCTTTTTGCCCAGTTTGGAATCGATATAGCGGAACGCTTTATAAAATTCCGGTTTCATATAGCGGGCGAACGGTACGAAATAAAGGAATTTCCTGCCGACGGCGTATTTGCCGGTATGCGGTTCGAGCGTCATGAAGCCTTCGTAGCCGCGCGCTTCGAGATCGGCGAAAATCCTCTTATAATCGGTTACGCCCAGTCCGAGCGGCACTTCCACGCGCGTTTCCTTGTCGCAGTCTTTCATGTGATAATAGACCACGTAGTCCTTGACTTTCTCGTAAGCCACGTTGGGGTCCACGCCCACCTGAATATAGTTGCTCGCGTCGTAAATGAGTTTGAGTTTGGGGCTGTTGATCGTGTGATAAATGTCGAGGCAACGGTCGTCGGTATCGCCGTAAATCTCTTTCTCGTTCTCGTGCAGAAGCACGACGTCGGTGCCTTCAACACATTCCACGAATTTTCTCAGTTTATCCATAACCGCGTCGCGGTAGTTCGCGGGATCTTCTCCCTCGGGCATGAAGAAACTGAACATTCTTATGTATTTGCAGTTCATAACCTCACAGATTTTGACGAGTTCTTTGAGCTGAACGAGCTGCTTGGCGAAACCTTCTTCGTCGTTGATACCCACTTTACCTATCGGCGAGCCTATCGAACTGAACGCGATACCTTCCGCGTCGAGTTTGGGCTTAACCGCCGCGACGAATTCCTCCACCGTGTAATCCGCTATATTTTTCCCGTCGATATTCCTCGGGCAAATGTATTTTTCTCCAAGTTCTTTGGCAAGCTCTATCTGCTTGTCAAGGCTGAAACTCACTTCGTCGTAAAATCCCGAAATGGTCACTTTCATATATTTATCTCCTCCTGTTGATAACCGTTATTTACTTCGGAACGATATCGTTCCGCATAGAGTTTATTTTTATTTTTAAACCGATATTCGGTTAAAGCCTAAGCTGAAACGAGCGTTAAGCGCGCAGCGCGAAGGCGAGCGCGAATAATTATCGTGCCGGTTTATACTCCCGAATACGCCGAGAAACCGCCGTCCACGGGCACGACGACGCCCGTTACGAAACCGCTGAATTCCTCGTCCGCAAGCCACATCAAAGTGCCCACGAGCTCCTCGAGCTCGCCGAATCTGCCCATGGGAGTGTGCGAAATGATCTTGTGCGAACGGGGCGTGAGCTCGCCTTTCTCGTTATAAAGAAGGGCGCGGTTCTGATTGCCGACGAAGAAACCGGGGGCGATGGCGTTGACGCGGATACCCATACCCGCAAAATGCACCGCCAGCCATTCCGTGAAATTGGATACCGCCGATTTAGCGGCGCTGTAAGCGGGTATCTTCGTAAGCGGACGAAAAGCGTTCATGCTGCTTATATTGATGACGGAGCCACCCGTTTCCACCATTCCTTTCGCAAAAGCCTGCGTCGTAAGCAGAATGGAGGTGAAATTAAGGTCGAAAAGTTTCCTTATGGCGTTGCTCTCGAGACTGAAAAAGGACTTGACCGAAGGATCGGTAATGTCGCCTTTTTCGTAATATTCCTTATCGGTGGTCGCGGCGGGATGGTTGCCGCCCGCGCCGTTTATGAGCATATTGATACCGCCGAGGTCCTTGACGACTTTCTCGTAGCAATCGTCGAGGCTCGCCCTGTCGAGCACGTTGGCGAAATACGCGCGCGCTATACCGCCGTTTTCGTTGATCTCGTCGGCAATTTTGCGCGCGCCCTCGAGATTGATGTCTATGAGGGCGACTTTGGCGCCGACTTTGGCGAGTTCTTTGGCGAAGCAGGAACAAATGGCTCCCGCGGCGCCCGTAAGGGCGACGGTCTTATTGCTCAAATCTATATTATATCTTTTCATATACTCCTCCGCGGGTAACGACCCGTATATTCAAAAGATACGGCGTTCGCGGGAACGCCGTTTAAGGTTACGGAATTAACGTCCTTTCTTCTCCGCGTAAACGGCTTCGAAAAGTCCGTACAGATACATGGCTCCCAGCGCGCGGTCGTAGAGACCGTAACCGGGTTTACCGGACTCGCCCCAAATCATTCTGCCGTGGTCCGGTCTCACATAGCCGTCGAAACCGCCGTCTACGAGCGCGCGCACTATGGCAAGCATGTCGAGCGAACCCGCGCGGGTGGGATGCGCCGTCTCCTGGAACTTACGCGCCGCGTCGTGGCGGACGTTTCTGAGGTGGGCGAAATGGATTCTGCCTTCGGCAATTTTAATCATTTCCACGAGGTCGTTGGCGGGACTCGCGCCGAAACTGCCGGTACAGAAAGTCACACCGTTGCGAACCGAAGGATTGAGCTTCAAAAAGCGTTTCAGATGCTCGGCGTCGGTTATGATGCGCGGCAGTCCGAATATTCCCCACGGCGGGTCGTCGGGGTGAATAGCCATATTGACGTCGCACTCCTCCGCCACAGGGATGACCGCGTCGAGGAAATACTTGAGATTCGTAAAAAGTTTATCCTCGTCGATATCATTGTACGCGTTGAGAAGCCCGACGAGCTGCTCGTGAGTATAACTCTCGTCCCAACCGGGCAAAGAAAGCGAAGTTTTGAGCGGATTGAGAGAAAGAACGGTCTCCTCGTCGTACGCGAGCGAATTGCTGCCGTCCGCAAGCGGGCGAGCCATTTCGCTTCTCAACCAGTCGAAAACGGGCATAAAGTTATAGCAAATACACTTAACGCCATATTTCGCAAGCCGTCTTACGTTCTCGCAATAATTGGCGATAAGCCTGTCCCTCGAAGGCGCTCCGAGCTTGATATCCTCGTGCACGGGGACGGATTCCACCACTTCGAAGGTAAGGCCGTGAGAAGCGGCGGTCTCTTTGAGAGCGAGTATGCTTTTTTCGCTCCAGACTTCGCCTACCGGCACGTCGTAAACCGCGCTGACGACGGAATCGATCACCGGGATCTGAGCTATCTTATCAATGGACACGGGGTCTGCGGGTCCATACCACCTGAAAGTCATTTTCATAGTTAGAATTTTAACATAAAACGGACGGGATTACAATTATTTCGCGCGAATTTTTTAAGCGCGCGCGCATATTTTTTAATATGAACGTCGTATTTACGGTAATATTCGGAGCTTCCTGCGTGCTGATGGCGGTAACAAACCCTTCGGGAATGCTGCCCGCCTTTCTCGACGGCGCGGCGAACGCGTTGAGATTGAGCGCGCTCCTGTTCGGCAGCTACGCGCTGTGGCTGTCCGCAATCAAAATACTTGAAGCCGCGGGCGCCCAAAAATTTCTAAGGAAATTGCTTAAACCTCTTACGAACGCGCTGTTCCCGGGCGAATCGGAAGAAACTTCCGACGCCGTAACGCTGAATTTCGCGGCAAATCTCATCGGCGCGGGCGGCGCCGCCACCCCTGCGGGACTCAAAGCTATGAGCGGTATGCGCTCGAAAAAGAACGCCGTGATGCTCGTGGTGCTCAATTCCACTTCGCTCCAGCTGATACCCACTACGGTAATAGCGATACGCGCGGGGCTGGGCTCCGTCACGGACGTGATACTCCCCACCGTCATAGTAACTTTCTTCACGAGCGCGCTCGCCGTAATAGCGGTCAAGGTATTCGTCAAATGATATACGTCGTTCCCGTCGTTCTATGTCTGATATTCGCAATAGGCGTCGCTCGCAAGGTCAAACTTTACGACTCGTTCGTCGCGGGCGTCAAAGAAGCCGTGGGGCTGTCGATAAGACTGCTTCCCTATCTCGCCGTAGTGTTCATGGCGATGGAGCTTATGCGCGCAAGCGGTCTGTCGGCAATGCTCGGCAAACTTGTTTCTCCGTTATTTTCGTTGCTTGGGATACCGAAAGAACTTGCGGAATTGCTTATACTGCGTCCCCTTTCCGGAAGCGGAAGTCTTGCGGTGCTCGAAAGCATATTCATCGAGTACGGCGTCGATTCTTATATATCGCGCTCGGCGAGCGTGATAATGGGAAGCTCCGACACGGTATTATACATAGCGGCGGTGTATTTTTCGGGATACAAAGAAAACGGCACCCGCGCCGCGGT
>CALVOD010000074.1 GCA_944350065.1 uncultured Clostridia bacterium
GTGGCGATGGCGATAAGCATCGCGCTGACGCCCATGATCGCGGAAAAGATAGGATATAATTACACTTCCGTTATTTACGGAGCGCTCGCGCTGGCGGTACTTATGTACAGCTTCATCGGCTGTCACGAAACAAGCGTTCGCGTCCGCGAAGAAAAACCGAATCTCGTCAAAAGCATAATCGATCTTCTTAAAAATCCGAAATTCTGGATATACGGATTTGCGGGCGCATTTTATTCGGCGGCGTTCTCGCTTATCTCGCAAGCGCTGTCCTTCTACGTAAAATACACGCTCGGTCTCGGCGGCACCGAAACGACCATAGTTCTCGCCACGGTGCTCGGAGTAGCGGTCGTGGGAATATTGATGTGGACTTTCGTCGCGAAAAAGCTGCATCTCATCACGATATGGCGCATCGGTTTCCTCGTGATGTTCCTCGGTTTTATACCGCTGTATTTCGCGAACACGCTGGGCGCGACCATCGGTATAGCGAGCGTGATGGGACTGGGTATCGCGGGCGCGCTGAGTACCATGGACTGCATCTCCGCTAAAATAATAGACGACGACTACCGCAAGCACGGCATTCGCCGCGAAGGAGTCATAAGCAGTCTGGTGGGCGTGATGAACAGGCTTAACGGATTATATACCTCGCTCGCTTTCTTCGTCGTTGCGCGCGCGTTCGGCTTCGAAAACGGCGACAACCCCGGCGAAAATCCCGCGGAAGCTTCGAGAGTCCTGTTATGCGTATTCCCCGCGATAGCGATGTTGATAGCGGTGATATTCTCTTTCTTCCTGAAATTCAAAGAGGACGGTAACCTTACCGCCGCAACCGAAGCTACGGAAAACAAAACCGTCGAGATAAAAACGGCGGAAGCGGATCTCAATGAGCCGATATACTGATAAATATCTGATAATCAACGCCGACGATCTCGGCTACAACGAGGAGCAGAACGCCGCGATAACGGAGCTGTATCGCGCGGGAGAAATAAGCTCCGTATCGGTACTGACCGTCACTGCCTGCGCCGAAAGCGGAGCGCGTATCGCGCGCGAAGAGAATATGTCGGCGGGGATACATTTCGCGCTCACTTCCGACGAAGAGAACGCACGCTGGCACAGCGTGAGCGGCGCGCGCTCTTTAGAGGACGGCAAAGGTCTGTACGCTAACGGCTTCAGGCTCGCTATGTCGGCGCGGCGCAAAGACGTAAGAAAAGAACTCGAAGCTCAATACTCGTTCCTGACTTCGCGAGGCGTTACTCCCGATTACGCAGACAGTCATTCGGGCACCCTTTACGGCATAAACGGGCGCCGATTCTATCGCGACGCATTCGAATTCTGCAGAGAACGCGATCTGCCTTTCCGATTCCCGAAAAGCCCCGCGTTCATCGTAAGACAATTAGGTCGCGCGCCGCGCGTTATAATCGCTTTGCACGCGCACATAGTGCGCCTTGCCGAGATGTACGGCGTGACTCTGATAGACGATCTCGTGTCAAATCCGTGGCGCACGGGGAAATTAACGGAGCTTCGCGACTATTACGTAAGCGCCGTAGAAAATCTTAAACCCGGTATCACGGAAATGTTCCTGCACCCCGCGCTTCCTGCGGAGAACATGACTCCCGGATGGCAAAAGAGAGTGTACGAGTACGAAATATTGAAAAGCGGCGCGATACGCAAAGCCGCCGAAAGAACGGGCGCGAAAATAATAAGCCGCGCCGAAATAAAACGTATCAAAAACTAGGCGGCGCGCTGTACGCATGCAAAAAGCCGTATACGCATACGGCTTTTCTTATTCCTTAATAAACGCAACGCGGATCCTCTCACGCGGACGAGTCCGCGCCCGTCCTTTCACCGCGCGGCTCTTGAACGAAGTTCATTCAGTTTCGCGCCTATCGCGGCTACGGCTTCGTCGGGATCGTTTATGTTTTCGGTCGCCTCTTCCATCGGACATTTTCCGCTTCCCTCACGGTTGATTATGCTTTCCGTAAGTTCTCCGCAAAAACAATCTATGCCGTGAGCGAGCAACACGTCCCTGCCCCCCTCGGAAAGAACGGCGGCGTACACGCTTGCGACCTTAAGTTTGGCAAAAAGCAACGCCGCCGCGCGACCGACTATTTTGTCCGCCGCCGCATAGCCTACATAATCCGCGCCGCCTTTCACCGCGGAGTACAGATCTCCTATCCCTCTGCCGCAGTACGATACCGCGCAGTCGCCTTTGACCAAAGCAAGACCGACGCTTCCTTTAAGCGCCGCCTTAGCCGAGATCAGATCGGGACTTTCCGTCATTTCTTACCTTCGTATTCCGCTTCGGAAACCATATCCGCTTCGGGCGCCCAACGGGCTACGCTCGCGATACCCGCTTTGCAGCTTGCTTTCGTCGCGTATCCTTCTTCGGATATGCAAATGAGATTGCCGTTGTTGGCGCGCAGTCTGTAACGGAATTTGCCCTGCTTGTCAAGATATATTTCGAATTTCGGGTTGGTGAGCGTATCGTAACCCTTCACGAGCGTCTGGTCCTCTATCTTGTCTATCGCGCAGAACTTCCTCACCGAATCGATACCCGCTTTACAGCTCTTGAGATCGGCGTACGCGCCTTCGCATACCGCTATCGTTTCTTTATTAGGCGCTTTCAGGCGGAAATTGAAATTGCCCTTGGGCGTCTTATAATAAATGAACGTTCCCTTCAGTTCGTTTGCCATAGTTTTTCTCCTTCGCCTTGCGGCAGTAATTTTTTATTTTATCCTTACGGCTTCGAGCCGGTATGATAGCTATGCTGCTTTGAACAGCCTCTCGTACATCGGGTAGGGCGTATAATTTTCGGTCGTCTGCGCAGACCACTTCGCCGCTATCTCCTCGTAACTGTCGGTGAAAGGATCGACTTTTTCCGTAGGCGCACCCGAATATATCCCCCATGAGGTATCCGTTCCGTATACTTTGTATGTCCAAATCGCGTAGTTTACGTTATTTGCGGTATACGCCGAAAGCGTATGCTCCCACGCGTCTTCCTCTTCGAAACAGGTGAATTCCCCTACGAATACAGGCACCTCGTACTCGAGCGCGACGTAGTCGGCTACCTTGGCGTCGGTAAATTCTTTAAGCGCCTCGGCGTCGGTCACGCCGTCCCAACAATAGTTGTGGTAGGAATACGCCACGTTCTCCCATTCGAAAAAATCGGGCGGAGGCAAATTCCGCGTTTCCCATACACTCTCGATAATCACGACGTGGCTGTCGTCTACCGAGCGCACCGTTTCGTACAGTTCGTCGTAGAACGCCCATCTCTGAGCGTCGCTCGCCGCGGTGGGTTCGTTAAGCAGGTCGTAGCCTGCTATTATGTCGCGGTCGCGGTAACGCGCCGCAACGGTTTTCCAGAGTTCGGCGGTTTTGTTACGATATTCCTCCGAGCCGAAAAGCTCCGCCCCCGAAGTATCTCCCGAGTGGTCGCTACCGTTCTGCGAGCCGTACGCGCCGTGCAGGTCGAGTATCACGTATATGTCGCGTTTGTCGCACTCGTCCACGAACCAGTCCATACGCTCGAAACGCGTAAGCGCGCCCCTTTCGTCTTCCAGATTGAAGTAGGCGAAAGGCAGCCTTATACAATTGAATCCGTACGCCTTGACGTTGTCGAAATCGCTTTCGCTCCAAAACGCGGATTCGTATATATCCATGAGTTCGCAAGCCTTCGTCTTACCGAATCTCGTTTCGAGAGTTTCAAGCAACGTGAGGTGGTCGACGCAATCCGTCGCGCACATCCATTCTTCCTGTACGAACAGCCCTCCCGCGTTGACAGCTTTTATGAAAACCTTGTTTCCGTTCTCGTCGACGAAGTCGTCTCCGACCGCTTTAAGCAACCTGTTATCTTCCGCTGGCGGCGCGTTTTCTTCCCCTTTATCGGCGCAACCGCCGAGCGCGACAGCCGAAAATACCGCTATTAAAGCCGCTATTATCATTAAAATTGCCGGTATTCGGATAAATTTTTTCATCGTCCCGCTCCGCTTACGAAAACGGTTGCCGCCCGAAACGAGCAGCCGACCGCAACGGAATAATTATAACACGCCTTACGCGCGTTGTAAAGACGCCCCCGACTTTTGCGAAGATTAAAATCGCTTTACTATTCTCCGCGCTATAGGCTATAATTAAAATATCAACGCGTCAGACGTGCTTTACGCACTTACGGCAAGGACAAAAATGAGCGGATTGGATATATTTTACACACTGTTGAGCGCTATCGCCGGTCTCGGCGTATTTATATTCGGAATGAAACTGATGGGCGACAGCCTCGAATCGGTATCGGGCAACCGGATAAAAGGAATGTTTTCCAAACTTGACAACAACCCCTTCCTCGGCATAGGTATCGGACTCGGGACGACTGCGGTGATACAGAGTTCGTCCGCGGTGACGGTGATGCTTGTGGGCTTCGTTAACGCGGGGCTTATGACGCTTACGCAAGCCACTTCCGTCATTTACGGCACCAATATCGGTACCACGGTCACGGCGCAGTTGGTTGCCTGGGGTTACGGCGGCATAGCGTCGTTCGATCTTACGGCGATATTCGCAGCCTGCGCCGGCGTGGGCGCGTTCATGATACTTTTCACGAAAAAGCACGACATCGTCAAAAAAATCGGCGCGATAATCTGCGGACTCGGAATGATATTCGTGGGTCTCACGGTAATGGGCGACGGAATGGGCAAGTTCGGCGAAAGCCCCGCCGTGGTGGAAGCCTTCTCCAAAGTGGACAATCCGATGCTGCTTCTTCTGCTCGGAACGGTATTCACCGCGATAATTCAAAGTTCTTCCGCCATGAGCGGTCTGGTGATAACGATGAGCGCGGCGGGCATAATGAGTTTCCCGCAGGCTATGTACATTATCGTCGGCAGCAACATAGGTACGTGTATAACGGCGCTTTTATGCGCTATAGGAACGGGCACCAACGCGAAACGCACGGCTATAGTACACCTGCTGTTCAACGTATTCGGCGTAATAATATTCATGCTTACCGACCTGTTCGCGCACTATGACAGACTGCTGATGCGCTGGTTCACGACGCCGCAGGTACAGATAGCGATGCTGCACACGTTATTCAACGTGGCGACGGTGATAATCCTTTTGCCGTTCACCAAGCTGCTCGTAAAGCTGACGATACTTATAGTACCGGAGCGGGCTTCGAAGGCGAGCGACGCGTTCCGTCTCAAATATTTAAGCGATCAGATACTGTCGACGCCCCCTATCGCGGTTGCGAACCTCAAGCTGGAAATACTCAATATGTTTTCTATCGCGAAAAGTAATCTCGACACCGCGTTGCATGCGGCGGTGAACGCGGACGAAAGCGGAATAACGGCGATAGAGCGCAACGAAAAGGAACTGAATTATCTTAACCGAGAGATAACCAAGTTTTTGGTGAAGCTGTCGGGAACGGACATATCGGCGCAAGACGCGAACATGGTGGCGACGGCGTATCACACGGTGAGCGATATCGAGCGAATCGGCGACTATGCGGAAAACATAGCGGAGTACGGCGCGAAGCTGAAAGCCGACAATATGAAATTCTCTGACGAAAGCGTGAAGGAAATAACGGAACTCGGCGACACGTTGGGCAAGATGTACGAACTCACGCGCAAGATATACGAAGAAGACGATCCGGGGCTGATACCCGAGCTGTACGAATACGAGCAAAGCACGGACAATCAGAAAGTCATGATGGGCGAAAAGCACATCGAAAGGCTGTCGCAAGGCACCTGCAACGCCGAAACGGGGGCGTTGTATTTAAGTCTCGCGAGCGATTGCGAGCGAGTGGCAGACCACTTCACGAACATAGCGAACGCAACAAAGTCGTACGCGGCGGTCAAGCCGCAGCCGCAAGAACAGAAAAAATAACGCAAACGACGGTTACGGCGGCGGCGAGCGAAACAAGTATTGCCGCCCCTTTTTTTTCGTCAGAACGCGACACCACGTGCGCGCCCGCCGCCTGCGAAAAGCACAGCGCGACGAAAAAGTCGGGTATATGCACGTAAATTTCATTCGGGAGCCCGAACGCTTCCACCGCGAAATACTGCGTCAGCACCACGCCGAAAGCGGACGTTACCGCCGCTACCGCGGCGCCGGCGAACCAAGCCGCGGGACGCGTTTTCAGCAAGGGGCTGAAAACGAAATATACCGCAGTCCAGAAGAACAGCGTGGGGTAAAAAGCTATTTTGAGGTGTTCCCATATACTTTCGCCAACGGGCGCCCACATACCGACGAAGGCGTTTTCCCCGCACAGCCCGTACATAAAGTGGTCGAGACTGCCGAGAAGCAGTATTATCAACGGGGACAAGCACGTTACTATTTTGAACGCTTTAAGGCGGCGCGCCTCTTTCAAGTAGCTTTCCATAGCTCTATGATATGAGCGGAAAGCGCTTTTATACGCGGCGAACCGCTTTGTTTTAAAATAAATTTTCCAAATAAATTCCGTAATAAAATTTCAAAATAAAATTTTCTATCGCGGTCGTTAAAAAAACGGCGCCCGTTACGGGCGCCGCCAAAGATTCGGAAAACTTTTACGTTCCTACATATCTTCGTCCTCGGGATTGAAATCGGGATCGTCTATCGCGTTGAGTATATTGGCGATAATGGCGTCCTCGCGTTCCTTGCTGGACATCTCCCGATAGAGCTTGCGCTTCCTGGGTTT
>CALVOD010000075.1 GCA_944350065.1 uncultured Clostridia bacterium
AGCGACTTGAGTTTCTTCTTGAATTTCTCCACTTCGTCGTATTGCGCGCTCGTATCGAGCCGCTCGAGACTGTCCTTGAGCTCCTTACGCTGACGTATGCTTATGTTGCGCGGTATATCCACCTTTACGGTGATGACTATATCGCCGTATGCGTTGCGGCGCAAATCCTTGACGCCCTTGCCTTTGACCTTGATGACGGTGCCGTTCTTGATACCCGCGGGGATCTCCACGCGCGTCGGCTTCTCGAGCGTAGGCACGTCCACAACGTCGCCGAATATCGCCTGCGTAACCGTTATGGGCATTTCGAACATAAGGTCGTTACCCCTGCGAGTGAACAACGGATGCGGCTTGATACGGAATACGACTATCAGGTTTCCGTTCGGTCCGCCGTTATAACCGGCGTTGCCTTCGTTGTGCACGTTGAGCATCTGCCCGTTGTCTACGCCCGCGGGAATATTTATGCTTACGGTACGCTTCTTGCGAACTCTACCCTTCCCTTTACATTCGGGACAGGGATCCATTATTATCTTGCCCGTGCCGCCGCACATGTCGCAGACACGCTCTGTCTGCATTATGCCGAGCATGGTACGCTGCTGCACTACCACTCTGCCCCTGCCGCCGCACTTGGTGCATACCTTGACGGAATCCTTGTCTTTAGCGCCCGTGCCGCCGCAAGTGGGACATTTCTCGACGCGCGTGTAAGTAACCTCTTTTTTCGCGCCGAAACAGGCTTCTTTGAAGTCGAGCGTAAGCTCCACCTCTATATCGTCGCCGCCGCGCGCGGAAGAAGCGCCCGCTCTGCCGCCGGCGCTGCCTCCCGTAAAGGTATTGAATATGTCGCTGAATATGTCTCCGAAGCCGCCGAAACCGCTCGCTCCGCCGCCAAACGGGTTAAATCCCGCTCCGCCCATCGTGGGGCCGTCTTCGCTGCCGTATTGGTCGAACGCGGCTTTTTTCTGCGGGTCGGACAATACGTCGTATGCGTACTGTATCTCCTTGAACTTGGCTTCGGCTTCCGCCTTTTCCTTGTCGCTCGCCGTCGCGTATACGTCGGGATGATACTTCTTCGCTAAACGACGATACGCGGACTTGATTTCGTCCGCGCTCGCGTTTTTGTCGACGCCCAGAATTTCGTAATAATTCTTTGCCATTGTCTTTGTTTAACTTTATCCGTTTACGTTATTTGATATCGTCGGGATCGACGTTTATCGTGGTGTCGTCCGCCGCCGCGCCGTCTGCGTTACCGGCGTTCTGCGCCGCCGCCTGCTGATACAGCTTCGTGAATATCGGGTTGGTTGCCTTGCCGAGTTCCTCCATCACCGCTTTGACCGCTTCGACGTCTTCGGCGGCGGCGAGCTTCTCCTTAGCCGCTTTGTTGGCTTCGGTAAGCGCGTTCTTGTCCTCCTCGCTCAGCTTGTCGCCCGACTCGCTCAAGGTTTTGTCTACCGCAAGAATAAGCTGCTCCGCCTGGTTCTTCATTTCGATAAGCTCTCTGCGTTTCTTGTCTTCTTCGGCATACTGCTCCGCTTCCTTGACCGCTTTGTCGATGTCCGCTTCGGAAAGGTTGCTCGACGCGGTTATCGTAATGTTCGCGGACTTGTTGGTGCCCTTGTCTACCGCGGTAACGGAAACTATACCGTTGGCGTCGATATCGAAAGTAACTTCGATCTGCGGTACGCCGCGCATGGCGGGAGGTATTCCGGTAAGTTCGAATCTTCCGAGAGTCTTGTTGTCGGCTGCCATGGCGCGCTCGCCCTGCAGGACGTGTACGTCAACGGAAGTCTGATTGTCGCTCGCGGTGGAGAATATCTGAGACTTCTTCGTAGGTATCGTGGTGTTACGCTCGATGAGCTTGGTGAATACGCCGCCCATCGTTTCGATACCGAGCGAAAGAGGAGTTACGTCGAGAAGCAATACGTCTTTGACGTCGCCGCTCAGTACGCCGCCCTGTATAGCCGCGCCGAGAGCCACGCATTCGTCGGGGTTGATGCCTTTATAAGGATCTTTGCCGGTAATGTTCTTGACCGCGTCCACTACGGCGGGGATACGCGTGGAACCGCCTACGAGCACTACCTTGTCGATATCGCTCATCTTGAGTTTGGCGTCCTTCATCGCCTGCTGGGTGGGTCCTACCGTCGCTTTGACGAGGTCGGAAGTCATATCGTCGAATTTGGCGCGGGTAAGATCGAGGTCGATGTGCAAAGGTCCGTTGGCTCCCACCGTGATGAACGGAAGGTTGATATTGACTTTGGTCATACCGCTCAACTCGATCTTCGCTTTTTCGGCGGCTTCTTTCACCCTCTGCATCGCCATCTTGTCGCCGGAAAGGTCGATACCTTCGGCTTTCTTGAATTCGGAAACGATCCAGTCCATAATGCGTTTGTCGAAATCGTCGCCGCCGAGACGGGTGTTACCGTTGGTTGCGAGAACTTCGAACACACCGTCGCCCAGTTCGAGTATCGATACGTCGAACGTGCCGCCGCCCAGGTCGTAAATAAGGATTTTCTGGGACTTGTTGTCTTTATCGAGACCGTATGCGAGCGCCGCCGCCGTAGGCTCGTTGATGATACGCATGACTTCGAGACCCGCTATCTTGCCGGCGTCCTTCGTCGCCTGCCTCTGCGAATCCGAGAAATACGCGGGTACCGTTATAACGGCTTTATCGACTTTCTGCCCGAGATAGGCTTCAGCGTCGTTCTTGAGCTTGGTAAGTATCATAGCCGAAATTTCCGGAGGAGTGTAGGATTTGCCGTCGACGGTCACTTTGTAATCGGTGCCCATCTCCCTCTTAATGGACGCTATCGTCCTGTCGGGATTGACGACCGCCTGCCTCTTTGCAAGCTGTCCGACAAGCCTTTCTCCGTTCTTGGTGAATCCCACCACCGAAGGTGTCGTTCTGTTACCTTCGGCATTAGCTATTACCGTCGCTTCGCCGCCTTCCATAACGGCTACGCACGAGTTGGTTGTTCCGAGGTCTATTCCTATGATTTTAGACATAATTTTTATCTCCTTTATATTATCGTTTTCTATTTTATTCGGCGTTCCCTTCGCGTATCACAGCGCGGGAATACGCTTAATTTGCTACTTTAACCATCGCGTAACGGATAACCTTTCCGTTGCGCCTGTACCCTTTGCGAAGCACTTCCACTACCTTACCGGCGTTCTCCGCGTCCTCCACCTGCATCACGGCGTTGTGTAACGCGGGATCGAATTCGGCGCCCTGCGCCTCTATCTCCTCCACTCCGTAATGCGCGAATACCTCCGCGAATTTCTTCCTTATCAGCTCCACGCCCGCTTTAGTGGCTTCGTCGGCTATCATGCCGATTGCTATTTCCACGGTGTCGAGCACGGGCAGCATCTGAAGTATCGTTTCGTTCACGCCTTCGGCGCGAGCCTGCTTCACCGCCTCGGCGTTGCGCTTGCGGTAATTATCGAATTCCGCCTGCACACGCTGGAGCGTGTCTTTATATTCTTCCATTTTACTTTGCGCGAGCGCTACGATATCCAATTCGTCGGCGTCCGCTACGCTTTCCGCGGCTTCGTCGGTCTTAACTCCTTCGGCTGCGGCTTCGCTTTTCGCGCTTGCGCTTTCTTTAGCGCTTTCGTTCGCGCTGTCGTTTTCGGTTTCGGCTGCGGAATCCTTGACTTCTTCGTCGGCTTTGCCCGTTCCGAGAGGTTCCTCGTTCTCCGCTCCGCGTTGATTCTTTTTATTCATCTTCGTCTCCTTCTCGCCCTTCTATCGCACTGTTCAATGCGTTGCCGATATACGACAATACGGACATTACCTTACTGTAATCCATACGCTCCGGTCCTATGACACCCGCGTGTCCTATCTCTCTGCCGTTCACTTTGTATTTCGCGGTGATGACGGCGCATTTATCCATACCGGCGGTCTCGTCTTTGCCTATCTTGACGCTGAACTCGATATCTTCGGCGGAATCCACGAGCGCGCCGATAAGACTCTTGTTGTCTATTATGCTGAGGAAACGCTTGGCGCTCGTCATATCCGCGTCGGGATAATTGAGCATCTTGCTCTCCCCTTCCATATACACGCTCTCGTCGTTCACCGAACAATAGGTCTCGAGTATCGCCACCACGTTGTCGAAAAGCTCCTTGAATTCCTTGAGCTCCTTCTCCACGCTCGCTTCCGCAAGATGAAGTTCGCCCACTTTGCAGCCCGCAAAAATCTTGTTGAGCATCAAAGTGGCGCTCGTTATGAATTCGTCGTCAACGACGTTGTTGAGCTTGATGACCTTGTCGCGAATGATGCCCGAATCGGTGATGATTATCACGAGCGCGCTGTGTCCGTCGAGACCTACGAGCTTGATCTCCTTGATAACGACGGTGTCCACGTTCTTGAGGACTATGACCGAAGTGTAATTGGTGACGTCGCTTATGACCTTGGCGGTCGTCTTGACGATATCTTCCACGGCGTTGAATTTGGCGGAGAAGGAAGCGTCTATCATGGCTACGTCCTGCTTACGCAGCGGGCGCCTGTCGACGAAATGCTCCACATAATATTTATACGCCTTGGAAGTGGGCAACCTTCCCGCCGAAGTGTGTGGCTGAGCAAGGTATCCCATATCCGACAAAGCCGCAAGCTCCGCGCGTATGGTGGCGGAACTGATGTCGGAGAAATATTTGCTCTGAAGTTCGCCGGACGATATCTGTCTTGCGTCCTTGATGTATTCCTCTACGACGGCTTTAAGTATTCTGTGTTTTCTTTCAGGTAATCTTCCGCTCATTGTTGGCACTTGCTTTCGGGTATTGTTAGCAATCTTTATCATCGACTGCTAACGCTATTATATTCACAATTATGCCCGTTGTCAACAGATTGAAACAAATTTTTGTGAAAATTTCCCGCGCAAAGAAAAAACGCGCCAACGCGCGCGAAATAAAGCGAAAAATACAAGTCGAAAAGCGGATCCGTAAGGCTAATCCATAAATTCCAAAGCGACGGCGCTCTCGAGAAGGAGCATGTCGTCGCGTATTCTCAAGCGGTTGCCCTCTCTTACAAGAACGTCGCGAAGGCGGTGAAGCGCGCCCGCGAAGCGCTCGTCGAAGTCGAATCCGAAACGCGCTTCGCACGCCGCGACGTCGACGCCTTCGGCAGTGCGCAGACCGAGCATAACGTATTCGAACGCGGCTTCGTCGGCGCCGATTTTTTCGCGGCTCGCGGTACCGTTGCCGAAACGCTTACCCGCGATATAGTCTTTCAGGGAAGCGGGGTTGGCGTAACGGAAGTCGCCGGTCTGCGAGTGAGCCGCGGCGCCGAAGCCGAGATACTCCTCTCTGCGCCAATACTTGAGATTATGCTTGCTCTCGTAGCCGGGAAGCGCGAAATTGCTTATCTCGTAGCGAGCGAATCCGCGTTCGCCGAGAAGTGCGAACACAGCTTCGTACATATCTACGGTGAGGTCGTCGTCCGGAAGCGTATACTCGCCCCGCGCAAGCGCCGCGCTCATAGGTACCGAACGGGAAAGTTTAAGCATATACGCCGAGACGTGTTTAACGTAAGGCAGTACGGTATTGACGCTGTCGGTTGCCGAAGCTACAGTTTGAAAGGGCAATCCCAACATTAAATCCGCGGAGACGTTATCGAAATACTTATTCGCGCTCTCGAGCGCGCGTATAGCCGCAACGCCGTCGTGACGGCGCCCCGCCGCGCGGAGCACTTCGTCGGTCACGCTCTGAACGCCTATGCTTACTCTGTTTACACCGAGCTCTTTGAGAAAGGCATACGGATTATCGTCGTCGGGATTGAGTTCGACGGTAAATTCTTCTAATTCGAGTTTGAAAGAGTCTTCGAGCGCCCGCACTATTCTTTCGAGCGCGCGTTCTCCGGCAAGCACGGGGGTGCCGCCCCCTATATACAACGTATTGACGGGCGCGTCAGCGTATTTATCTCCCCCGGCGCGTATTTCCTCGCACAGCGCGTCAGTATAGCGTAAAATAATATCGGTATCCGGAGATACCGAGTAAAAGTCGCAATAAGCACATTTCTTTTTACAGAAAGGGATATGAATGTAGACGCCCCTATTCGTTGTCATCGAATTTAAGTATGGACATAAATGCTTCGGAGGGAATTGCGACCGAGCCGAACTGACGCATGCGCTTCTTGCCCTCTTTCTGTTTCTCGAGCAATTTCTTTTTGCGCGTAACGTCGCCGCCGTAACACTTGGCGAGCACGTCCTTACGGAGCGCCTTGACCGTTTCGCGCGCTATTATCTTCGAGCCGATAGCCGCCTGGACGGGTATCTCGAACATCTGGCGCGGTATGACCTCTTTAAGGCGCTCGCAGATACTGCGGGCGCGGGCGTACGCTTTGTCGCGGTGAACGATAAGCGAAAGCGCGTCGCAGGTTTCGCCGTTCAAAAGAAAATCGAGCTTGACGAGATTGTCCGCGCGGTAACCGTCCATTTCGTATTCGAGCGACGCGTACCCTCTCGTTCTGGACTTCAGACTGTCGAAAAAGTCGTAGATTATCTCGGCAAGCGGTATGCTGTAATCTATGCGCACGCGCGAAGTGTCGAGGTAAGT
>CALVOD010000076.1 GCA_944350065.1 uncultured Clostridia bacterium
GTATTCTTTATCCATAATTTTGCAGTCATTGTAAATGACGGTTGCTTTGTTTTTTCTATCAATTCTTTTGCGGCTTCCTCGATAAAATAGACATTGTTATCTTTTTCCCATAAACATAGAAACTGTAAAGTATTTATATCTCTAAGCCAACTTTGAATAACATAACTAGGGTTATCTGGGTTTTTCTTTTTTGCAATCTCTGTAAGCGAATACATATTGAATGTTTTAGAAAAGATGTGTTCTAAGTCCATGAGTAATTGTGCATAAGGTTCATTACATTTTACAAAACCAAGAATTTCCTTTTCTATATCAGCACAATATTTTTCAATATCGCTATCAGATAAATCTGCTAACTTGAGAGCTTCTCTGGTATACTTACGCTTTGTTTCCAAATATTCTGCAATCGCATCATCAAATTTTTCTAACCCCATACTCACACCCTCTTCTCTTTTTTATTATTTTACCAAAACTATACTGTATTGTCAATATAACTCACATATTCTTGTGTTTTAAATTTAATAAACATACATATTCTGAGGTTAAGATTATTACCGAGAAAAAATATGCTTCCAATAGTACGGATTCGATACCGATAATGATCATATCACTCCTAATTCGCATTTTTCGGCTTAAAAAAAGATCTTAAACTCACTCAATTTTATCTTTGAATGAGTTTAAGATCGCTGGCGGAAGCGGAGGGATTCGAACCCCCGTGGGCTTGCACCCAAACGGTTTTCAAGACCGCCTCGTTATGACCACTTCGATACGCTTCCGTTTCGTTCCTCGAAAAGGCGCGCCTTTTCTGTCGGTTATTATTCTATCACAGTACGCTTTCATAAATCAATCGTTATGCCCTATTTGTTTACTTGCGCGGGAATTCGAAGTAAACAGCTTCCAGCTTGTTTTTCATCGTCGTTTATGGTAAAATATTTTATATCGATATTTTAAATCGGCGACGACGAGCCGCTTGCGAGGGTCAGATGAAAATAGTTATCGCTCCCGATTCTTTCAAAGGTACTTTAAGCGCGTACGAGGCTTCGGCGCTCATCTCTAAAGCCGCTAAGGAATGTTTCCCCGAAGCGCAGGTAATCTCCGTCCCTCTTGCGGACGGCGGCGAAGGCAGTCTCGCCTGCTTCCGCAGCGCCATCGGCGGCAATTACGTTTCCGTCAAAGTCTGTAACCCCTATCTCGAACCGATAGAAGCAAAATATCTTTGGAAAGACGATCTCGCCGTAATAGAAATAGCGGAATGCGTGGGACTTCCTCTCGTTGAAGGCAGAAAACACGTTCGGCTTACTTCCACTTACGGCGTGGGAGAACTTATCCGCGACGCTATTGACAAGGGCGCGCGCGAAATCATTCTCGCTCTCGGCGGAAGCTCCACCAACGACGGCGGCGCGGGAATGGCGGCTGCTCTCGGCGCGCGCTTTACCGACGAAGAAGGTATGCCGATGCTTCCCACCGGCGGCACCCTCAAAGATATAGATTCGGCGGATTTTTCGGGACTCGACAAAAGAATACGCGACGTGAAATTCACCGCCATGTGCGACGTGAATGTGCCGCTGTGCGGCGAAGGCGGCGCCACTTACGTGTTTGCGCCCCAAAAAGGCGCCGCGGCAGACGAGCTCGAGCCGCTCGATAAAGGTATGCGACACTACGGCGAAATTCTGAACGCGGCTTTCGCAACCGACGTGTTCTCGCTTGCGGGCGGAGGCGCCGCGGGCGGTCTGGGAGCAGGCGCGTACGCCGTGCTCGGCGCAAAAGCCGAGCGCGGAATAGACCTCGTTCTGCGCGTTACCCGTTTCGACGAGATAGCCAAAGACGCGGATATGATAGTTACCGGGGAAGGTAAACTCGACAATCAAAGCTTTATGGGCAAAGCCGCCGACGGCATAAGCCGCATAGCCCGACGGCTCGGCGTTCCCGTCTACGTGATTGCGGGCGCGGTATCAGAAGAAATTACTCCCGACGTTCTTACCGCTCACGGCATAGCCGCGGCCTTCGCCGTCACCGCGGGCGACCGCCCCGTTTACGAAATAGCCGACTCCGCGCCGAAAGATCTCTACGACACGGCTAAAGACTTCTTCAAAGCCGCAGGTGAACTATGAGAGTTTTTCTTATCGTACTCGACAGTCTCGGTATAGGCGCCGCTTCTGACGCCGCCTTATTCGGCGACGCAGGTAGTGATACGCTGAAAGCCGTCAGCGCTTCCACATTCTTTTCGGCTCCCAATATGATTGAAATGGGACTCGGAAATATCGATAGAGTGGATTACCTCCCAAAGGCAACCGCACCGACGGCAAGCTACGCGCGCCTCACGCCGGTCTCTCCGAATAAGGACACCACTTCGGGACACTGGGAAATTGCGGGAGTAATAGCGGAAAAGTTTCCCACCTATCCGGACGGTTTTCCCGAAAAAATTATTTCCGAATTCCGCGCCGTGACGGGGAGGGGCGTTCTTTGCAACAAACCCTATTCCGGAACAGAAGTCATCAAGGTTTACGGCGACGAACACCTTGCCACGGGCGCGCTTATCGTATACACTTCGCAGGACTCCGTCTTCCAGATAGCCGCGCACGAATCGATAGTTCCTCCCGATGAACTCTACCGCTACTGCGCCGCGGCAAGGAAAATACTTACCGGCAAACACTCCGTCGCGCGCATTATCGCGCGCCCTTTCGCGGGAACGAGCGGCGCATATTACCGCACCGAAAACCGCAGAGACTTTTCGCTCGCGCCGCCTTCGCACACCCTGCTCGACCGTCTTGCGGCAGCGGGAAAAGACGTTATCGCGGTAGGTAAAATCAACGATATTTTCGCAGGTCGGGGGATAACGCGCTCCGTGCACGCCGCAAGCAACGCCGAAGGCATCGCCGCTACCCTATCTTTGGCGGACGAAGATTTCGACGGATTGTGTTTCGTCAACCTTGTGGATTTCGATATGTTGTACGGTCACCGCAACGACAGGGACGGCTACGCCCGCGCAATAGCCGAATTCGATTCCGCTCTGCCGCATCTTACGAAAAAACTCCGCCCTTCAGACGCGCTGATACTTACAGCGGATCACGGTTGCGACCCTTCCACGCCGTCGACTGACCATTCGCGCGAGGACGTATTCGCTTTAATGTACGGCAAGGCTTTCGGCAAACCTTCTAATCTTCACACGCTAAAAGGATTTTTCAATATCGGTAAAGCCGTGGCGCGCCTTTTCGGCATTGCCCTCGGCTGAGCCGAAACAAGTTTCGAACGTACGCTAAAACGCTCCGCGCTGCGCGCGGAGCAAGCGATTTTACGGGTATCGGGATATAAAGTTTATCTTTCCCCTGTCAAAATGAATTTTATTAGCTTTTCGTCGTCGCTGAATCCGTCGTATCCGCCGATATAACCGCCGTCGCAAGCGTAATGAATACCGTTCGCGTCGTTGCGTTTAAGACATTCGACGAGCTTCTCCTTGCCGTAACGCTTCACGAATTCTCTGAAGGCACGGTGCTTCACTTTGTCGAAAACGCCCTCCGAACACTCCTCGTAGCATTCGAAGCATCCGTCGATGACTTTGTTCTCGGCACATTTACGGTTCGCGCACCACACTTGTCCTGTGCACCCCGAAGAATAACAACCGCCGCACCTCTCCTTATCGGGGCACAAAAAGCAAGGTATGCCGCATCTCGCTAGTCCGTATTCGTCTTCCATACGCACAATCCTGTCCTTTTACAGTTTGAGAGTAAAATGCCTTACACACACGTCGGCAACAAACATAAAGCGGCATTTATATTTATATTAAATCACACTCCGAAAAATTTTGCAAGAGCGAAAAGAATTTCGCGTTTGAATAATCGCAATCAACGCATGTCGGCAAGGGCGATATCGTACCACAACTTGACGTAAGCGGCTATCGGCGCTAAGCCGTAAAGGGGTGTGAAATTCTTGCCTAAAAGTTTTTCGCTGCTTTCGTACGGGATTTCGTCGCGGGCGACGCCCGTGAGAAAAACCCAGATCCCTTTAGCCGAGGCGAGCGCGGAAAAGGCTTCGAAGTCCTCGCCTTCCGTGCGCAGCGTACCCGAATGATAACACTCGATAATTACGGCTTCGGTTCCTTCGGGAAAAGCGCTCGGGTACAGCATACCGGGGTACGCCGTAAGGCGCAAAACTTTACCGTCCGCAAAGCGCGCGCCTTTACGGTAAACGCCTTCCGCGGGATATCCGGAAGCGTTCCTCACAACGCGGAAAACGTCGGAAAAGCTGTCGTGCGCGGAAAGTCTGTCCGCGTCAAATATCGCGTTTTCGGGTTCCTTAATGCCGTGTTTAAGGAGCTTTACGCAGGTTATATGATCGACGTACGCTACCTTTACTCCCCTGTTCCCGCCCGCTACGTAATTGACTGCGGCTCGCATATTATAGAGCGCGTTGGTACACGGATCGTCTATAGGGTCCGAAGCGGAAACGAATACTACGGGCTTGGAATCGGCGCCGAAAGCGTATCTTACCGCCGCCGCGGAATACTGTAAAGTATCCGTCCCGTGCGCCGCTATCACGCCGTCGCTATCGCCTGCAAGCGCCTTAGCCACGCTCTCGACTATTTCCGTCAGGCGCGCGCCGTTATTGTTCTCGGAAAGCGCAGGCGCGATCGATACGACTTCCCATTCCTCCTTGCCGTACTCGCGTTCGTAAGCGGCAAGCAAAGCGCTTGCCGAAGCCTCGTTCAATCGTCTCGTTCCGTCGGTTTCCTCGGTTGCTATTGTTCCGCCCGTAAATATCACCGTTATTTTCATATTCCGATTGTAATACACTCCGCGCTTATTTTCAACTTCTGTCGGTATTCTTCGCATTTTTTATCGTCTTGCAATTTTCGGATAATGTGTTACAATTAGTTTATCACAAGAGGAGCGTATTCATTATGGACTATTCTGCTATTATCGGCAAAGCCGCCATGGCGATACCCCCTTCGGGTATCAGAAAGTTTTTCGACATCGCCGCCGAAATGAAAGACTGTATCTCATTGGGCGTGGGCGAACCCGATTTCATTACCCCCGCCGCCTTCAGCGCGGGCGCCTTGAAAAGCCTCGAAGAAGGCAAAACGCAATACACTTCCAACAGCGGTTTGAAAGAGTTACGCATAGCCATTTCTAAATATCTTACCGATTTCATAGAGACCGAATACGATCCGGAATCCGAGATACTCATCACCGTGGGCGCTTCGGAAGCCATCGACATCGCCCTCAGGATGCTTATCAACCCGGGCGACGAAATTCTCGTGCCCTCTCCTTCGTACGTTTCTTATGCGCCCTGCGTATCACTTTGCGGCGGAACGCCGATATCCATCGCCTGCAAAGCGGAAAATCAATTCAAACTGACCGCCGCCGAACTCGAAGAAGTCATCACTCCGCGCACGAAAGCGCTTATTCTTCCCTACCCCAACAATCCTACCGGCGCTGTAATGGAAAGAGAATATTTGGAAGCCATCGCGCCCGTTCTTCGTAAAAACAATATAATAGTGCTTTCCGACGAAATATACGGCGAACTCACTTACGGCGAAAAGCACGTTTCGATAGCTCAAATCGAAGGGATGCGCAATCTGACCATATTGTTAAGCGGTTTCAGCAAAGCGTTTGCGATGACCGGCTGGCGCGTAGGTTACGTTGCGGCGCCCAAAGAGATGCTCGCCGTGATGCGTAAGATACACCAATACGCGATAATGTGCGCGCCCACGGCAAGCCAGTACGCGGCGCTTGCCGCGCTCGAGCACAGCTACGCGCACGACTTCAAAGAGGTGAAGGAAATGCGCCGTCAATACAACGAACGCCGCGTCTATCTCGTTAAAAGACTGAACGCAATGGGACTCGAGTGTTTCGAACCGCGCGGCGCTTTCTACGCATTCCCCTGCGTCGCGTCTACGGGAATGGACGGCGAGCAGTTTGCCGAAAAGCTCCTTTATTCCGAAAAAGTCGCCGTCGTACCCGGTTCCGCATTCGGCGCGAGCGGAAAGGATTTCGTGCGTATTTCTTACGCCTACGCTATCAAAAATATCGCCAAAGCGCTCGATAAAATAGAAAATTTCCTTGCTTCCTTGAAAAAGTAAAAGTATTTAAAATTTATTCCGTTCGTAATTTAACGCAACGAAAAGCGCTCCCGCAAAGCGCAATTCCCATAGGGAACGAAAAAACGAATAACGATAAAGAACTCTCGAATAAATTGTTCGAGAGTTCTTTTTGCTTGTAATTAAGTAAGCTAAATTGGAATTTATCGCTTTCTTTGCTTATATATAACGGCAGCAAACCAACTGGCTATAATGAACATCAATATCCCTCGAACAATCTCCGCAACTAGCAATTCTTTGCCGTTCATCACTACGATTTTTGTTTCAAAATCAAAGAGAAAATGCACCAGAAATGCAGGAATAATATTGGACGATATTATAGTCATCTCCATTGCAAGCCAACCAAAAATAAAAGCATTCAGTACGGTTAAAATAATCTCAAATATATTGCTTCCAGTGAATGCTGTTGCGACATGTCCAAT
>CALVOD010000077.1 GCA_944350065.1 uncultured Clostridia bacterium
GCCTTCTTCTTCGACAACGGTGAAGATGCCGGCGTCTTCCATAAGCGCGGTAATGGTGTCGAGCAAGCCGCCGTCATTGATAACGACGCCGAGGATGTTGCCGATTTGTCCTATAATAACGCCGATGTTATCGGTGTTAGCGATGATCGAGCCGACGGATCCGATAATGGTGTCGATTTCGTTGCCGGCATTCTGAGGAGCGGCAGCGGGCTCGGTAGCGGGCTTCTTGCTCGCGATCCAGCTATCGTACTTGGCTTGAGCGTCGAAGGGGATAAAGAACTTCTTGGCGATGTTGTCGTCGGTGGTCTTTACGGTCAGATCGGCAACCGCGGTAAGATCCACATAGAATCCGGGTTTATCGCCGGTGGAGACGTATTCGGCAACGGTTACGGTATTATTGTTATAGGTAAGGGTGGCATAGCCATCGAGACCCGTAAAGTCTATATCGAAATATCCGTCTTCGTCGAAGCCGAGTTTAACGGCGGGATTTACTATCACGTCGAGAGTTGCGCTCTGCGCTACGAAAGAGGAATTCTCGGGAAGAGCAACGTCTACGGAAAGTTTGAGAACGAGCTCGGCGGGATTGCCGCTGAAGGGCTTAACCGGCGCTTCGGATTTCGCGGAAAGAGCAACGTCTTTGAATCCGAAGGATACGTCGATGGTAGCGTCGTCACCGTCTTCGAGTTTCTTGGAGTAATCGATGGTGAGTCCGTTGAAAATTTCTTTTTCGCCTTCCTCTATCGTCGCCACTTTGAGAGAGATCGAAGGAACGTCGATTTTGCTGAAGTCAACGTCGCCCGCCTCAGAAAGTTTAACGCCGAGAATGATGTCGGTAGCGATATCGATAAGGCTCATATAATCGCCGAGATCGAAACTGCCGAGCATCGGTAAAATCGCGCCGATACCCGCTACGTTCACGTTGATTTCGTAGCCGCCGTCGACATAGTATTCCTCGTTATCGCCGTAAGGAGTGAGCAGCTTGTTGAGCAAGCCCACAGCCTCTATGATGCTTCCCGCATTGTCGGCGACAAGGCTTCCCACAGAGTCTTTGTCGATACCTTCGATAAGTTTAAAGATCTCGGGAACGAGTTTATTGCGGATGAGACCTGCTTCCTTCGCCTGAGAAAGTTTCGACCATTTGAAGGTGGTGTCGGTCAGCGGCTGTCCTATGTAAAGGAATTCGTCCTCGTTGGTGACTTCTGCGTAAAGCCCTACCACGTTCTTGTCCTTAGCGGTGTCCTTGACGATAAGGGAAGCCCAGTTGTTGTTGGCGGTATTCTCGTCCATGCTTGCCGCCAAAGAGATCTCGAGACCGAAATCTATATCGTCGTCGGTGCCCGTGGTCGCCGCGTTGACGAAGATGGTGGCGGATACGCTCGCCGCGTCTTTGATATCTCCGACCGACGCGATAAGATTGTCTATCGACGCCACTATGCCGGTCAGAGCTGCGGGAAGATCCGGACCTTCATCGTCTATAATGGTGCTGTCGTCATCGTCGTCGTTGTCGTCGACGGGGGGCTTTTTCTCCTTGTTACACGCAAAAGCGGTAAACGCAAGGATACCTACGAGCAGCAACACTAACAATACGATAAGTGTTTTTTTCTTTTTCATAGATACCTCCATGTGAGTAGTCTTTTTTGTGCCTTTATTATATTATTTGGCGCGCGCGCTGTCAATATCTAAAATTCGCGCGTCCGCGTTTCGCCGAACCGTCACCGCGGCTTCACTTAACCGATTTTGACGACTTTGCTTTAAACGGGCTACCGTTTTGCCGCTTTTGGGATAAAAAATTACCGCGACTGAAATTCGGAAGGTAATTTTTTCCTCCTTTGCCGCGGTAATTTGTTTACTTTTATTTATTCGCGGGGCTTCGACCAGCGACGCGCTTTTTACATCCTCGTCGTCTTGTCTTCCCCTATCCCGTACATGCCGTCTACGTTATATGTTCTGCCTTCCGTGTCCTTCACGTATCCGTATATTTTGCCGAACGGAAGCGCGTAATACACGTTCGCCACGACGATGTTTATCGGCATGAGGAAGGTGGCGTCTATCTCGAATCTGATATCCACCGTCCCGTAGTCGTCCCGTATCTCCCATACGGGCGCGCTACGCTTCTCCCTGTAGAATTTGACCGGCGGCAGCGGATACGCCGCTCCCTCCTTCCATATAAGGTTTTCGTTATACGCGTCCTGATCCGTAGACTGGTTGCGGGTAAGATTGAAAGCGAACGCCTCTCCGTTCAGATACCCCATCGTCGTCAGCCAGTCGTAATGCGCTTTATACGGATAATAGCCTTTGTGGTCGTCTATTATGCCCACCGAATATTCGTCGGTCAGAAACCTTTCGCCGTTCAGTACGACGTATCCTTCGGCTCTCAGAAAATCCTTCTCCGAATACAGCGGCTTGTTCTCCCCGAACGGTATCGACACCACGGAAGGCGGCGATATCCTCGTAAGCTCCACTTCCACTTCGAACCTGCCGCACTTCCCCTCGGAATACCCTTTCGCGCGGGCTTTGCCCCGTAAGAGGTCGTTGGTTATCCTGTATTCCGATTTGCCCGTTTTGAGGTAGCACTCGTCGTCTATGAGCTGTGAAGCCACTTTCGCTTTCCTTACCGGCACCACGTTGCGCCACGAAAATATTTTTTTCGACCTCTTGTCGTACCACACGAATATCGAAAAGCCCATCGGCCCCGTATTATATACCGCCGAAACCAATATCCCTTCTTTGAGATGAAGCTCGACCGCCTCCCATTCCGTGAGACGCGATTTCTTCATACAGTCGGGCATCAGCCTGCCGCAAGGTTTATCGCAGTCGAGAAGATTGAGTTTGCGGAAAGGCTCCGCGAACGTGCCGAAATGCGCTTTTCCCCCTTCTACTATCGCCTCCGGCGTAGGAACCGGAATTCTTTTTTCGGAAATGTATTCGGGATATCGCGCCATATTTCGTCCTCCGTTTGTTTTAATATATTCATTTTAACATTAAGGCGCCCCGTTATCAAGAGCCAAATTAGCGCCGTAACTAATTTTCCGTTTGCGCGCGCTTACGCGCTCTCACGCGCTTCGCGCGCACCGCCCGACAAATTATATTTTGCGCCTGTGCGTTTTTTGCTTGCGATACGTTGCACTTTTGTGCTATGCTATACTCAAGGTAATTTGGCATAATTATTGCTTGACCATCAGCTTTAGGAGGTATAAATGAAAGTTCAATTCACCGAAACCGTTTTGCGCGACGCCAATCAGTCGCTCATCGCCACACGTTTGCCTTTCGAGAAATTCGAAGGCGTTCTGAGCACAATGGACAAAGCGGGCTACTACTCGGTGGAATGCTGGGGCGGAGCCACCTTCGATTCCTGTCTCAGATTCCTTAACGAGGATCCGTGGGAAAGACTGCGCAAGATCAGAGCCGCTATGCCCAACACCAAACTTCAGATGCTCCTGCGCGGACAAAACCTGCTCGGCTACAAGCATTATCCCGACGACGTGGTCCGCAAGTTTGTCGAGAGAAGCATCGCCAACGGTATCGATATCATAAGGATATTCGATGCGCTCAACGATCTTCGCAACCTCGAAGTGGCGGTCGACGAGACCAACAAGAACAACGGACACGCTTCCATCGCGATATCCTACACGACGAGCCCCGTGCACACCATCAAGAAATTCGCCGCCATGGTGAAAGACATGGAGAAAATGGGCGCGAAGTCTATTTGTATCAAGGATATGGCGGGCGTAATGAGCCCTCAGGAAGCCACCGACCTCGTCAAAGCCATCAAAGACGCCTGCTCGCTTCCCCTCGTACTGCACACTCACTGCACGACGGGACTCGCGTTCATGACCTGCCTTAAAGCGGTCGAAGCGGGTGCTGACGTTATCGACACCGCGATTTCCTGCTTCTCCGGCGGCACTTCGCAGCCCGCCACCGAGACTCTCGTCTACGCGTTGAAGCAGATGGGATACGAAACCGACGTCGACGAAAAAGTTCTTGTCGAAATCAACAATTTCTTCAAGCCCATTCGCGACGAATATCTTGCTTCCGGGCTTCTCGATCCGAAGGTTATGGCTACCGACACGCAGGCTCTTAACTACAAGATCCCCGGCGGAATGCTCTCGAACCTTATTTCTCAGCTCAAGATGCAGAACGCTATCGACAAGCTCGACGAAGTGCTGCTCGAGACTCCGAGAGTGCGCGAAGACCTCGGCTATCCTCCTCTCGTCACGCCCATGAGCCAGATGGTCGGCGTGCAGGCGGCTAACAACGTACTGCTCGGCGAGCGCTACAAGAATATAGGTAAAGAAGTCAAGGCGTACTGCCGCGGCGAATACGGTCAGGCTCCCGGCAAACTCAATCCCGAGCTCGTGAAGAAGGCTCTCGGCGACGAGAAGCCCATTACGGGACGTTTCGCCGACACGCTCGAGCCGCAGTTCGAGAAGACGAAGGCGGAGCTCGGCGCCACCGCGCGTTCGGACGAGGACGTATTGAGCTATATCGCTTTCCCGCAGATCGCCGAGAAATTCTTCGCGGCGCGCAAAGCGGAAGAAGAGAAGCACGTCAAATACACTATCGAGCCTTTGAAGGAGGATAAATAATGTTAGCAACCGTTGACTCCATTTCGATAGGCGAAAGTTTCGCTCTTTCCGGCGTATCGATAGGCATCATAATGGGCGTGCTCGCCTGCATTATGCTGCTTATATATTTGATGTCCTGGCTTTTCCGCCGTTTCGACGAATGGAACGCCAAGAGGAAAGGCAAGGCGGCGCCCGTAACGGTTGACGCCACTGCGGCGGAGCCGGTAGCCAAAGCTCCCGGCAGCTGCGGCGATCTTGTTCTTATCGATACCACCGAGCGCGAAGCCGCTATGATAATGGCGATCGTCGCCGACAGTACCGAAACCCCTCTCAACGAGTTGCGTTTCATCTCCATCAAACAAATCAAGGAATAAAGGAGCTTCTTTACCATGAAATATAAAGTTACGTTAAACGGAAAGATATACGAAGTCGAAGTCGAAAAAGGCGAAGCGGTCATCGCCAAGGAATACGAAGCGGCTCTGCCGCAGGCAGCGCCCGCGGCGCCCGTAGCGCAAGCGGCTCCCGCCCCTCAGGCGGCTCCCGCTCCCCAGGCGGCTCCCGCCGCTCCCGCGGCAGGCGCCGGCGCGGTCAAAGCTCCCCTTCCCGGCACCGTCCTCAACGTCAAAGCCGCCGTCGGTCAGCGCGTGAAAGCGGGCGAAACCGTTCTCATCATCGAAGCCATGAAGATGGAGAACGAGATCGTTGCTCCCAAAGAAGGCACGATCACCGCTATCTACGCGCAGAAAGGCACTGCCGTTACCGCAGGACAACCCCTTTTCGAACTCGCATAATTACTTAAGGTGAAATTATGGATATAGGACAAGTTTTCGTAGACCTTGCCAAAGGTTCGGGTTTTGCGGGAATGACCTGGCAGAATGCGGTGATGATCGTCATCGCGCTCTTTTTCCTCTTCCTCGGCATTGCAAAGAAATTCGAGCCTTTGCTTCTCGTAGGTATCGCTTTCGGTATGTTGCTCACCAACCTCCCGCTCGGCGAGATCTATCACCCTGAGATGTGGACTGCGGCGGAAGGCGTCAACTATGCCGACGTACTCCAGCGCGGCGGACTTCTCGACGTGCTGTACATCGGAGTCAAGACGGGATTGTATCCCTGCCTCATATTCGTGGGCGTGGGCGCGATGACCGACTTCGGTCCGATGATAGCCAACCCGAAATCGCTCCTCCTCGGAGCCGCGGCGCAGCTCGGCGTATTCTGCGCCTTCATACTCGCCATCGTGTTTAAATTCGATCCCGGGCAAGCGGCTTCCATCGGTATCATCGGCGGCGCGGACGGCCCTACGGCTATATGGCTCACCAAGTCCCTCGCGCCCGAACTGCTCTCCGCTATCGCCATCGCGGCATACTCGTACATGGCGCTCATACCGATAATTCAGCCCCCGCTGATGAGACTCCTCGTTCCCAAGAAGGAGCGTATGATCAAAATGGAACAGCTCCGCGAAGTCTCCAAGCGCGAGAAGATCATATTCCCCATCATGGTCACCGTCTTCACCGTGCTCATTCTTCCTTCGGTCGCCGCCCTTCTCGGATGCCTTATGTTCGGTAACCTCCTGAAAGAGACCGGCGTCACCGACAGACTCTCCGACACCGCGCAGAACGCCCTTATGAATATCGTCACCCTCTTCCTCGGTATCTCCGTCGGAGCTACCGCACAGGCGGCGGCGTTCCTGAATCTCGACACCATACTCATCATAATCCTCGGTCTCGTAGCATTCGCGTTCTCCACCGTGGGCGGACTTCTCTTCGGAAGAGTCATGTGCTGGGTAACCCGCGGTAAGATCAATCCCCTCATCGGCGCGGCAGGCGTCTCCGCAGTGCCTATGGCAGCGCGCGTGGCGCACGTTCAGGGACTTAAAGACAATCCCGATAACTACCTCTTGATGCACGCCATGGGACCCAACGTCGCAGGAGTCATCGG
>CALVOD010000078.1 GCA_944350065.1 uncultured Clostridia bacterium
GCGCTCAAGATGTTCGACGCGCTCGGAAGGCACAGCACCTTCGTTTACAGGCTCATATTCGCCAACCTGTGGCTGTTCAAGCCCTTGCTTGCCGCGATGGGCGCTAAGTCGGGCGGCGAGATGAACGCGCTTATGCGCACCACCTGCGCGTTCACCATGATGGAGGGAAGCGACGTTTACAACGTAATTCCCGCCAAAGCCACGATGACGAGCAATCTGCGTATAATAAGCGGCGAAACGATAGAATCCACCGTCGATTATCTCAGGAAAGTCATCGACGACGAAAACGTGAAGATAGAAGTTATCAACGGATCCGAACCGTCGGTGGTTTCCTCCACGGACTGCGCGGGCTACGCTAAACTCACCGAAACGGTATCGGAAGTATTCCCCGACGCGATAGTCGCCCCGTATCTGATGATCGCCTGTTCCGATTCCCGCCATTACGGCAGGATATCCGACAAGGTATACCGTTTCTCGGCGATGGCGATGAGCTCAGAGGAGAGGAAAATGGTACACGGCAACGACGAGCGCATCACCTTCCGCGGCATTTACGAAGCGGTGGAATTCTATATAAGACTTATCAAAAAATGCTGACGAAATCGGCTTAACGGAGAAATAAATTATGATAAATTCGAGACAGAGAAGCGAACTTCGCGCCATGGCTAACGGCGTGGAGGCTATATTTCAGATAGGCAAATCGGGAGTTACGGAAACTCTTGCCGAGGAGCTCAAGGACGCGCTTAAAGCGCGCGAGCTCGTCAAAATAACGGTGCTCAAGACCGCCGAAGGAACTATGAAGGAGTTGATGGAGGAAGTGTGCGCAATGACGGGTGCGGACCCCGTGTCCGTATGCGGCAGGAAGCTCGTCATATATAAGGCTCCCGAGGACAGGAGTAAAGCAAAAATCAAAGTTTAGGCAGCCTTATTCGCAGTGGAAGGCGCCCGTACGCGCGATATCACACGTACGAGCGGTCGTAATTGATGATGAAGAAATATTGTTTGCCTTCGTCCGCGTAAGCGTCGGCGAAGGCTTTTTCTATATCCTGCGGAGCGATTTTGGAATCGAAAGGTATCACCACGTCGAACAGGATATTCGTATGCGTGTCGCCGATGACCATCCTGAAGTCGTGCAGGCTGAGCCCCGCGTTCATCGAGGAGAGTATCTCTCTTGCGCGTTCGAGGTTTTCGATAACTTCCGGATTGTCCGTTTCGACGGGATCCATGTGCACGGTGAGGTTCAGACCTTCTTTATGAAAGTCGCGTTCGATATTGTCTATCATATCATGTGCTTTCATTATGTCGCCGCGCGCGTCCACTTCGACGTGTACCGAAACGTAGGTGGAGCTCGTTGCTCCGTAGTTGTGCACCATCAGATCGTGTATCCCGAGCACGCCTTCGTAGGAGAGCAATTTTTTGCGTACGTTCTCGACGAATTCCTTCGTAGGCGGCTCGCCGAGCAGAGGACTTACGGTGTCTTTGATGAGCATCAGGCTCGATACGACGATGAATAGACTTACCGCAAGCCCCATATAGCCGTCGATATTGACTCCCGCAACGTCGGTAACTATCGCGGCTATCAGAACGGCTCCCGTGCTTATCGTGTCGTTTCGGGAGTCGGCGGCTGCCGCGCGTAAAGAATCGGAAGAAATTTTCTTAGAAAAATATAAATACATAGCCATTTGTCCGAGCTTGAGGACTATAGCTACGGCAAGCACTATGTATGTAAGCGTCGTAACCGCCGTTTCTTCGGGGGTAATTATTTTTTCGATACTCGATTTCCCGAGCAAAACGCCGATGGCAAGCACGAGTATAGCCACGATGAGCGCGGAAATCTGCTCGTAACGGTGATGCCCGAAGGGGTGTTCTTTGTCGGCGGGGCGCGCGCTTATGCGGAATCCGAATACCGTTATCACGCTGCTTGCCGCGTCCGAAAGGTTATTCACCGCGTCCGCTACAATGGTTATGCTGTTGCCGATAAAACCTACGATGAGCTTCGCCGCGCACAGCGCTACGTTGGATATTATCCCGAGCACCCCCGCGGTCATACCGTATTTGACTCTTTTATCCGCCGTTTCGGACATAAATTTTTCTCCGTAGATCTTTTTCGTTAATATTTTCTTAATATTATATTACCGCTTAACGCAGAATGCAACCGAAACGCGCACGCGCGCGATCAATAAAAATATAAAGTGGCTTCGAGTTCCGCATTATACAGCTTGCGCCGTTTTTTCGCTTTCGCGCCGAAGGCGCGCTCGAAAGCGTAATACGAGGTTATGAGGGCGAGCCTCCAGTCGTCGAGCGAAAAATAAACCTTAGAAAAATCGCGGTACAGAACGTCGAGCTCCCTTCCGCGCATAAGGCGTTCGCCGTAAGGCGGGTTGGTGACGATGTGCCCGTGGGCGAAACGCGAAGAAAAAACGCGCATATCCGCCGTTTGTAAATGTATTTTGTCTCTGACGCCCGCCTTTTCGGCGTGCGCTAAGGCAAGGCGCACGGCATCCTTGTTTATGTCGAAACCGGATATTCGCGGTTTGACGTCGCTTTTTATAAGGTCGCGCGCCTCCTCTCTCACGCCCTCGTAAACGTCGGGCGCGAAGCGGAAGGCTTCGGAAGCGAAACCTCTGTTGAGCCCGGGCGCCGTGTCGGTAGCGATAAGCGCGGCTTCCACGGGTAAGGTACCCGAACCGCAGAACGGGTCGGCAAACGGAAATTCGGGCTTCCAGCCCGATAGAAGTATCATCGCCGCGGCGAGCGTTTCTTTGAGAGGCGCTTCGCCCACGAAAGTACGGTAACCGCGCTTATGTAATGCGTTTCCCGAAGCGTCGAGCGCAAGCGTGACTTCGTCGTTCACGATTACCGCATCTACGGAGTAGGTCTCCGCTGTTTCGCTGAGCCCCGCGGGATAGGAAGCCGCTATCGCTTTTTTGACTACGCGCTGTATCGCCGAAAGCGCGAAAAGTTTGCTTCCGCGCGATTTCGCGTTGACGACGACTTTGCCGTCTGCGGGAATGATTTCGCGCCATTTTACCGTTTTCACTCCGTCGAACAGTTCGTCGAAACTTTCGGCGCGGAATTTGCATATATTGATATACACCCTGTCCGCGGTGCGTAAGAAAAGGTTGCACCGTGCGGCGTCGCGGAAGGTACCTTCGAAAGATATCCTGCCGAATTCCGCTCCGCCCGGGGCGTAACCCAAGTCGATAAGTTCTTTTTTCGTAACCGCTTCGATTCCGCTTGCCGCGGTGACCGACAAGCCGAGAGCGCCGTCGAATATACTCACGAGGTAATTATAACATACCGCCGACTCAAAAGGTATAAAAACGCGCGCGATATTACGTAAATCGTTTAAGATCCGTTGCGTAGCGCGATGAGCCGCTATACTTGTTAAGTACGCGCGTATGTGATATACTATGTAACGGATTGTCTATAAAGCGGCGCGGTGGGCGCCGCGCGGAGGTAAACGTAAAAATGTCGTACGATATAATAATAATCGGAAGCGGACCTGCGGGCATGAGCGCCGCGATATACGCCGCGCGCGGCGGTATGAAAACGCTTGTCATAGCCGGCGCTAACGCGGGCGGACAGGTCACGCAGACCGAAGCCATCGAGAATTATGCGGGTATCCCGTCGGTGGACGGATATACGTTGTATTCGACGATGCTTGCGCAAGCCGAAAGTTTCGGCGCCGAGGTGCGCTACGAAACGGCGCTCGAAGTAAGCGCGGAAGGCGCCGAAAAGAAAGTGGTAACGGACGGCGGCGAATATACCGCGCGCGCGTTGATAATAGCGACGGGCGCGAAGCACCGCAAGCTGGGACTCGATAACGAAGAAGCTCTTATCGGTAAAGGCGTCAGCTATTGCGCTACCTGCGACGGCGGATTTTTCCGCGGTAAAGAAGTTGCGGTCGTGGGCGGCGGGGATACCGCGCTTACGGAGGCGCTGTACCTTGCGCGGCTGTGCAAAAAGGTCTATATCGTTCACAGAAGGCGCGAATACCGCGCGGCGAAGATTCTCGTCGAAAGGCTGCGCGCTACGGAAAACATCGAGGAAGTGCTCGACGCGGTGGCGTACGGACTGCAAGGAAGCCCCGTAGAAGCGCTCGAAGTTGCCGACGTGCACGGCGGCGGGGTAAGAAAGCTCGAGGTTCAGGGCATATTCGTGGCGATAGGCACGGTGCCGGAAGCGGGACTCGTGAGCGACAAGGTCGATACTGAGAACGGATATATAATAACCGATTCCGAGATGCGTACGTCGCTCGAAGGCGTGTTTGCCGCAGGCGACGTCCGCGTGAGCCCGTTAAGACAGGTGGTGACCGCCTGCGCGGACGGCGCGATAGCCGCGACTTACGCCACGGAGTACGTAAATCTCAGAAAAAATTCTTAAAAACGATTCGTATTTTTCCCGTTCGCTCTTTATCGTAACAGCTACGGGAGGGTAAGACGGCGAGCCGCATATTAAAAGCGCCTTCCGTGCGGAAGGCGCTTTTTTAAGCAAAAACGTCGGTTTTCAATCGAATATCACTTTCCCGTATATGCTAAAAAGGAACGATAAAAAACATCGTTCCTTCTTAGCTATGATAAGGGGGAAAATTATGAGCTGTTTTTGATGGTCTTATTATAGCATAAAATTTGCGCCTGTACATACTTTTCATAAAATTTATTACAGTAAATTAAAGGTAAACAACGGGACGGTCTTGAAACGGGTTCTATCGGGCGCCCGCGCGGCATTTAATAATGCGGAGGTATTATGAAAAAAGCTATATTACTTATACTGTCGGTTGCGTTGATATGCTCGGTTGCGCTCACGCTCGCGGCGTGCAACGGGAACGAGCGCGACGCCGGGTATGCGAGCAGAGCGGCATACTCTTTGGACGTCGCGGTGCGCGAGGGGCTTGACGAAGCCTATCTTACCGAAGAAGTCGTGTTCACCAATTCCGGTAACGACGATATAGACAAACTCGTGTTCATGCTTTATCCCAACGCCTACCGCAAGGACGCCGAAAATTCCGCATACTTTGCGGATATGCTGAAGGTAAACGACGAGTTCGGCGGTATAGATATCTCCGCGGTGAAGGTAGACGGTAAGGAGAACGCCTTCGAGGTGGACGGTATATTTATGGAAGTACCGCTCGATACGCCCGTCAAGCCCGACGATTCCGTCACGGTGAAGCTCGGCGCCCGCATAGACATAGCGGGCGGTACTCTGCGCTTCGGCGGCGACGGCAGTATCGCGCGGCTTCTCAATTTCTATCCCGTGCTCGCTTACTACGGCGAAGCGGGCTGGGAAACCTGTGACTATTCGCGCATAGGCGACCCTTTCCATACTGCCGGCGCTTCTTACGAGGTGAAGATATCCGCACCTGATAATGTTGCTATAGCTACGAGTGGACAGCAGATTTCGGTTACGGAAGGAGACGGGATAAGGACGGTGGAGGCGACTGCCGCGGATGCGAGAGACTTCGCCGCAGTCCTGTCGACCGAGTATAAAACGAGCGAAGCCTCGAGCGGGGACGCGAAGATAAAGTATTATTCGTTAAGTGGCTCCGACAAGGCAGAATTCGTAGCTAAAGCAACCGATATATTCACGGAATACTTCGGAGAATTTCCTTATCCCGAATTTTCGGTGTGCGAATCTCCTTTCTATTACGGCGGTATGGAGTATCCGGGGCTTGTAGTGATAAATTCTTCGCTTAGCGACGCGGAGAAGGAGAAAGTCATCGTGCACGAGCTCGTGCATCAGTGGATAGGTTGCGCCGTGGGCTCCGACGGCGCGCACGAAGGCTGGGTGGACGAGAGCCTGACCACCTTCCTTGCCGCGTATTACTTCAAACTCGCGGGAGACGAAGCAGCGTTCTCGGCGGAGATAGCCGACTGCGAGAGACAGTATGCGGCGTTTCTTCTTACCGAAAAACTTAATTCTCCCGGTTACGTGCCGAGTATCGCGAGGAACGTCTACGAATTTTCCACTCTGTACGAATACGACGCCGTGGTGTACCGCAGAGGGTGTTCGATGTACGTAAGCCTTATGGAGCTCGCGGGCGAAAAGAAACTGCGTGAAGCCATAACCTCGTATTACGAGCGCTACAAATTCGCCGACGCGAGCGGCGACGACCTCATCGCCTGCTTTGACGACGTATTGGGCGGCAAGGCGCGCGCGGTGATGTTATCCTATCTTAACGCGGACGTACGTACGGGGAATATCGGAGTGTAGGTATAATTAGTTTTAAGTCGGCAAAACTTCCTGTATCAAATCAGGAGGCGATAATATGACCAACAACAGTAAGATGTCCAACTGCGGCAGTCCGGACAAAAACTCCGCCGCTAACTCGACGCGCGCCAAGAATTCCGTAGCCGGTAAAGCGGGCGCAAGAATGGAAGCCGGCGCCGAAAGCAACCGCATCGGTTCCGCTGAGAACTGCACGAGCTCCGCACAGAATTGTTCGAGCTCCGCACAGAATTGTTCGA
>CALVOD010000079.1 GCA_944350065.1 uncultured Clostridia bacterium
ATATCGGGGGAAAATTATTGCATTCGGGCATATATTGTGGTAATATAAATGCAATCTTATTTACAGGAGAGTGCTTTATGGAATTAACAACCAATAAATACGTTCTCGATTTCGTCAAGAAGTACGTCGACCTTATGCAGCCCGACGAGGTAGTATGGATCGACGGCGGCAAGAAACAGCTCAACGAGCTCACCAAGATTGCCTGCTCCACCGGCGAGATCTATAAATGCAACAGCAAGCTGCTTCCCGGATGCCTCTATCACCGCACCGCCGTCAACGACGTGGCGCGCGTGGAGGGCAGGACGTTCATCTGCTCCCGCGAGCAAAAGAACGCCGGTCCCACCAACAACTGGATGGACCCCAAAGAGGCTTACGCGAAACTCGACGCTATCGCTACCGGTTGCATGAAAGGCAGAACGATGTATATAATCCCCTTCAGTATGGGCAAGATCGGATCTCCCTTCGCCAAATACGGCATCGAGCTTACCGACTCCATCTACGTCGTACTGAACATGGCGATCATGACCCGCGTATCGAAGAAAGTTCTCGATAAGCTCGGCGATTCCGACAATTTCGTGCGCGGCATCCACAGCAAAGTGAAACTCGAAGAAGAGAACCGTTATATCTGCCAGTTCCCCGAGGACAACACCATTTACAGCCTTAACTCCGGTTACGGCGGCAACGTGCTTCTCGGCAAAAAGTGCTTCGCGCTCCGTATCGCTTCCTATCAGGGCTGGAAAGAAGGCTGGATGGCGGAGCATATGCTCATCCTCGGCGTGCAGAAGCCGAACGGCGAGATCAAATACATCACGGCGGCGTTCCCCTCCGCTTGCGGCAAGACCAACCTCGCAATGCTCATTCCTCCGGAAACCTACACCGCGAAAGGATATAAAGTCTTCACCGTGGGCGACGATATCGCGTGGATCCGTAAAGGACGCGGCGGAATGCTTTATGCCGTCAACCCCGAAAACGGTTTCTTCGGCGTAGCTCCCGGAACGAACGCGAAATCCAATCCCAACGCTCTCGAAACCACGAAGCGCGGAACGATATTCACCAACGTCGTTTACAATCCCCGCACCAAGACGGTATGGTGGGAAGGACTCGACAAGAATCCTCCGAAGAACGTCCTCGACTGGAAAGGCAACAAGTGGTCGGGCGGCATGGTAGACGCGGACGGCAAGCCCATCAAAGGCGCTCATCCGAACTCCCGTTTCACCGCACCCGCGAAGAACTGCCCCTGCCTCTCCTCCGAATTCGAAAATCCGAAGGGCGTACCGATCTCCGCTATGATATTCGGCGGCAGACGCGCGAAAGCGGCTCCGTTGGTCTATGAAGCGCGCGACTGGAAGCACGGCGTATTTATCGGCTCGATAATGGCGTCGGAGACCACCGCGGCGGCGGCGGGCGCAGTGGGCGTAGTTCGTCACGATCCTATGGCGATGCTCCCCTTCTGCGGCTACAATATGGCGGATTACTTCCAACACTGGCTCGACATGGGCAAGAAGGTCAAGAATAAACCGAAAATCTTCAACGTCAACTGGTTCCGTACCGACGACGAAGGCAACTTCCTGTGGCCGGGATTCGGCGACAATATGCGCGTACTCGACTGGATCATCCAGCGTTGCGAGGAGACCGTGGACGCCGTCGAGACTCCTATCGGTTATATGCCCAGACCTGAAGACATCAACCTCGAAGGACTGGATATGACGACCGAAGATCTCAAGAAGATCCTCGACTGCGACAAGAAGGTATGGCTCGCGGAAGCCGCCGATATCGAGGCTTACTATCAGAAGACCTTCGGCGACACCCTGCCCAAAGAACTCTACGCGGAGCTCAACAAACTCAAGAAGAACCTTCGCAAGCGTTCGTAATTTTCTTAACCGAATCAAAAGCGGCGTCCCTCGGGACGCCGTTCTTTTTTCGATCGGCATATAAAAAAACGCCCCTTCACGGGGCGGGAAAATAAATTATAACGAATTTCACGAATAAGCCTCTATATATTTTTCAAGAAGGCTGACGGGCACGCGGTAGACGGCGGCTATCGCTTCCTTGTCGGCGCCCTCCTCCGTAAGTCCCGCTTCCACCGCATATAAATAATGCACGAGCGCGCAAAGAGCTTCGGTATTGAGCATATTGACGTTTTTGTCGAAGACACCGTCCACTATTCTGCCTATGTCCGCGTTTGCGTCGGGAACGCCCTCGTTGACGATGAACTGTATCGACACGAGCGCGTAAACGCTGCGCCTTAAATTCAGATATCTGTTGCTCGAAGGAACGTATTCTTTCACGCTCGCATAGGTCGCGCTTTTTGCGGAGGTCACCAAAAAATCGTGCGTCGAGTCGCTGAAATATATTAGCAACATATATAACAAAACAGCTTTACTCGGGTAACCGACATAAGGACTTGAGATACCCTTAATCAATATATCCGAATAATCCTCCGAGCTTGCGGAGAACAGTCCGTGCAGTTCTTCCTCCAGCTCGTCCACGCAATTGAAGTCTATCGCGCGCTTGAGAACGAGCCTCACTTCCTCTGGATTTACGCGCGCGCCGTACGAAAGTTTACAGCCGTAATCGATTAGCTTGCTTTTGACGTTGCGTGCAACGCAAGGCACTATTCCCGCGGCAGCCGAACGTAGCGTACCTACGTCGCCGTTATAGTATTCCTTTATCACAACCTCCGCCATAGCAAGACGGTTGCATCGCGGATACATTCTCATTCCGCGATATAAGGCTTTAAGCCCTTCCTCGTTATCCCCCGCGGCGGTAGCCGTGAGAGCAAGCATGACGAGCCCTTCGTAATAATATTTGTCCGCTGCTACCGCGGCTTTCGCCGCGGCGTACGCTTCGGGCATGTACCCGTTAAGCATTGCCGTGCGCGATATTTCCGCAAGCTCCACCGCGTTTTTGCTTTCCTTATAGGCGGCGAGAAGTTTAGCGAATTCTTCGCTAAAACGGAAGTCCTCGAGGGCGCATTTCAATATAACCTCCGCAGCCGTTCTGCTCGAAGGATTTATCGCATAGAGTTTACGCGCCGCCTTTTCGGCAAGCTCGTAGTCGCCCGCGTCGGCGGCAGCCTCCGCCTTTACGGAAAGAGCAAGCTCCGCGACGACGCTGTCGTCGGAAACGCAATCCGCAACCGCAACCGCGCCTTCGGGATCGCCCGCGGCGAGCAGCTCCGCCGCCTCCGAAAAGTTCTTCAGGTCGTTGCGCACGCTCACGTCTATCCGTACCGGCTCGCCGCTTTCGCGCTCGAAGGTGAACGCGTAATCGTCCCACAGCGCTTCGAGGTCACCGCTCGCGGCTTGCGCGAGCAGGTATTCGACGTCGGGTTTTTCACCGTACACGTCGGTAATCCGCCTGCCGGCTACGCACATTTCGCGATACAGCATCCTTATCGCGGTCAGATATTCGCTTCTCCCCGCCTCGCCCGCAAGCTCCGCGAGAAGGGCGATGTTTTCTTCGTACGCCCCTATCGGGATATACAATTCCGACAGCCTGTGTTTCAACAGCTCGCCGAAAAAAGTTTTTCCCGTTTCTTCCAGTTTCTTTACGGTAACGGAAATAGCCGTCTCGTATTCGCGAGCGGCTACCTTCTCGTCAAGAAGTTTTAAAAATATCGCAAAATTATCGGAAAAATCAATGATTTTCGCCATTCTTACCGAATATGGTGTCCAAATCTTCCGCGCCGAAACGGTATTTTGCGGCGCAGAAATCGCATTTGACTTCTATTACGCCCTGCTCTTTAATTATCGATTCCGCTTCCGCTCTGCCGAGGCTTCTGACGACGCCGCGTATTTTGGAAGCGCATTTGCAACCGTACTCTATCGGCTCCGCCGCGAAAAATTCGGTATTGAGATGCCCGAAATAAAATTCGCCTATTTCTTCTATGCTTTTTTCGCACATAAGCGAGGACAACGCGGTGAAATTAGTCATCACGTCTTCGAGCATAAACAGCATGTTTTCGTCGGCGTCCGGGAGCGCTTCCACGATTATGCCTCCCGACGCCTTGCAGCCGCTCGCGTCGTTCATCACGCCGAGCGCCACGGAGTTGGCTATCCCTTCGCTACGGTACAGATAATTTGCGTAATCTTCGGCTATTTCGCCGCTTACGAGCGCCGCTCTGCCGACGTAAGGCTCTTTCAGTCCGAGGTCCTTGACGACCACTATGTCGCCGTCCTTACCTACCGCGCCGCCCACGTCGAGCTTGCCGTCCTCCCGTAAAGGAAGATCGGTCTGCGGATTGTCCACGAAACCTTTTATCGCGCCGTCCTCTCCCGCAACGCAGATCCTGCCGAGCGGTCCGCCGCCGTCGATGATGAGATTGAATCGGTCCGTCGCGTTCTTTAAATTGTGCATAATGTACGCCCCCACCGTCAAAGAACGCCCCAGCGCGGCTGCGGCAAGGGGCGACAGATCGTGAGTTTTAATTGCTTTGTTGACCGCTTCGGTGGTGTCGATAAGCGCAAGTCTCGCTTTACCGCCGAAACATACGGCTTTTATTATCCTGTCCATATAGCGGAACTCCGATGAATGGAATTATTGTCGTTCTATTTCTTTTTCTTGTACTTGACCGGTCCCTGTTGCTTGTTCGCTTCGGGCTTTTTCTTTTCCTTACGGCTCTGACGGGATTGGTCCACTTTCAGTTTTTCGTACAGCACCTGCAGGACGTTTTCGCTGTTGTAATCGCCGTAGTTGACCGTAGCGAGTATCACATAAGTCGTTCCTATCATAACGAACGCCACCGCTATGATTATAGTCACGAACATCGAATTTATCGCGAACAACGCGAACGGCGCGCCGATTATGACGAGCATAAGCAGACTCGGTATGAAAAACGCCGTCGAATATATGCACGCGTTCTTCAGCTTCGCCGCGTAAGAAAGCGTCTTGTGATAGGATATCACCTGCGGCAGAAGGTTGAGCAGTATCATCGTGGAAACGAAAAGTATTATTATTCCGCCGAAAAGCGCGAACCACTGTCCTACGTTTGCGCCGCCCGACCATACGCCCGCTATGAATTCGATTATAAGATTGGTGCCGCCCGCGAAAAATACCGCGTATCCCGCGAAGGTTATCAGCATTTCTTTCCAGTACGTTTTCACGCCGCGGAAATATTCGGTGACGATACGCGGCACGTCCGCGCCCGTTTTTTTATCTTTTTTGCAAACGAACCTTTCGCCCCAGATAAGTTTGGTGGAAACGTATGCGTGCCCCGCCACGCCGAAGGATAATATCGGCAGGCAAACCGCCACTCCGAGGAATATCACGCGGTAAGCAAGCAACAATATGACCTTGGCTTCGTTCACTGCCATTCCGCTCGACAGCCCTATCCCGAATCCGCTCATCAGATACGGAATTTTATCGACGTCCGCGAGCATGTACGCGAATTTCTCTACGCCGATGAAGGATATCGCTATGATAAGCGCGAAAAGCGGTAACAAGAATATTATCGTCATCGCGTTCGCCGTCATCAGGTGAGTGCTGTTGGCTTTATATGTGTCGAAAAACCTCTTGAATCTGCCCGCGGGATACGGGGGCTTTTTTTCTTCGTAGCGCGCTTCGGGAGCAAGTTCGAGACCGGAGAGCAATTTCAGTTTGAATTTGCTTAAACCGCGTTTGGAAGACTTTTCGTTGGAGTTGGCTGCCATTACGTTCCTCTCAAAAAGGTGTTATATCGATTATACATTAAATATCCGCTTATTGCAATTATATTATTGACTTTTGCCGATAAAATTGTTATAGTTGCAGTAACTTAATATTTAATATAATGAGGTACTTTTTATGAAAAGCTATGTAATGGCTGTCGTAGGCGCGACCGGAATGGTCGGCTCGAAATTCCTTCAGGTGCTCGAAGAGCGCAAACTGCCCGTGTCGAAATATTATCTTTTCGCTTCGAAGAAATCCGCCGGCAAAAAGGTGACTTTCATGGGCGAGGAGCATACGATAATAGAGCTTACGCCCGAAAACATCAAAGGTAAAGGCATAGAGATAGCGTTATTTTCGGCAGGCGGCGCGGTTTCCAAGGAATTCGCACCGCAGTTCGTGGATATCGGCGCGGTCGTTATCGACAATTCGAGCCAATGGCGTATGTACGACGACGTTCCGCTGGTGGTTCCCGAAGTGAACGGCGAAGCGGCGCTTGCCAACAAAGGCATTATCGCCAACCCCAACTGCTCGACGATACAGGCAGTCGTGGCGCTCAAACCGCTGTACGACAAGTACGGTATCAAGCGCGTAGTGTACTCGACCTATCAGGCGGTCTCCGGCGCGGGCGTAGCGGGCTACAACGACCTGAGGGACGGCACCACCACCAAATTCCCCTATCCCATCAGCGGCAACGTAATACCGCACATCGACGTCTTCCTTCCCAACGGCTACACGAAGGAAGAGGAAAAGATGATAAAAGAGACCCGCAAAATTCTCGGCGACAACACTCTCAAAGT
>CALVOD010000080.1 GCA_944350065.1 uncultured Clostridia bacterium
CTCGGCTTCAGCGGGGACGAAATTATGTTCAGCAGCAACGAAACTCCCGCGGAAGAATATATTTATGCCCGTAAACTGGGAGCGATAATCAATCTCGACGATATCACGCACATCGAATTTCTCGAAAAAACGGCGGGTATCCCCGAAAAGATATGTTTAAGATACAATCCTGGCGGCGAATTCACAATCAACAATATGATCATGGGCACGCCCGCGGACGCGAAGTACGGACTTACCCGTCGGCAAATGTTCGAAGCGGTGAAAACGCTTATGGCTAAAGGCGTAAAGGAATTCGGCGTGCACGCCTTCCTTGCGAGCAACAATATCGAGAACGACTATTATCCGGTGTTGGCGAGAGTGCTTTTCGAGCTCATCGCGGATATAACCGCCGAAACGGGCGCGAAATTCGTTTTCGTCAATTTGAGCGGCGGAATAGGCGTTCCTTACCGTCCCGAGCAGAAAAAGACGGATATAAAAGTAATAGGAGAGGGCGTGCGCAAGGCGTACGAGGAGATACTCGCTTCCCGCGGTATCGCTCCCAAAATTTTCACCGAACTCGGCAGATATATGCTCGCTCCTTACGGCGGACTTATCACGAAAGTGGTGCATTTCAAGCATACTTATAAAGAATACGCCGGATGCGACGCCTGTGCCGCGCACCTCATGCGTCCCGCGATATACGGCGCGTATCACCATATCACCGTGCTCGGCAAAGAGGACGCGCCCTGCGATCACGTCTACGACGTCGTGGGCTCGCTTTGCGAAAACTCCGATAAATTCGCCGTGGACAGAAAGCTCCCCGAACTGGAAATAGGAGATTATCTTTTCATACACGAGGCGGGCGCGCACGGACACTCCATGGGGTATAACTATAACGGCAAGCTCCGCAGCGCGGAAATTCTCCTTAAACCGGACGGCTCCTATAAACTCATCAGGCGCGCCGAAACTCCCGACGACTATTTCGCAACTCTCGATATTTATCCCGAGTTCAGACGGAAATAAATTTTATCCGTAGAAACTTTCGGCGTGCGCGCAACATAGTATTATACGGAAAAGTTATGCCGCTAAAAAGCAATCGGATAGTTGTTTCGCTTATAGTCATCATTATATTTGTTTATTTCGCGGCGGGACTTGCGTTGCCGCTCGTTCCGCTGCTTTCTTACGACACGCCGGCAACGGAAGCCTATGCGTTTTTCAACGACGCTTACGGCGTGCGTTCCGACGCCGTTATAGAAGTCAAAGGCGATTTTGCGGACCTTAAACCGATAGTGAATTCTTTTGCCGATTTCCGCGAAGTTACCCAGCTCGTCTGGTACGGCACCGTTTATTTCATTCCGCAGATACCGGGCGTGACGGACCTCGAGGAAGTCAAAAAATTCCTCGCCTACGAGGAAAACGGCGAAACGGTCTACCGAATACTGATGCTTCTGAACGTCCCGCCGTGGGAAACCGACGACGTCTACCTGAAAGCCGAGACGGCTCTCACAGGCTTCGCCTGCAACAGGGTGGGGCTCACTGACGCGGTGGTCTCCGGAAAAGCCGATTTGCTCTCCGAAGCGGGAGAGGGATTCTGGGAAGAAGCTATGCTCGTCTCGGTACCGTTGAACGACCTCTCGCACGCCGCAGTCTCCGCCGCCGTAAACGGAGTGAAAGACGTGAAAAGCGTTTTCTCGCCCTTTTCAATGATAAAGTCGGAACCGTTCGCGCTGTATATTCTGAACGATTCTGACTTGCTTAAAGCCGCAAAACTCGACGGAACGGTAGGGGAAACGGAGGGCGTAAAATACGTTTTGTACGTCGTCCTCGCTCCGCCGTCCTCTCACGCCGCGGTTACCGCGGCGCTTAAAGCCGTCGCGCCTTCGAGCCGGGTGCTTTCCGTGGAAATGGGAAGAAAAGACATCCGCCATGCCGCGACGGCTATGGGTAAAATCGTAGTCGATACTCTTTTTACCGCGGATATGGCGCTCTGTATCGCTTTTCTCCTACGCGCTTACGCGCGCTCGCGCAAATTGCGCGGGATATTATAGATTTAAATTATAAATCGGTATCCGACCGTCCGAGCGGTATTCGCTCGTGTATCAGGTATATAATTCGTGACATATCTCAATCCGTTTCGGATTCGTAAATTTGCGATTTTTTTGTGTAAATAGACTTTACAAAGTAACGGGCTTTGGTGTATACTGCAAGTACATAAACAAATTATATAGCTATTTTGTTTAGATAACACACGGATAACGCTTCGACGAGGTAGACCATGGCAGGTAGCGGCGATATATTAAGAGGACATACGGAAACCATTATACTCCGCATACTTCAGGAGGGCGACAGCTACGGCTACGAGATCGCCAAGGATATCATCGACGGAGGAGAAGGCGTTATCGACGTTAAGGACGCTACCATTTATACCGCTTTCCGCCGTATGGAGGAAGAAGGTCTGCTCACCACTTACTGGGGCGACGGCGTAGGCGGCGCAAGACGCAGATATTACAAAATCACCGAGAAAGGTAAGCAGGTTTACGCAGCCAAACTCGAAGAATGGAAACTCGTGAGCCGTATTCTCACCAAACTTATCGTAGGAGGTAACCGATGACTTTGCTCGAAAGATTCAAAGCCTATCTCTCAAGTCAATTCAAACTCGTTCCGCCCGGCAGAGAAGCCGCGGAATTGAGAGAGGAGATGCTCGGCAATCTTATGTCGCACGCAATGGAACTTAAAGCGGAAGGAATACCGGACGACGAGGTTTATACCCGTTGCATCGAGGCTCTCGGCGATTATACCGAAGCCATTAACGCTTTGAGAGGGAAACCGCTTCAAGTTGTCAGGGACCCTAAATTCCAAAGAAGCGTATTATTACTCGTTACCTTCTCGCTGTTGTGCGTGACCGCTTACATTCTGATGGGTATCCTCGGCAAACTGTGGGCGGTGGGGGCTTACACGATATTCCCCGCGATGGCGATAGCAATGTACGTGTTCGCCACGGCTTCCGTTCTTAAACGCAATATCCGTTTCAGAAAGCATTACACGACCGACCTTATACTTATAACCTACGGGGCGATATTGCTTACGGCGTTGTTTTTCGTACTGTGGCTTGCATGCAAGGTAAGTCCTGCGGTGGCGTGGGTGAGCTTCGTATATATTCCGGTATGGGCGCTTTTGTCGGTGATATTCACGACGATGTTTTTCCGCAGGCGCAAGGTATGGCTCATAATCTGGATTGCCCTCGTCATGATGACGAGCGTGGCGGTTTTTCTGACCGCCGCCGCCGTGACCGGCATGTGGCATCCTCTCTGGATAATAGTGGTGGTGGGCGCGCTCGCCTGCGGATTCGCTTCCGTTTTTGCCCTTAACGCGAAAATAGACAAAAAAGCCAAAGAAGACGAATTCGATAAATAAAACGCTATGATCGGCGTACGGCGTTCGTTAAGGACGCCGTTTTTTTCACAAAGCGAACACATAAAACATCTTGTAGTGCGCGTGTGCGTATGGTAGAATATAAAAAGATAAAGGACCGGGTATGGACGAATTGAAACGCGACGCCGCGATAGCCGCGGCGGAGGAAGCGGAAAGAGCGCAAAAAGAGGACGGAGAGGAGAGCGCGCCCGAAGGTAACGCGACGGAATGCGACAAAAACGGTCGCGCGCGCGAAGCGCGCGTGAGCGAACCCTCGCTGGAGGCGCTCGGAGAAGTGGAGGACAGGCTAACGCTTCCGGAAGTTAACGAAGGCAAGGCGAAAACGAAAAAGGATAAGAAGAAAAAATGGATATCCACGCTTATCCTCGTCGCGTTCAACGTGATAGCTATAGCCGTCGTCCTGTGGCTCGAGCTCAAAGACGACGCTCAGGCGTTCGTCGGTATCGACGACCTCGGCAAGCAGATAGGCGGCAATTATTACTGGTTACTGATAGCGCTCGGCGCTTACGCTATGCATACGCTTTCCGACGCTTTCGTATACTTCACGCTGATACGGCAGTGCGGATACGGCAACCGTTTCGGACTTGCGCTTAGGGTGGCGATACTCGGTAAATATTACGACAACCTTACTCCGTGGGCTACCGGCGGACAGCCTTTCCAGATGGTATATATGGCAAAAGCGAGTCTCGATACGCCTACGGCTTGCACGTTGCCGTTCGTCAAACACACGATAAGAATATTCACGCTGGACGCGTTCGTGATAACTTTATTCGCGATATACAGCGACGAAATATCCTGGGTCATCAAGCTCGGCGCCGCACTCGCGATAGTTTTTACGAGTCTGTTGCCTGTCGTGGTGATGATCTTCTCCAAGAAATTGAGTTTTACCTTCAAACTCACCGAGAAGGTCGTGAAACTGGGCGTGAAAATGCGCCTCGTCAAAGATTACGACAAAGCCGTCGGCAAAGCGCGCGATACCGTCGATTCGCTTGCCGCCGCATATAAATATCTCAGTTATCATAAGAGCACGATCGTCATACTGGCCGTATTGTCCTTTATAGATCTCGTCGCCGTGGGCTCGTACCCTTACCTTATAGTGCGCGCTTTGGGCGGCGAAGGAAGTTTCTGGGAGATAATGTCGCGTTCATACTTCGTGACGTTGTCTTCGGGCATAATACCCACGCCCGGTTCGTCGGGCGCTTCCGAGGGCGCTTTCTACAGCGTTTTCGACGGCGCTACGCCCGCGGGAACCTTGTTCTGGGCGGTCATATTATACAGGGTACTCGTGTTCTATCTGCCTATCTTCGTGGGGCTCGTTTCGCAGCTCATAGAAGGCATCATGGGCAGGTCGCACGTCAAACTTGTCGGGAAAGAGGTCTCCTGGCTCAAGAAAAAGACCATCAAAAACAATGACGCGGAATAATAAAAAATTGCTTATGACGAAAAAATCTGTTTCGGTAATTTTATCGGTATCGGTGTTGGTGCTCGCGATAGCGCTCGCTTGTTTTTCTTACGCGGGCGTAGACGCGCGCGCAGCCGACGAGACGCCCTCGGGCGATTTAACGGAATTTATTTCGTCGGAGAGCGATTTCGTCGATTTTATCGTGGATTGCGGCATCGGAGCCACAGAGGGCAAAACTTACGTGCTGACCACCGATATATATCTTTCGAGATATTACGCGGCGGGCGGCGGCTCTCTCGGCAGGGGCGCCGTGTTCGAAGGCACTCTGGACGGCAGAGGGCACGCGATAGTAGGCGTGAGAATATCCGACGGTAACGTGCAAAACGCCTTTTTCAAAGAAATTTCGCCTTCGGCGACGGTAAAAAATCTTAAACTGATAGACGCCGAGGTCTCGGGCTCCGACGTGGCGGCGCTCGCCGTATTCAATTACGGCGTAGTGGAGAACGTGAGCGTTACCGGAGCCGTGAACGGTCTTACGGCGGCGGGCATCGCCGTATACAATTTCGGCGCGATCAGGAATTGCGTTACCGCGGTAACGCTTGAAGGAAGCGACGGTGCGGCTTACGCCGCTACGGCGAGCGGCTCCGAAGCCGCAGGGCTTATACCCGAAGAATACACCGTCGCGGGCTATACGCCGTTATACGAAATAAGCGGCTGTTACGGACTTAGCGGACAGAAAGCCGCGATATTCTTTACCGACGGCAACGTGACCGAGCCCGACGAAGCGAAGAACGCCGCGGCAGGCGGCGTAAGCGATTACGCTCTTTTGAAGTGGTATATCGATTATTACTCCTCCGCTTCCGACGTTAAACCCAAAGCCGCGCAGGCGGCATATATAAATTGTTACAACGTAGCGCTTACGTCGAAAGAAAACGCCGCGCTCGAAGAGGCGATCGGAAGCAAATGTTATTCGGTAGGGCGCTACGGCTTCCTCAACGCCTACAATACGGGGAATTCCGCGCTCACTTCTCACGACGCGGATTATTCGGATATAGTCGGCAAGGACACGGGGGAGTATACCGCTTCCGAAAAGCTTCAGGGAGAGGGGACGAAGGAATCCCCGTTTCTAATAAAGAACGTATCCGATCTGCTTGCGGTAGACGACGACGACCACGACGGACAGGGCAGGTATTTCCTGCTTACCGCCGACATAAATTTATACGTCTCGGACAGAGCGGGATATTATCCCGCGGACGGCGCCTTCGTTAAGGAACTCAAAGGGACGTTGGACGGTAACGGTAAGACCGTTTCCGCGCTTGCGGGCGCGCTTATAGGGACTGTTGCCGCGAGCGGCAGGGTGACTTCGCTGAACGTTATCGGTAACGGCGCGAACGGACTCGTTGCGGAAACAAACAACGGGATCATCGAATACGTATACGCGGACGGCGCGGGATGCGCGGCAGGCGACAACTGCGGAACGATTACGCGCTCCACCGTAAAAACGGGCGGGGGAGTTGCGAATACCTCCTCGGGCACGG
>CALVOD010000081.1 GCA_944350065.1 uncultured Clostridia bacterium
CGTACGTACTCGCTCGCGTAACCCGCGTAAACGAGTTCGCTCACGGGTATAGCTTCGGAATACGTTAGATTGCCGTCGGCGTCTTTGTACCCTATCGCCACTTCGGTTATCTCGAGCTCGTAAACTTCGGTTGCGGAAGCGGAAGCGAAATCTATTATATAGAGGGCGCCGCCCGCCGCTTTATAAAGCCCGGTGTTGCTCGCGGCGTCTACGGAATACATATTGTTGAAATCGATACTGATTATCTCCGTCTTCCCGTTCTTGGTCGCCGCAAACTTCCCGATCTGCTCGTAAATTCTGTAAGTCACTCCGCCGCTTACGGCAGTCATCGCCTGCATATCGAGCTTGTAAACGACGAACCTACCGCCTTCGTTGCGGGTATAGGTCGCAAGTCCCGCCTCGACGTCGGTATAAACGATTTCCTTTTTAGGAATGTTGATGACCGTCACGCTGCCGTCGGAGGCTACGGAGCTGATATAATACCCCGTCTCGATATCGTAAGCGTAGGATGCCGCTCCCTCGGCGGGATAGACGATGTCGGAGTCGAGATCGATGACGTATCTCACGCCCGTGTCGGGATCGACGTACTCGAATTCCCCTCTCGACGCGCCGAACGCGGACAAATCGATCGCATACTCGTCGGAGCCCGCGACGAATTTACCGCTTATGAGTTTGAGCGCCGTTTCGTAATAATCGCGCCACACTTTGCCGGAGCCGTTATAGACGGTGAATACGTTGCCGTTCTCGTCGACGTAATCGAACTTACTTACGTCCACGGAGCCGTTGCCGTCGGCTGCGGTCAGCGAGGAATATACGAAATACACATAAGTGTTACCGTCGGCGTCCACGCTCTCGTAAGAATACAGATACGCGATATCTGCGCCGTTTTCCGTCACGCCGTCGTAAGTCTTACCCTGTCCGAAAACGGGTATCACGGTTATCGTGAGCTCGCGTATGACGAGCGCTCCGGTAAAAGTCTGAGTACCCGCGGAGAAGACGTCCTTAACGGGGTTGGGAACGTAAGTTACGCGCACGTCGTAAGAGCCCGCCGCGGAAGGCGCTATCGCCGTCCATACCGAGCTTCCGGAGAGACGGTACTCATAGTTCACGTTGCCGTAATAATAGTTGCCGTCGTCGGTCTCGCCCGCGTTCTTCACGTAAACCACGCCGTTGGCGTCGGTAATTTTCGCGGCGTTGGCAGGGAAAGCCTTGCCCGAATAAACCGCTTCGCGCGATTCGAGCTCAATCGTAGGCACGGCGTTGGCTATCTTGAGACAGTCGTAGCGCGTAGCGGAAACGTCCTGATAATTATTATCGTTCAGCGCGTGCGTGAATACCACTTTAACGCTGTAATCGCCGGGCGTGGTGGGCACCTCGGTGGTCCACTCGTAATCGACGGCGCCCGTCGCGGTGGTGTACCTCGTGCCGTACGAAACCACCACGGTAGGAATTCCGTTGTATTCGAGCACGGGACCTTTCGAGTCGAACTGCGCGCCCTTCAAAGTATAAAGGCTCGCGGGATCTATAGTCGCGCCGAAGTCTACCGAAACCAGTTGAATAACTATGCTCGGTTTGACCGCGCTTATCGTGATGACGTTGTAGAAAGTCATTTCCGCGGAGCGGTAGTTGTCGTTCGTCGCGGGTTTATAAGTGACTCTTACGTTATACGCGCCCGCGTCCACGGGAAGTCCCTGAATATAAGTGCCGTTCAAAATATATTCGTAAACGAGCGTGCCTTTGGGAACTTCGCGCATTCCGTTGGGAAGCGTTACGCCGAGACACTCCGCGGTTATCGAGCGGGATTCTCCGGTGAACGAGTACGCGTCGCTACGCGTGTATTCGAGCGTGACCGACGCCGTATTTATCGTGAGTCCCTCGCCTATTTCCACCCATTCTGCGGAAGAAGTGTAGTTGTCGTTTGCAACGGGCGTGTATTTCGCCATCACCGTGTACGTGCCTGCGTTAACGGGCATGTCGTAATAAGCGCCGCCCATAACGTATCTGAGCGAAATATAACCCGCGGGCGCGGTACCGTTACTTGCTCCGGTCACCGCCACGTCGTCCAAAGACACGCCGTGCGTAAGCGCGTCGTAAGTGTATTGCGGCGCCTGATAATCGGGCACGAATTTTATACCGCCGTTTGCCGCAAGGTCGTAACGCTCTATGACGACAGCTCCCACAAACGAAGTCACCGTCCTCGAAGCTATTTTATTCTCGGCGCCCGCCTCGTCGTAAACCACCCATACCGTATAAATACCCGCGTCCGTGGGCGCAACGGTAGTGACGTACGCGTGTATTCCGGGAATGTTGTTGACGCTTCCCGTGGAGGCGTCGCCGTACTGGAAGTACACGGTGGCGTTTGCCTTATCGAGTTTCTCTTTATAGTAGGTCTCGGGATCGGTATAATATATATCCTCGAAATCGTCGTAGATGGTGAACGAAACGGGCAAACCGTCGTAAACCTTGCTCTTGGTCTCGGTAACGAGACTGATTTCCGCCAGTCCCGCGGCTATTTCCAGACCTTCCGAAAGAACGCCCTCGTCGTCAAATACGGCATAGATATAAACTTCCGCGTCGCAATAGTTGTCGGACGCGTTCGCCTTGTATATCGCAAGCACGTCGTAAATTCCCGCCGAGAGCTGATAATAGCCATTCTGCTCCGTCGGCGCCGCGAACGGCTCGTCGGTGCCCGCTTTGCGGAACATATAGGACTCCGCCCGGGTGACGAGCGGAACGGTGCCGCCCTCTATTCCGCTTACGGTAGCCGCGACGGCGTTCTTGTTTATTCCCATCGTGCTGAACGGAATCTGATTTACGCCGTTATACGAGATAACGGGCGCGACGCGCTCTATCGTCAGCGCGCTCAAAAATTCGGTAACGGTCGTCTTGTAGTTGTCGTCTTCCTCCGCAGTGAACGTCACGCGCACGGCATACACTCCGGCGCTCGAAGGCTCCTCGTAGCTGTATCCCGTGGAATAGCCGTAATCGAACGACAGCCTGCCCGCGTCGGTGGCGCCTTTAGGCACCGTGCCGTTCTGTACGCCGTTCACCGTAACGGTGCCCGCCTTATGCGGCTTGCCGCTATAATCCACAGAAACGGGTTCCAAATCAAGTATTACGTAAGCCTGTTCTATTATTAACGTAATTTCGACGTCGTCGAATACGTAGTTCTGCGCGGTAGCTCCCGTAATCTTGACGATATAGCTTCCGGCGTCGGTAGATACCCCGATACCCATAAAGTCGATAACGGGTTTAGCGTACTCTCCGGTCTGCCAACCGGATTCTATCGAGCTATAGTCGCCCGCGACCGTGCCCGACACTCCGAACGTGTAATCGGTGGGATTTTCGGAGCCGTATACCTTGACGAGCCTGTCGTTGACGCCGTTCTGCGTGACGTACAGAGTCGCCGGACGTTTGGTGACGGTAAGCGTGGTAGGCTCGTAGCTTATGTCGTAGTTTTTAGCCTTGTCGCCGTAATCCACTGTTCCAAGTCGAGAAACCGTCACGCTGTACGGCGTGTCGCTCACGGCGCTCATTTCGCTTGCGTTATACAATACCGTCACGCCGCCGAGCCCGAATATCTCCTCGGGCAAATCGGAGTGCCCGGACGCGTAATTGAGTCCGGTATAGCTGTCGTATTTAGCGGAAGTCGTATAAGTAAGAACGAAGTCACTCGCCGATATCGACGTGCCGTAAGTTACGGTCAACGGTTTAGCCGAAACTACGAGCGTACGTTTCTCGATGTTTATTTCGGTGGTCACGGAGAACGCAAGATATGCCTGCGTGTCGTCTGCGCCCACGTAGCCGCCGTGCGAAATAGTCACCGTCGCGCTACCCGCTCCCACTATCTTAACGTCGCGGTTGGCGCCCGACGAGGTAACGCTTACGTCTGCCACTTCGGGATTACTTGTTTCAATCGAATATTGGAACGCGCCTTTGGTGGCGGTATAGGACGCAAGTCCCGGTCTTATCGTGAAGTTATCGTTACCGTAATAGTAATTGTAACTCGTATTGAAGGTAGCGCCGTCGACGCTGTCCGCGTGCTTGGCAAACAGCCTGTATTCAGTGTTGCCCGCGATATAATCGTAATCCTCGTAGTTCTTGTTGTCGTCGTACGATACCGCATATACGCGTATTACGCCGTAAGTGCTGCCGTTGGTGAATATCGCAGTGGTTTTGGCGAGCGTTTCGCCGTTGATCTCCACTATTTCCACATTATAGTTGCTGACGACGAGGCTAAGCGGCTCCCCTTTCGAATTCATGAATCTGAACGTCACCGCGGGAGGCGCATTGAGCGGATATATCGCCGTGGAATAGGCGGTAAGTCTTATCGACTGTCCCGAGCCGTTGAATTCGTATTGCGCGTATATTGCCTGCGAGGGATCGGTAGCAATACTCTCCGGCTCAAGCACCGCGTCGTTGTATGAGTCGGCGCCGGGATCTTCGAGCGTCACCTGCTGCGGAATGGGAAGTATCGTGAACGTCCGCGTAAGCGTGCCGGTATAGTTGCCTATGCCCGTGAGTATAACGCTTCCGCCGCTCTTGACGTTGACGTTATCGCCGTATCCTACGCTGAAATCGACGCCCTCGGCAAGTATTGCCGCAAGCTCGGTATCGGTCACCGAAACAACCCCGGGAGTTATCGCCGAGCCGGTGAAATAATACCCCTGCTTTGCCGAATCGTATCCGAGTTCGACAGAAGTATCGAGCGACACGTTTACCGCGGAAGCTATCGTAGACAGATCTCTTGCGTAAATCTTGAAGGTGAGCTCAAGCGTGCCGGTATAGTTGTTGACTCCCGCAAGAATTACGGTACCGGCATTGTCGCCCGCATTGACGTTCTCGCCCCAGCCCGCCACGTAATAATCGCGCGAAATTCCCGCTTCGCCGTAAATAAGGACCTGTCTCGCCTGAGCGGCGTTATCCCTTAGATAAAGCGTGTTTTCGCTTTCGGTAGCCATTCCGGTTATAATGGGAAGATTGGCGATCTGCAAACCTTTATAAGTGATAATCGCGGGCGCGTCCTTATGGTTGACCCAGCTCGCCCAGCTTTGGCTTACCGTTATGTCGGCAAGATTTTTGGGAGAAATGGTAAAGTACGCTTTTAAAGACGACGCGGAATAGAAGTTATTTACCAACCGTATCATCACATAATTCTGCTTGTCGCTCGCAAAAGAAGCGTTGATATTCGCTCCAAGCCCCGCGTCGACTTCGTATTGGTCCGTGCCGAGCTTGTATTCCTTCCCGTTCAGAGTTATCTTAATCTCGCCTATCTCGTCTTTCTGCGGCGCTATCTGACTTCCGGTATAAACGAAAGTCGCACTCAGATCGGAAATGGCGGCGTTGCTTGCGTTAAGCGGTTTTATCGTGAACGTCGTCTCTACAGTGCCCGTGTAGTTGTTTTTGCCCGTGACGGTCACTTTAGCGCTGTCGGTCACGTTGACGTTGTTACCGTAAACGTAAGTATAATCGGTATTCGCCGTAAGCAGCTTCTGCGTGGAACCGGAAATACCGTTCGCATAGAAGTTGAACGCGGGTTCGAGAGGCTCTCCGCTGTATGTTACATCGGCTATCGGCGCAAAATTGCTGTTCGCGGCTCCGCCGCTCGTAGTGCCCGACAAATCGAAAGGCAGTATTTTGAACGTGGTCGTGCAGGAGCCTATCACGCTTCCCGTATCGGAAGAAAGCGTCAGCGTAACGCTCGCTCCCGTCTGCACGTTCCCGCTCGCGTCGCGCGTAACGTTGGTATTATTCTCATAATCTAAAGCCGCGGGATCTACGAAATAGCCGTTCCAGACCGTAAACATGGGATTTCCGAAATAGTCGCCCACGGCGGATCCCGAAGACGTTCCGTTCACGAAGTAATACGTTATCGCATACGAGCTGTTCATATAAACGCCGTCGGAGAATACGTAGTGAGGTATTCCCGTTATCGTAATCGACGCAACCGTAGGAACGGGAGTGAGCGGATATCCGTTATACGTAGGCGTTTCGGGCTGCTCGTAAGTGGCGGTAACGCTTATCTGCGCGCCGGGGAACTGGTTAGCCAAATCGTTAAGGTTCAATTGCACGATATCGAAATAAACCTTGATACTGCCTTCGAGATTGCCGGTTACGTCTATTTCGAAATACGCCGTTCCTTTGCTGACTTCGGTATTGTCGTAGTATATCGCCTGCCCGTTGGAGCTCTTGCGGATAGTATAAGTGGTTATGGCGT
>CALVOD010000082.1 GCA_944350065.1 uncultured Clostridia bacterium
GTACTCAATCACGGCGAAACGGAGCTCGTATATTCCTCGAATACTTTCGTAACAGTGGCGGAAGGTAACGGAATGGTCGTTACTGTGAGCGCTGCGGAAACCGAAAACTATACCGCGGTAAGCGTTGAAATAGTCATTACCGTCAACAAAGCCGACTACGATATGTCGGGCGTGATTTTCGCGGACGTCGAATTCGTTTACGACGGAAGCGAAAAAACGCTTACGCTCGGCGGCGAGCTGCCGGACGGCGTGACTTACTCGCTCAGCGAAAATATTCGTACCGAAGCGGGCGTTACCGTAGTAACCGCGACGTTTATCGGAGACGGAGAGAACTATAACGCCATTCCCGATATGACCGCTACGCTCACCGTTCTAAAAGCCACCTACGATATGTCCGGAATAACGTTCGAGGACGTAACCTTCGTTATGGACGGTACCGTAAGATCCATTAAGATAAGCGGCGCACTGCCCGACGGAGTAAGCGTGGAGTACATTGGAAACGGGCAGAGCGAAGACGGCGTTTACGTGGTTACGGCGGTATTTACGGGCGACGTTAACTATAACGATATAGCGCCGATGACGGCGATCATAACCATCAACAGCATACAGGTGACGCATACCGACGACGCAACGGATATTCCCGACGTAGTCATAGACGCGCCTGAAGGAGTGCATCCCGAAACGGCGCTTGTCGTCACTCCCGCGAGGGCTTCTTACTTCGAAGAGGCGATCTCGAACGACGAACGGGTAACTGCGGCTTACGAGATCTCGTTGGAGATAGACGGCGAAGCGGTCGCAACCGAAGGTATGCTGACGGTGCGTTTGCTTAAACCCGCTACCGCGAGCGAGAATATCCGTCTCGTAGCCTTCGACGGCGTAAAGGTAACGGAAATAGAGTACGAGATCGACGGCGATTACGTGGTATTCGAAACCGATCAGCTTGCGGAATACGCCTTCATAGTAAACGGTCAGCCGAGCTACACGCTGTTGATAATAGTGCTTCTCGCAGTATTGTTCCTTGCGGAAATCCTGTTCATAATCTGGAAGCGCGCGAAGATGAGAAGGGACAAAAAATCGCCGTTTGCGGCGGCGGGAGCCTTCCTCACGTTCATAGCGCAGAACGAGATAACGCTGATCGCGGTACTCGGCGTAGCCGTGGCGCTGCTCGGAATATATATTATTTATCTGTACATTCCGAAGAAAAACAAGGATAAGGAAGGCGAAGACGACGAAGGGAGCGCTCCCGAAAATAAACGCGTTAAACGCAATTCGCGTACCGACAGGACTTCCGACAGAAGGGGAGCGTAGCTTAGCAAAACAGAAAGCGAATTGAAAATTTACCGCATTTACCTATCCGCCGCATATCATTATGCGGCGGATATTTTGCTAAGGAAGGAGCTCGAAGGAGAAGTCTTTTTCTCGGTTGACACAACCCGAGAGCGGCGGTTATAATTTTTTTATGAAATCGGACGGAGCACGGATCATGGCGCGAAGTATTAAGCATATTGACGGCGACAAGGTATACGTTTTACAGAACAGGTGGAAAGTCGCGCGCAGACACATAGTTTATTACGGTATCAGGAAAGCGCCTGATACTTTCCGTAATTCCGTACCGCTTACTCGCGGAACGCTTAGGAAGCTCGCGCTTCTTGACGGCGTGCGCAATTTAAAGAGCGTAGGAGCGACCGCCGCAGTCAAAAGGCTGATACGGAAGGGCATAGTGGTGCCGATCGAGGAATTTAAACGGGACAAAATGAATTTCGACGAGGCGGAATTTTGCGTAAATTGCACGGCTAACGACTATATGATACCGGGGCTCGAGCTTGACGAAAACGGTCTGTGCCCCATGTGTGCGATGAAGGAGCGGTTGAAAAACCTTAAAGCGGTCATGCCGGTAAGGAGCCGCTTTCCGCGTAACAAGCGCGGCGAGTACGACGTGGCTCTGTTTTATACGGGCGGCAAGGATTCCACGTATTTATTGTATTATCTTTGTAACGTGCTCGGCTTAAGAGTGCTTGCGCTGTGTTGGGAAACGGAATATATTTCTCCTAACGCCGCACGAAGTATAGAAAACGCCCGAAAACTTATCAAAAACGCCGATATCGTCGTAAAGAAAGTGGATAAAGAGGTAATGCGTCGCATATACGCGAGGCATTTCGCGCTTGCCGGCAACACTTGCATGTGTCCTGCGCTCGCGTACGTGCTGTTTTATCCGCTTTTAACCGAAAAGAAAGTGCCTTATCTCGTGCTCGGGAACGAGCCTTCGCAGATGTATAATCTTATTTTCAATAACATTTCGCCTGTTGCGGCGTTCAGACCGCGGGTGCAGAATGCGGGAAGATTCTTGATAAATATCGCGCGCCTGATAAGTTTCCGTAAGCCCTTCAAAGCGGGCGAAATGCAGACATATTTCACCGTGCGTACTCTTGCGAAAGGAACGCCGCTGTACTCGAGCGGAGAGGGGAAGTACCATAACGAACAGGTGCATAACGTATTCAAAGCGCTTGCGGACGAGAAAGAGTTCATGCAGCCGTTCAGGGATAGCGTGAAGCGCAGTTGGCGTACGGGAAACATACCCGAACTCGTACACGTGGATCTTGCGGAGATATCGGGCGGCTATAAGTGGAGCGAAATCAAAAACGTAATAAAGCGCGAAACGGGCTGGGAGGACAGCGCCGAGCCCGATAAAGGGTTGCATACCTCGTGCTCGATAGAAAGGTGTAAGGAATTTACGCAGTTTACGCGCTTCAAAGAAATGAGGAGCAGAGTAATACCATATACCGCAATAGAAATGGCAATAGCCGTAAGGGACGGCAACGTGTCGAGAGAAGACGCCATGCGGGAAATACTTACGTCGACGGGATTCTTTGCCGAGCCCGCCGAGTATAAGGAAATGCTACGCCCTTTGAAAGGGAATGCGCCTAAGCAGAATTAACGTATTTCGGATTCCGTAATATAAAATTCGGCAGTCCTTTTGCGCATATTCGCGCCGATGAAAAGGAGAGGCAGAGGCGTTCTGAATTTGATTTTGCGCGCGCCCGCAGGGCAAGCGCGAACGCATGCTCCGCACAATATGCATATTTTGCCGTTTGCGTCGAACGAGCCGTCTATCGCGTTTACGGGACAGGCATTGCAACAGGCGCCGCAAGAGATACAGCGGCTTGAATCGTACGCGCATTTCCCGGTAAGCGCTTTCATGATTTTTTGCGCCGACTTACGCGCGGGGCGCGCGTAGCGCAGCGTTTCGGTTACTGCCTTTTCGCCGTTCACGAATGCGGATACGGCTTCGGCGTCGCTTTCGGTAAAGAGATTCAGCTTAACGGGAGAATAGAAGTGGGGCGCGGGAACGTACGCGCCGCGTTCGGGACGGAAATTGCTTGCGGCGAGTAATCCCGCGGCGTTTTCGAGGCTTTTGCCTTTACATACGCCCCCGTATACGCAGATAATTAAGGCGCGCGCGTTGCGCCCGTTTATTTTCTTAATGTAATCCGCGCAGACGTCGGGAATGTTCCGGTTATATACGGGAAAAACGAAAACGCATTTTTCGTCCGGATTAAATTCCGTATTATTCGCGCGAGCTTTGGGTAAAGTTATATCGGTGAGCTCATCTCTTACCGAAGCTATCGCTTCGGCTATCGCGCGGCAACCGCCCGTAGGCGAAAAGTAAATTATCCGTTTCCTGTCTCCGTTCATATCACGATTTTAGCAGAATTGCATTAAATTTTCAATCCCCGCGCGATACGGAGAGTAGGTATTTCGCTTTTTGGGAAAAATTTCTTTCTGCCCGTTGACAAACGCGCAGGTTTAACATACATTATAAATGCAAGAGCAGTGCTTTTGCAGATTGCAGTGACGTTTATGAAATATAAACGAGGCGCGCTTCCGTTACGGCGGAAGCGCATTTTTTATGTCGTCTATACCTTTTTACAACGCGATCAGAGTGATTTCGGTAGGGTAGAGCGGGGAGCTTTTGTAGCGAAGATAAAATTTGTAATCGCCGCGTATCGAGTCTATCATTCGGGGTATTTTCCACAGGTCCTCGTTGTTGTGATATACGGACAATAAAAGTTTGGGGCGGTCGTTCGCTATGTGCTTTTTTGCGCCCGCGATTGCTTTTTGCTCGTAGCCCTCGATGTCCGCTTTGATAAGCGTAAGCGACTCGGCTATGTCCGCGTCGAGCGTGGTGACCGCGACGCGCGCGCCGCCCGATTCCCCGAGCGTGTTGGCGGAGTTTCCGCCCGCCGATTCGCTGAGATACATCTCGCCTTCGACGTCGCCTACGCCCTTTAAACGGCATTCTATATCGCGGTATCCGCTGAGATTTTCTTTAAGCCGCGTGAATACCGACTCCGTTATTTCGTAACAATATATGCGTTTATAGCAGTTTTCGCCGTAATTGCGTATGTATGAGCGCACCGTATCCCCCGTGTACGCGCCGAGATCCGCTATCACTTCGTCGGGGGTGCATTTCACGAGGTCGAGATCGAAGTAATCGTCGAACATATTTTCCTTGGCTTCCGCGGAGGTCGTGAAATCGTATCGGAACCAGTTACTTATTACCGCATACAAGGTTTTTTTGGAGCGGTAATCCCCGAGCCGCTCGTACGCCCATACGAAATCCGCTATGTGCTCGTTAAGAGCTTGCGCTTTCATTTCTATTTCATCGAATACGCGCTTTTCGGGCTCGAGTTTTCCCCAGTAGCCGAATTTGTTGAAAAAGTCCGCAAGGCTTTTCCGCGTGCCGACAGGCAACAAATCGTACGCTATGCGTATGCGGTAGTAAAGTTCTCGCGGAGCGAGCTTCGCAATCTCCTCCGCAAGCGAATAAAAGTTTCTGTCTATCACGTTCATATACGTCATTATATGTGAGGCGCCGAGCTTTGTTTACGAAGTTTGCGGGCGATACGCTTGACATTCGGCGCAAACGGGATTAAACTTTATCCGTTATAAATAGGACAGTTCGTGACCATCCTGTCGTTAAACAAAACTACGGAAGGATGGGCGTATTACGCCCGTTTTGTTTTTCGGGTCGCCTTTTGTCCGAAAGAGGAAGCTATGTCCGTAAAATTGAAAAAAGAATTTCACGCCTTCAGGTTGTTGCTTTCCGCAGTGCCGTCTTACGTAACGGTTGTCTTCGTCATGAGCGTTTTCGCGATGAATCTGCTTGCAAACAAAAGCATCGATATCCCTCTCGATTGGCTCGCTCTGGACTGCGGGATAATCGTATCGTGGTTAGCTTTCCTCACCATGGATATGGTGACGAAACATTTCGGACCTAAAGCGGCTACGGAATTGAGCGTATTCGCCATATCGGTGAATCTGCTGTTTTGCCTGTTGCTTTATCTCGGTAGCATCATACCGGGAGTATGGGGAGAATCCTACGTCGAAGGAAGCGAAAGCATATTGAATAACGCGCTTGACAATACTTTCGGCGGTACTTGGTATGTGCTCGCGGGCAGCACTTTGGCGTTTGTCGTGTCCGCAGTCGTCAATAATTTCTTAAATTACGGAATAGGGAAGGCTTTTCGCAAAAATCCCGACGGCGCCGCCGCTTACTTCATGCGTTCCTACGTTTCGACGGCGGTAGGACAGTTCGCCGATAACCTCATTTTCGCGCTTTGCGTGAGTCACGTTTTTTTCGGTTGGTCGCTGTTGCAGTGCGTAACCTGCGCCCTCACGGGAATGGTAGCGGAACTTATATTCGAAGCCGCGTTTTCTTATTTCGGCTACGCCGCTTGTAAAAAATGGAAACGCGACGGGGTGGGAGAAGCATATTTCGATTATATCAAAACGAGCGGGGAGGTCGTCTGATGAAAGTGGTGATAACGGGAACGAGCAGAGGTATCGGCAGAGCGATTGCGATGAAATTCCTTTCGCTCGGGCATAATGTCACCGGACTTGATATTGAGTCGTCCACGATAGACGACGGCAGATATACGCACGTCGTTACGGATATCTCGGTGAGCGAATTGCCCGAAATCGACGACGCGGAGATACTCATAAACAACGCGGGCGTACAGGACAGCGGGCGCGACATCGACGTAAATCTTAAAGGAACGATAAAGGTCACGGAAAAGTACGCGTTCGCTAAAAGCGTAAAGAGCGTGTTGTTCGTGGCGAGCGCGAGCGCGTCCACGGGCTCGGAATTCCCCGAATACGTGGCAAGCAAAGGCGGCGTGGTTTCCTATATGAA
>CALVOD010000083.1 GCA_944350065.1 uncultured Clostridia bacterium
GGGGTGCCGACGGGAAAGAGGTCAGTCTTTCTTCTCGGCGTCGGCGATTATCGCCTTGGCGGCGCGCTTGCCGGCGCTCATGGCGAGTATAACCGTCGCGGCGCCCGTCGCCGCGTCGCCGCCGCAATAGACGCGCTCCATGGACGTGAGTCCGTCTTCGTCTACGACTATCGTGCCGCGCGAAGTCGTCGCAAGCTCCGGCGCGGAATTCTTGATGATGGGATTGGGCGAGGTGCCGAGCGCCATTATAAGCTGGTCGCACGGGATATCGAATTCGCTTCCCGCTATCGGCACGGGTCTGCGTCTGCCGCGTTCGTCGGGCTCCCCGAGCTCCATCTTTATGCAACGTACGCCTTCGACGCGATCCTTGCCGAGCACCTCCACGGGATTGGTGAGGAGTTTAAGCTCTATACCTTCCTCCTCGGCGTGATGTATCTCCTCACGTCTTGCGGGCATTTCGTCGCGAGACCTGCGGTAAACTATCGTTACCTTCTCCGCGCCCAGACGGAGCGCTGTGCGCGCCGCGTCCATAGCCACGTTGCCCGCGCCCACCACGATGACGTTATGCGCGCGCTGTACGGGCGTTGCGGAGTCTTTCTCCATAGCTTTCATAAGGTTTACGCGCGTAAGAAATTCGTTGGCGGAGCATACTCCGTTCAAGCCTTCGCCCTTAATGTTCATGAACATCGGCAGGCCCGCTCCGGTGCCGAGGAATATATAATCGTAGTCCTCTTTAAGATCGTCGAGCGTGAAGGTCTTACCCACCACGACGTTGGTTTCGATGCGCACGCCGAGTTCTTTAAGCGTGTTTATCTCCGCCTTAACTATAGACTTCGGAAGCCTGAATTCAGGTATTCCGTAAACAAGCACTCCGCCCGGTTCGTGGAAGGCTTCGAATACGGTAACGTCGAAACCCGCTTTTGCGAGATCCGCGCCGCAGCTTAAACCGGCAGGTCCGCTGCCGACCACCGCCACGCGATAACCGTTGCGCACGGGGCTTTTTGCGGGCGTATGCCTCTTTATCGCGTAGTCGCCTACGAACCGCTCGAGCGCGCCGATGGCGACGGAACCGTTTTTCTTGAGTATGCAGTTGTTTTCGCACTGCGTTTCCTGCGGGCACACGCGGCCGCATATCGAAGGCAGATTGTTATCCTGCTTGATGACGGTAGCCGCTCCCATTATGTCGCCTTCTTTGATTTTCGCGATGAACGCGGGAATGTTTATCCCCACGGGACAACCTTTGCGGCAAAGAGGGTTTTTGCAATTAAGGCAACGCGACGCTTCCTTAGCCGCGGTGGCTTCGTCGAATCCCGCGTTGACTTCCTCGAAGTTGTGCGCGCGCACCTCGGGCGCCGCTTCTCTCGTTTTGTTTCTCGGTAAGACAGCCATTATTTTTTACCTCCGCGTATTCTGCACATGTGTTCCGCTTCCTGTTCCTTATAGAAACCCGCGCGCAGGCGCGCTTCGTCGAAATCCACGAGATGTCCGTCGAATTCCGGTCCGTCCACGCAGGCGTATTTCCTTTCGCCGCCTACGGTCACCCTGCAGCAGCCGCACATCCCCGTGCCGTCCACCATGACCGAATTCATCGATACGATGGTATGCACTCCGAATTCCTTCGTCACGTCGCATACCGCCTTCATCATCATAAGCGGCCCCACCGCCATAACGACGTCGTATTTTTCGCCGCCGAGCAGTTCGCGCACCTTATCGGTGACGAAACCTTTGCCGCCCTTCGAGCCGTCGTCGGTCATTATGTGAAGCGCGGAAGCGAAATTGCCCATTTCGCGCTCGTACATCAAGAGCGATTCGTTACGCGCGCCGAGCACCACCGTAGCGGGCTTGCCTATCGAAGCAAGATATTTGGCTTGCGGGTATATGACCGCGCCGCCGATACCGCCTCCGACGAGCATTACCTTGCCGTAGCCGGTAAGATCGGTAGGGTTGCCGAGCGGACCTACGAAATCGGCGATATAGTCGCCCGCTCCGAGCTCGGCGAGTTTTGCCGTGGTCGCGCCCACGGTCTGCACGAGTATCGTCACCGTACCGAGAGTACGGTTGATATCGCATATCGTGAACGGTACGCGTTCGCCTTCGGAGTCCACGCGCAATATCACGAATTGCCCCGGGCGGGCGTTACGCGCCGCTTTGGGGGCGGAAATAACGTATTCGTTGACGTTTTCCGCAAGCGTTCTTTTAGCTTCTATGAGATACATATTTTCCTCACAATATAAATAATTACGGATATTATATATCGTATTATCCGTAAATTCAAGTAATTTCGGTTTACACTTGCAACCGAAGAAATAAGATGATATACTGTTTATAACTATAAGGACGCGCTTCGCCGAGAGGAAAAATGGATTTCACGGCAAAATTAAGGGATAAATTCGCTAAATACGGTTATCGCATAGACGACGCCGCGGCAGAAAAATTCCTTGAATATTACCGTTTTCTCTTAGAATATAACGCGAAGGTGAATCTCACCGCGATAACGGACGAAGACGGCGTCACGGAGAAGCATTTTCTCGACAGCCTTGCGGCGGCGGAGTACCTCAAGGAGGGGGCGAAGGTCGCGGACGTCGGCAGCGGAGCGGGTTTCCCCGCGGTCGTTATCAAGATATACCGTCCCGATTCGGACGTGACGATGTTCGAGAGCAACGGCAAAAAAGCGACTTTTCTCGCCTTGCTTATTTCGAAACTCGCGCTCGACGGGATACGCGTCGTCAATATGCGCGCGGAGGACGCGGGGCGTAAAGAGGAATTTCGCGGAGTTTTCGACGCGGTGACGGCGAGGGCGGTCACGGAAACGCGGGTGTTGCTCGAATACGCGATGCCGTTACTGAAAGAGGGCGGCGAACTTATGGCGTACAAGGCGCACTGCAAAGAGGAAAGGGAAGCGGCGGTAAACGCCGCGAAGATATTGAGAGCGGAGCTTGCGGAGGTAAAGGAATACTATATCGAAGGCAATTTCCGCACGTTATTAAGGTATATAAAGGCGGCGGAGACGCCTGAAAAATATCCCAGGCGAAACGCGCGTATCGCGAGCGAACCGTTATAATCGATAAGATTATACGCGGCGAACGGACGGGGCGAAAGCGGTCGGGGAATAAGAAGAAAGGAGAAGAGGTATGGCAAAACGTATCGGAAAAGGACTCAGCGAATTACTTGCCAACATTGAGGACGAAAGGCTGAGCGCGCCCGTGAAGGTAGTGGAGGGCGAGAACGTCTATCAGATGGAGATAGCGAACATCGAACCCAATCCGGATCAGCCCCGTAAATATTTCGGGGAAGCGGCGCAACGCGAACTGGAAGATTCCATCAGGGTACACGGCGTACTTCAACCGTTGATACTCGTCAAGCGCGGCGACAAATATATGATAGTCGCGGGCGAAAGGCGTTATCGTGCGGCGAAAGCCATAGGACTTAACACGGTACCGGCGCTCGTCAAGCAGATAGACGACTCGATGATAAGGGAAATAAGCCTTATCGAAAACCTGCAGCGCGAGAACCTGAACGCCATCGAAGAAGCGGAAGCCATCGACGAACTGATGCGTATGAACGGCTACACGCAGGACAAACTTGCCGCGCGAATCGGCAAAGCGCGTTCGAGCGTGGCTAACACGTTGAGACTGCTCGCGCTCGACGACGAAGTCAAGAGTCTTGTAAGACAGGACCGTATATCGGCGGGACACGCCCGCGCGCTCGTACCGGTCACCGACAGGGAGACGCAGATAGATTTCGCGTATCAGGCGGCGGACGGCGAAATGACTGTGAGAGAGCTCGAACTCAAGGTGCGTTATTATCTCAATCCCGACAAGGCTCCGCGCAAAATGTCCGGAGCGGAGAAGGTAAGGCTTTCCGCGGAGATGCGCGGTTTCGTGGACGATATGAAACGCATCTTCTCCACCAAAGTCAAGCTGGTCGGTAACGAGAACAAAGGCAGAATATATATCGATTATTATAACGCCGACGACCTGCAGAGAATTTACGAGCTGATGAGTAAGCTCAAATAAAAAATCGGAATACAATGCGCCGCGGCGGAATCGCCGCGGCGCTCCGTACACAAAATAATCCAAACGATCCAACGGAGACGGTATGTCAGTCAGAACGAGATTTGCGCCGAGTCCTACGGGCTTCATGCACATAGGCAATCTGCGCACGGCACTTTACGCGTATCTTTTCGCTCGCCATTACGGGGGCGAATTTATTTTGCGCATCGAGGACACGGACGAGAAGCGTTACGTGCCCGGCGCGGTGGAACTCATTTACCGCACGCTCGAAGCGAGCGGCTTCCGCATAGACGAAGGCCCGCTTAACGGCGGCAAATACGGTCCTTACGTGCAGAGCGAAAGAAAAGCCATTTACGCCGAATACGCGCGTAAGCTCATCGAGCTTGGGGGTGCATATTATTGTTTTTGCGATAAAGAGCGTTTAGAATCCTTAACGGACGAAAACGGCAACCGCAAATACGATAAGCATTGTTTAAGGCTTTCGCCCGAGGAAGTAAGAAGGAAGCTCGAAGCGGGCGAGGAATACGTTATCCGTCAGAATATCCCCGAGCACGGAATGACCGAGTACGAAGATATGGTGTACGGCAGGATAGCGGTGGATTGCGCCGATCTCGAGGATAACATACTCATCAAGTCGGACGGAATGCCCACATACAATTTCGCCAACGTTATAGACGACCATTTGATGGGGATAACGCACGTTATGCGCGGAGCGGAGTATTTGTCGAGTACGCCGAAATACAATCTCATTTACGCGGCGTTCGGTTGGGAGCCGCCGAAGTACGTGCATCTTCCCGCGATAATGAAGGACGCTCAACACAAACTTTCCAAAAGATACGGCGACGCCAATTTCGAGGATTTCATAGCGAAAGGATATCTGCCCGAAGCGATAATCAATTATATCGCGCTTTTAGGCTGGAGTCCCAAGAGCGATCTCGAAAAAATGGATATGGCGACGCTGACGGAGCTTTTCGGCGTGGAAGGAATAAGCAAGTCGGGCAGCATTTTCGACGAGCCGAAAATGCGCTGGTTAAACGGGCTTTACGTCAAGGAATTGCCCGCCGAAAAATTCGCCGAGTTTGCCGAGCCCTGGTATGCAAAAAGCGTCGTCGCCGACAAATACGACCATTCGAAGTGGAACGCGCTTTTGCAAAGCAGGATAGATATTTTCTCCGAGATACCCGAAAAGGTGGCGTTCATCGAAGATTTCGGCGAATACGACCTTGCGCTTTACGACCACAAGAAACTTAAAGCGGACGCAAGCGTAGGATATACCGCGATAAAGTACGCGCTGGAAGCGCTCGAACCGCTTGAAACCTTCGACGAAGAAAGCATTTCCGCGGCGTTTGCGGCGAAAGCCGAGGAGAAGGGAATGAAAAAAGGTCAGCTTCTCTGGAGCGTGCGCGTGGCGGTCACCGGCTACGCGGTAACCCCGGGCGGCGCTGTGGAAATGGCGGACATTCTCGGCAAAGAGGAAACTTTGAGAAGGCTCAATTTCAGTAAAGAACTCATAGAGAAAAAAGGCAATGTACAGAATAGCTGAATTCCGTAAAATAAGCAGAAAAAGATATCTCGAAGACGCTTCCGAAGTGACCGACGAAGCGGTGGCGAGCGCGGCTTACGATAAAATAATTATGCCGGCAAGGGCGACGCGCGGCTCGGCGGGATACGATTTTTTCGCGCCGTACGCTTTCGCGCTCGAGCCCGGCGAAACGGTCAAAATCCCTACCGGCATACGCGCCCTTATGGACGACGGGTGGGTGCTTATGCTTTATCCGAGGAGCGGACTCGGCTACAAGTACCGCGTAATGCTCAACAATACGACGGGAATAATCGATTCCGATTATTGTTTTTCGGATAACGAAGGACACATTTTCATCAAGCTGTTCAACGGCGGCGACAAAAGAATGGAAGTTGCGGAGGGCGCCGCTTTCGTGCAAGGCGTGTTCCTTCCCTACGGCATAACAAAGGACGACGACGCGACCGCGCTGCGTAACGGCGGCTTCGGCAGCACTTCACGTAA
>CALVOD010000084.1 GCA_944350065.1 uncultured Clostridia bacterium
TCCATTCGCTCGGCTTCCGCTTCTCCGTCACACCGTACCGGATATCTCTCTGCGCTTCCCTCGAGTTACTACTCTGCTTCAACGGTTTATGATTGTTGGTGCAATGATAGCACCGTAAAGTTTATTTTGTCAACGGTTTTTTGCATTTCCGATAAATTTTTTTGCACCCGACACCGCTATTTTATTGCGCGCGCAAGGCGTCTATCGGGTTGAGTTTGCTTGCCTTCCGCGCCGGCAATATTCCGAAAATAAGTCCCACCGCCGCCGAAAAGCCCACCGCAAGCAATACCGTAGTCATCTGGAAAGTGAATTTGTACCCTATGAGCAAAGAGGCTACGTACGCTATGGAAATACCGAGCGCCACCCCCAGAATTCCGCCGAGTATGCTTATGATGACGGCTTCGACGAGGAATTGCGTCAGTATCACGGAGGGTTTGGCGCCGAGCGCCTTCCTCAGCCCTATCTCCGTGGTGCGTTCCGATACCGAGACGAGCATCATATTCATTATTCCGATACCGCCTACCAATAGCGCTATCGCGGCGATACCCGCGAGCATACCGAGTATAAGGTCGGTTATCGTTACGACGATATCCATTACTTCCTGCTGGTTCGTCACCGAATAGCCTTGCGTGGAGCCCACTATGTCGGCGCACAGGTCGCTCATCTGCGAAACGGTGATATTCATCGATTCGGTGTCCGAAACTATGGCGTCGAACGTGGTTATAAGCCCCATTTGCAGGTCGGTCATCGCAACGGTGTACGGCACTATGACGGAATAGTTTCCTCTCGTCTCAAGTCCCACGAGATTGTTAAGAATTCCCACGATGACGAAATCCATATTCTGTATTCTGATCGTCTCGCCTATCGGATCGTAATTGCCGTAAAGGGTTTTCCATACCGTTTCGCCGAGCACGCAAACGTGCGTCGAAAACGCCACGTCGTCGTCGTTGATGGCTCTGCCCGCTTTCAGGTTGCCCCCCGCGAACAATGAAAAATAATAGTTATTCACTCCCATAACGCTCGCCGAAGAAGTGTATACGTAATTGTAAAGGCTGTTGGTTTCCCCGGGCACGAGTGTCACCGGTTTATAGGAACGCAGCGAGGGCGAAATACCTTCGACGTTGTCGAGCGCGAGAAACTCCTTCAGATTGCTTTCGGTAAATCCCGGGGTGGCTTGCTTATCAGTAATTGAGACGGTCACCCTGTTGCCGCCGAGCCCCGAAAGCTGCTCGATGACGGAACTCGTCACGCCTTGCCCGATCGTTATAAGCGCTATGATGCTCGCTATACCGATAATTATGCCGAGCGTGGTGAGGAAGGTACGCATCTTATTCATTTTGAGGTTCTGGAAACTCATTCGGATAATATCTTTAATCATCGCCGAGCCTCCTTCTCCTGCGTTCCCGCAAAGTGGGTTTATCCTCCCATTTCACGCCTTCTTCGTCGTAAATCTCCGCGTACTCCTCTGCGGAATACATTCGTCCGTCGAGTATGTGCACGATACGTTTCGCCTGCTTGGCGATTTTAGGGTCGTGCGTTATCATAATGATGGTCTTGCCTTCTTTGTTGAGCTGCTTGAAAAGCTCTATTATCTGCATACCCGTCGCCTGATCGAGCGCCCCCGTCGGCTCGTCCGCAAGAAGTATCGCGGGGTCGGTCACCATGGCTCTCGCTATCGCCACGCGCTGTTGCTGTCCGCCCGAAAGCTGTTTGGGACGGTTGGCGATCTTGTCTCCGAGCCCCACCTTGTTCAAAAGCACCATTGCGCGCGCTTTGCGTTCCTTCCCCGAAACGCGAGCGTAAATAAGCGGCAGAACCACGTTGTCGATAACGGTCATCCTCGGCAGTAACTGGAATTGCTGGAATACGAAACCTATATCCTTGTTCCTTACCCGCGACAGCTCCTTATCCTTCATTTTGCCGATATCCTTGCCGTTGAGGATATACGTTCCGCTCGTGGCTACGTCGAGACAGCCGATGATATTCATAAGCGTCGATTTACCGGAGCCCGAAGGTCCGAGTATCGACACGAATTCGCCTTCGCGCACCTCGAAGTCCACGTCGTGGAGAACGTGCAACGAATTTTCGCCCATCTCGTAAATTTTGTTGATGCCCTTCATCGAGAGCAGTACGGAACCTCTTGACATTATCCCAAAAGCGAACTGATAAGACCGGAGTCTGCTTTATAAACCACCTTATCGCCCTCGTTGAGCGAATAGCCGTCGGCAACCTCTATGGCGGCTTCCGAACCCGTCGAAAGCAATATCTTTATGTAAACGCGCGTTTCCTTGTTGCCGTCTTTAACGATGACGTAAGGCTGCTTGCTGCCGTCGTAGAAAATACATTTCGTGGGGACTATGAGTTTGTTGTAAACGACGGTCTTCTGCACCCTGACGGAAACGGAATAGTTCACGAGCACTTCCTCGCGCAGAACGGAATCGGCAAGGTCGACGTCGAGCGCTTCGACAGCTTCGGGGGTGAGCTCCGGGTCGTAATAAGTATAATCGCCGCAAATAACGCTCGTGGCGTCCGGATCAGCCTGCAAAGCGCTTCGAGCCACTTTGAGGGAGCGGTTTTCCTCGACGGTAAGGTCGAGCTCGGTCTCCGCAGCGAAAATTATTTTCGCCTGCACCGCGTAATACGAGATCCCGCCGCTGTAGCTGCCTTTCACGACGCTAAGAATTTCAGCGACGACTTTTCTTCCGTCGAGCGCGTTGACGGAAACGGCGGCGTAAACGCCGTGCTTCTTACCGTCTTCGAGCGAAAGTTTTTCCGCTTCGCGCAGTTTCGCGTCGATGCTCGCCACGTCGTATTCGGTGACGGTGAAAGTGGTGTAGAGCTGGCTCACCGCAAAATCGAATACCCTTTCGTCAAGGCTTACGATGTCGCGCGCCTGAAGCGAAAAATTGGTGACGGTATATTCGAAAGAATCGGTTTCCTCGGGAGAGGCGTTAACCTCGATGAGCTTTTTGAGGTAAGCGGTGGATACGGTGACGGTGTCGGTCACGTCGAATTTGAGATAGGACGCGGGGATATCCCCGGGGCTGTCGGCGCCCGAACCGAGAATGATGAGGAAAAAGAAATCGTAAAGCGTGGTATCCGCGGTAATATCGCCCGCAATCTTCGCCGCTTCGAAATCCGCGATGAGTTTTTCGGTATCGACCGTCATCGGGCAGGCGGTGAAGATTATTTCGGACTCATCCGACGTATGGAAATAATTACGCGTACCGCGCATTTCGTTGTTGGCGTAAACGACGTAATACATAAGCGGCGTTTCGTTCCTTACGGCGTCGAAAATGTAGCTCGACCAACTGAAATTGCTGTCGTAATCCTCGAGCACGTCCATATCGGTCACGCCTTGCACGCAGGCGTAGAGAGGAACGGAGCCGCTGATACCGGTCTCCACTATCGTGCCGGAAGAATTGACGTTGTTGGAAAGCGAACCGCGCGCGACGGAAGCCTCGGCGGTCTTCTCCTGCTTGTTCAACTCGCTCAGCACGACGCTCACCGTGATGATAGCGGCGACGAGTATAACGCATATCACGACTATGATAATGTTCTGTTTGGTCCAGAATTTCTTTTTCATATCGACCTCGTATGGAAAACTTCCCGATACTTACGCTCTGAAGCGTCGGATATATTTTATCATAAACGCCCGCGCAGTAGAAGACGCGAACGGAAATTTCACCTATATTTAACGCTCGGTGTCTTTAGGGGGACGGCTGACGAAATACTCGTCGTCGAGCACCGCGTAACCGGTAAGATGCCCGTCTTTTATCATGCCGCCCACCGTGCGCAGAAAGTCCGCACGCTTCGTTTTTTTCATCTTAGTCATAAGCTCGCTGACCGTTTTGCACTTCCCGGAAGAAACGAGCTCGCTCACTTTTTTGCTTTCGAAAACGTGCCTTACGAGCGCCGCGGCGGCGAGGAGCGACAACACGGCGAGAATTATGCCCGCATACTTATAAGTCTCGATAAAGTATGCCAAAAGCGCGCCTCCGGCGCACAGAACAGCCAATAACGCGATATAAATAAATTCTTTATTGTAGTTTTTCGGGGTGTTGTTCGCGGGTATGGAAACTATGCCTTCGGATTTGGTTAAAGGCTTCGCGCTTTGCTCGGACGCGCCGGCGTCTACCGAAGTTACTTTTACCTCCGCGCCCTCGTCGCCGGCGTGCAAGTCCCCTTCCTCCGCAACCGTTACCGAATATGTATTGACCTTCTTGTCTTCCTCCGCAGTCACGGTGAATTTGATTTTTTCTTCCTTGCCGTCAACGCCCATTGCCGTACTCCTTTTTCAGTTTCTCCGCGAATTCCGTAAGGTATCTTTTAATCACCGCCATCGCGGCGTCGTACTTTTCCTGACTGCGCGCGAGAAAGGGATCGGGCACCGCTTTATAGCTTTCGCCGGCGGCTTCTGAAAGGTTGAGATATTTCGCCCTGTCCGCTTTCGGTATAAGCCATTTGTGCCAGGCGGTCATTCCTATTATTACGTCCGCTTTGCGGGTGAGTTCGGGATAATCGCGTATGTGTCTCGGACGATGCGCTTTGAGTTCTTCTTCCGTAAACCCCTCTTTCAGAAGGCTCGCGTAAGCTTTGGAGTGCAGCTGCGCGGAATGATTGAGCACCGCGCCCGATGCCACTTCGCCCACTATCGCCGCAAGCGCTTCGTCATTTTTGACCGTTCTTCCGAATACGTATTCGCAATAAGGACTGCGGCATACGTTGCTGCTGCATACAAATAATACGTTAATCATTTTTTTCTCCTCTCTGCGCCGCGGCGGCTCTTTCGAGATGTTCGAGATAGGCTTCGCGCACGCTTTCGGGCGCGCTTACGGTAATTTTGCCGGGGAACGTGGCGAGCCAGCCGAAAAACGTGGGACTTATCTGTACTTTCACTTTCACGCGACAGGTATTGTCGTCGAGCTTGAGCATATTGACGCGTTCGCCGAACTTATCCACGATGACGTCCGTCACGGACTTGTCCGCGACGAGCGAAACCTCCTCGGTCTTTCCGGCAAACATCGAAAAGGCGCGCTTACGGTAAGAAGCGACGTCGTCGGGATCGAGCCAGTCGGCGCGGGTAACCGCCTCGCCTTCCGCTTCCACCTTGTCCATCCTGTCCACGCGGTAAACGGCTACGTTCTCGTACTTGTCGCCGTACGCCATAAGATAATAATTGTCGTTGCTGAATACGAGCGCGATGGGATTGACGAGATATCTTTCTCCCCCTTTGCGATAAACCCTCTGCCCTTCGAAATCGTAATCGAAATAGCCGAAAGAACATTTCCTGCCCGTTAGAATACAGGTGTCTATCGTGTCCACCGAATAGAATACGTTTTCGTTGGTGTGCTTCACGGTGTCGAAACAAACGATGTTTTCTTTGAGAAGTTCCGCGCGGTGCGCTCCCGCTAGCGAAGCGATTTTATCTACGAGCACCGCCGTCTTTTTCTGCGTCACGAATGGCGCCGCCTGTACCGCGTCGAGCAGTATTTTCAGCTCCGCCGTGTCGAAAGCGCGGTCCACAACGTAATACATATTCGCTTTTTCGCGCAAAGTCAGCACTTCGTAGCCGTATTCGTTGAGGACACGGATGTCTTCGTATAAGGATTTACGCTCTGCGGGTATGCCCATATCCGCAAGTTTCCGGATAAGCTCCGCCGTGGACATGGGATGCTCCTCGTCCGTTTCCTTGCGGAGTATATCGTATAACGCCATTATTTTTATCTTCTGATTGTTCTTTTTTGACATTGCCCCGATCGTTTAGCTTTACTGTTTTTTCGCGCTCGATTTGTCGCAAAGATAGTCTATCGCTTCGAGATAACCGTCGAAACCTTTACCCGCTATGAACTTCTCCGCATATAAACTTATATAACTGAAATCGCGGAATTTCTCGCGCGAATGAATGTCGGTGAGATGCACTTCCACGGTGGGGAGCCCGACCGCCTTCAGGGCGTCGAGAATAACCACGCTCGTGTGCGTGTAACCGCCCGCGTTGATGACAATACCGTCGAAAATACCGTACGCTTTCTGTAT
>CALVOD010000085.1 GCA_944350065.1 uncultured Clostridia bacterium
CAAACGAATTGCGGGGGTAGCGGGAAATTTTACTTTTCCTTTATATGGAAAATCCGCTTGCGCGGAAACCGCGCGAAAAAAGCTCCCGTCCGAGGCGGGAGCGAGTCGGAAATTCTATCTCGTCACGTCGGCTAAAGCGGCTCCGGTGACGGAAAGCAACCGTTCGAGCGACAATTCGATTTGCAGCCCAATTCTACCGCCGCTGAAAACGAGCGAATCGAGTTCCTTCGCGGAAGCGTCAACGATCGTCAAAAAGGGTTTTTTCATTCCTATCGGGGAGCAACCGCCGTGCACGTAACCGGTAAGTGGCAAAAGCTCTTTCTGCGGTATCATCGCCACGGATTTTTCTCTTACGGCTAAAGCCGCTTTTTTAAGGTCGAGCTCGTCCCCTACGGGTATCATGAACACGTAATGCGCCCTGCTTGCTCCCGCGGTGACGAGCGTTTTAAAAACTTTTTGTGGCTCTATTCCGAGCTCCGCCGCGACCTCCGTTCCCTGCATCGCCGTCTTCCCGTCGCCGTAACGGTAAACCTTATACGCGATTTTCTTCGCGTCCAGCATCCTCATTGCATTCGTTTTGTCTTGCATTTTGGCACCCTTCTTTTTTTGTTTCGGTTTCCTTTGATCCGATTATCGTGCGGAGAAGCTCCGCCGTCCGCCGCTCGGACGGGAGTTCCCGCAGGCATATATTACAACAAAACCCCCGCGCTGTCAACGCGGGGGAACTTGGTTTACGTTAAGTTTGCGTCTGTTCGTCAGTCGGCGTGCTCTTCGTCGATGAACTGTTGCAGGCTCATTATTCCTTTGACTACCGCAAGGAATTTATCGTTGTAACGGTCCACGGTGCTCGACGCAAGCATTATCATCTCCTCGAACAGGTCGTCGCTGAGATTGGTGTCGCTTCCGGTGTAGCTGTTGACGAGTCTGAACACAAGTTCGCCGTCTCTTATGTCGTAATCGAAACAACCTTCGGCAAGTCCGTAGTTCGCTACGCACACCATTACCGCCGCGTCGATACGTTTGTCTTCGGGCACGTTGAAGGGTAATACGGATAAGTACGAGACCGCTTCCAGTGTAGGATTGATACGAATGATGAATTTGATGGGAAGATCCTCTCCGCGGATACCGCTTATTATTGCCAGCTTTTCTTCGTCCTTTTCGTACTTCCAGTCGCGGGTGTCAAGCATACGGCAATATGCCTCGTAGACTTCTTTCGCCCTTTGCATTTTGATTTCGTTGTCCATTGTAGTTTCCTCCTGAAATTGATTTTTTATTTTTTGTTCGCTCCGTCGGCGCGGAGTATTTCTTCTATTTCGTTGCCTTTAAGGTGCCCCTTGTCCATAAGCGCTTCCACGAGTTTGTCAACCTTGGCGAGATTGTCGCGAATACACTTCTCGGCTTTCGATTCTTCGTCGGCGAGTATTTTATTGACGCGCGTGCGTATCTCCGTGCCCAGCGCTCCGCTTTCGTCGAAAAAGTCCGCTACGCCGAGCCCGAATTCGGGATCCATACCGAAATCGCAAAGCAGTTTCCTCGCCTTCTGCGTAGCGTTCGCGAGATCGCTCGAAGCGCCCGTCGAAAGTCCTTCCTCGTCGCCGTAATATACGCGTTCCGCAGCCCTGCCCGCCAAAGATATTCTGATAAGGTCAAGTATTTCCCGGCGCGTGAAAATGCCCTTGTCTTCCTCTCCGTGCTGTACGTATCCGCCGTGATTCCCGCGCGCCACTATCGTCACGTAAGAAGGCTTATTCCCGCAATAATAACACACCGCCGCGTGTCCCGCTTCGTGCCTTGCCACCCTTTCGAGCGTCGCTTCGTTCCACTTTTTTTCCTCGCCGTTATCGTACAGCTCGAACGCTTCTTCCAGTACGGCGTCGTCGACGATGAGGTCTTCCTGCTTGAGCGCGTTGCGAAGCGCAAGACCTACCCACGATTCTATGTCCGCAAGACTCATTCCCGCCGAACGCAACGCAAGATTTTCGCGCGTCTCGTCGGAAACTTTTATCAACGGGTTGCGCTCTATCAACATGTTCAGGTATTTGAGCCTGTCCGCCTTTTCGGGAAGATCTATGAGAATTCTTCTGTCGAATCTGCGCAAAAGCGCGGGATCGAGGCTCGCGCCCAAACTCGGATCGATATTGAAATTGGTCGCGGCAAGCACGAATACCGGTTTGCTCGGATCGGTATTGAACCCGTCCATCTCCGTCAGCAATGCGGTCAGCACGTCCGCGTGATAATCGCGTTCCCCGCGCTCTCTGCCTATCGAATCTATTTCGTCGATGAACAATATGCTCGGGGCGTACTTGCGCGCGGTAAGGAATATGGAATGCAACGACTCCGCTCCCGCGCCTACGTATTTATTGAGAAACTGGTTGCCTTCCGCTCTTACGAACGTGGCGCCGCACTCGCCTGCCATCGCTTTGGCAAGCAGCGTCTTACCCGTCCCGGGCGGACCGTACAACAGCACGCCCTTGGGAAGCCTCGCCCCTTTCGCCGCGTATTTACGCGGCTCCTTTATGTATTTGACAAAATACGACAATTCTTCTTTGGCGTCCTCGCAACCGATCACGTCGTCGAACGATACGTCCGGAATACTTGCGCCGCTCAGAACGTGTTTGGCGTCGTCCGCGTCGACTGCGGTCGCGAGCTCCAGATCGTACAGCTCTATGCACGCTTGCTCCCCCTCCCCCGCAATCTTCTGCGAACTCTTGTATCTGAGAACCTTGTTCGCGCGGGCTAACTTTGTTATATTGCGTTGGCGGTAACCGTTCTCGCATACCGATTTGAGAAATTCGGCAGCGTTTGCGTTGTCCTTAACCGTCATTTTGCCGGCGATGCCCAGCTTGGCGAACGAGGTTTCCTCTTCAGCCGTTATCTCGCGCTTGCAGGTCTCGATAAGATACACCGGCATATCGGAAAACACCGCGGCATAACCGAGCATTTCACGCCCCGCCGAATCGATGTCGTCTATATCGAGTACCGCGTCAAGATCCTTCCTCGCTCCGCAGGTAATGTCGCAAAGGAAGACGTCGACGTCGTTTTTATCGAGATATTCTTTGGCTTCGCCGATGTCGGAAGTCCTGAAAAGGGTTACCGAATCCTCGTGTTCGATTTCCCCGACGTCCTTATCCGCGAAAACAAGAACTTTGTAGCCGTCGCTTTTGACGAACAGCGAACGAACCTCGGCGTCGTCGGGAAGCTGTATCTTGCACTTGATCTGCCTTATCTTGTCGGCGTCCCCTTCGTTGTCGGAAGGCAACAACCTGAACAGCTCGTATATTTCGGAGCTGAAAAATCCCGACGCCTTACCTTTGACCGAACGCGCGTCCGCCCTGCCGCCTTCGCCGAACAATATGGCGGTAGCCACTTCGTCGTCCATATCGAAGGATAATCCGAATCTCACGTTGAATTTATCCGCATGCCTGTTGAGCTCGGTATTCGTTATCTTCATCAGCGTTTCGGAAACTAGCCTGTTGAACATCACGACGTTGCCGCCCGCAAAACGCGAGCAAAGCGCCGCGGGGAAAAGTTTGCCTCCGGTCTCCGGATTTACGTCGTCTCCGATGGCTTTAATGATCGATTTCGCCGCGGCGGCGCCGGGGTCCTTTACCGAAGGATTGTCGTATAACGCCCTTCCCGCGTTGGTCGTGAAAATTATGAACGCCTCACGGAAGGACACCTCTTTATCCGTGTTGTTGTCGCGCAATCTGCCTGCGTCCAAAAGCTGCAGGAAAAGATGAATAACGCTAATATGCGCCTTTTCCACCTCATCGAACAGCAGAATACAACGCGGATTTTTTGCGACAAAGCCCGTCACGTTGCCCGGTTTGGATCTGGCAAAAACGCTGTCCGAGCCGCAAAATTCGATACTGCCGTCGGAGTTGCAGTATTCGCTCATGTCGAAACGCATATAAGGAAGCGCCAGCGCTTCGGCGGTCTGCTCCGCAAGGAAAGTCTTACCCACCCCGGGAGGTCCTGCGAACAGGATTACGCCGAAAGGCTTCTTATCCGTTGCCCCCGTCGCTCTCGCAAGGCACGCCTGAAAATATCCGTTCACCAACGTATCCACCGCCCGATCCTGTCCGAAAACGTTCTCTTTCAGTTTGGCTTTCAACGCGTTCGCGCTTCTGACGAGGTCTACTATGCCCGCCCGTTCTTCGGATACCGGCGCCGTCGGCGCCGCAGGCGATGCTGACGACGTTGAGGGAGCCGACGCCTTCGCGCTCTCCGCAGGGCTTGCCGCCGCGCTCTCCGCGGCGCTCTCTTTATCGCCGTTGTCCGCGCTCTTATCCGCGCCGGAGAATCGGATTTGCGGTATCTTGAATCCGCTTATATCCGCGGCGGACGGCGCCGCGGACGGCGCCGAAAGCGCGTCGATGAGCTTTCTTCCGTCGTTCGCGTTCGGAATTACCGCTGAAAAGTAAATTTTTGCGGGTTTTTCGAGCAATTCCTTCAATATCGCGGGCGCCGTCAGATATCCCGAATCTACCGCGCTCTTTCCGTTCAGAAGTTTGGTAAAACTTATCCCGTCAGTCAACGCGTTGCCCATCCCTGCGGAAGGAATGCGTTCGGCCATAATATCGAACGCCTTCTTGTTAAGCGTTTCCGCGGCGGCTAAAGTCTGCTTCAGTTCTTCTTCGTCTATGCCTTCCGCGTCCGTCAAGAGAGTGCCGCCCGCCGCTTTTTCCTTTAAGCAGTACGTTCCGCAAAGGAAAAGGAACCCGCACATCGGCAAGCCGAATTTGCGTTCTGAGCCGAACGCCTTCCCTTCGTCGATTATCATCGTGCTTAATTTACTTAATTCCATAACTATTCTTTCTTCTCCTCCTATTCCGAAGAATTGTTGTCTGCGTCGCAGACCGCCCAGATGACGTTAATTAAATCGAACATAGCGTACTCTTTTAATCCCGCATAGGGTTGTATGCATTTATGCAGCCTTGACGGCTTTTTCGTACTCGTGCCGTAATTCCAACCGTACGCCAAATGCAAGCGCACCCACCTGTCGTGTTCTATTGCGGCAAGGTGGGAATAATTTTCCGAATCTGTCTTATAAATCGCAGCGAGCACGGGTGAAAATTCCGCGGCGCTTTGATTGGAACGCCTTTCCCATATACTTCTTCGGGAATATTTGATAATGGCATTGGTCGCAAACGTTCCGGTATAAACTTCGCGCGTGCATTTACCCGCCATACCGGAGCCGTTTTCAAGGGCGAGTACATGCGGATCTTTAAGCACGTTGACAAATATAGCCTGAATCGCTCCCCTCAATATATCCGGATTATCGTTCACAGTCCCCGCATCGGACTCCGATTTGTCGCATATCAGGACCGTCTCCGGCACCTCGCCCGTAGCCGTCAACGCATTAAAATACCTTTTCATAAATCTGAAGTTCTTGCTTGAGGACTCTACCATATATTTAACGAACAGATGCCCTTTTTTACGTTCTCCGCTCTCGGCGTTCGGGGGGGCGTCGTATGCGCCGACAATATAATTTTTCGCGTATTCGAGATGTGTCTGCATTGTTGCCCATTCCCCTTTTTGACCTACAATCTTTAATTCCTCTTCCGTTAATTTTTCAAACGGCTTCTCCATTAAAGAAAGAATTCCGTTCATCTGCTCGTACATATAATTATACGCGCTTTCCTGGCTTTGCCCGACCACGTTATCGTATGTGTATACCGTCTTGAAATTCCCGACGACAATAACGTTCAGTCCGAACCCGAATTCCAGCGTACCGGTTTCTTCGCACCACTTTCCCTGCCCGCGTATAAGACGGACATTATTGCTGCTGTCCGTAATGTTCACTATAATATACTGCTTTTCTTTGTCGTCATTTTTCTT
>CALVOD010000086.1 GCA_944350065.1 uncultured Clostridia bacterium
ACCGTAAGATAACTGCCGATAACGGTGCAGATAAAGTTCTGACCTATACCGGCAATGCTGTAGCTCCAACCTTCTTTCGGTTGGATGTCGCCGTCGTTCGGCGTAGTGCCGAACAGCTTGTGCGAAAACGCGCCGAATTTCTGCGCAAAAGTTGTTTTTTCGCTCATCCCTGCCTCCTTGGTGTCAGTTTATTTTATTTTTTTATTAAATACGGTGAAGATGTCTTCAACGGATATTTCCTCTTTCCCGAGGTCTTTTCTCACGAAACTCTCGATAAAATCGCGGCTGCATTCTTCCATCGCGCGGCACACTTCAAAAGCCTCCTCTATCGTGGGCGCGCAAACGACTATCCCGTGATTGGCAAGGAAGCAGGCGTTGCGCCCTTTGATCGCTTCCACCGCTCCCGCGGTCAGCTTTTTCGTTCCGGGCAAGCCGTACGCTCCGGGACGCACGCTGTCCCCTATCAGCTTACGGTGCCGCTCGTCCTTCACGGGCATTTCAATACGCGCTGCGGCGACTGCGGAACTCCACAAAGGATGCGAGTGTATCACCGCTCCTATCTCCGGTCTGTCCCGATAAATTGCCGCGTGTATTTTTTTCTCCGAGGTGGGTTTCACGTCACTCGTGTACTCGAGTGTCTCGATGTCCACTACCACCGTGTCCTCCGGACGCATACGGATATAATCCATTCCCGACGGAGTTACCACCATTTTTTTGTCGTCAATCCTTATGGAAATGTTACCCCAGGTGCCCTGTACGAGATTATTCTCGAGGAGCTTAACTCCGGCGTCCTTGACTGCTTGTCTGATTTCGGCTTCTGTCATATTCCACCTCTATGCCTTCAGTTCCTGCTGCTTGGCAGTCTGATCTTTTTTGCTGTACTTGGTCTTGTAGACGAACCGCATGAGAAGGGCGTCGAACAGCCCTATCTTCACGGATTTGCCTATCACCGTGGAACCTACGTAACAAAGCGCGCCCTTCTCGAGTACCATCGAGCCGGTAAACGCTTCGTCGAGCGTTCTTCCCGTTGCGACTACGCCGCCGTTACGGATCAGGCAGGCGTTTCTTCCTTTAAGCGTGCGCAAAACGGTGAGCGCGTCTCCGTCGGGGCTCACTTTCGCGGTGGGTCCTATGATCTGCGCCATATCGTCGAGCGCCGCAGGCAAACTTTTACAACTCGCCGCAACGCCCACGCAGAAAGGCGCGTGATTGGTAATGACGGCGTTGATGTCGGGACGCGTCCCGTATATAGCCAGATGCAACCCGTCGTTGCCGTCCGCCGCGTCCGATTTGCTCAAAAATTTAATATCGCCCGCCTTGACTTCCGCCATAGCTTTATCGGAAGGCGTGATGAACATGCCGTCCTTATAACGTACGCTTAACGTATCTCCGCGAGCGACCAGCTTATTTGCTTCGAGCGCCGCGCAGAAGTCGAGCATCTGACTGATGATTTTTTCTTTCATAATACCGCCTTGGGCGTTTCCCGGGCTATGAGCCCGGGTAACGCCGATAAGTTTATTGTTATATATTAGTTTCGCGTACGCGCGGTGCGCGCGCATCGCGCGTCGAAATATACTACGTTACGGATAACCGTCTTACTTGACGAGTCCTTTGTCGGTCTCCACTACGGTCGCGAACACTTTGTCGAAACGCGCGAGCGCGTCGTCGATGACTTCGTCGGTATCCGCAAGAGAGGTATACAGTCTGCTTCCCGCAAGGGTAACGATGCCGTTAGCCATATACGCCGCTCCCATGTGCTCCATGGCGACTTTGCGTTCCATTATCATGCTCTTGTTCTTGAGAACGCCGAGCAACGATTTGACGATGCACATGGAGGAGAAGTCGAAGCTCATAGCGCCCGTGCACTCGAGGTGTACGATGCTGCCCTGATTGTATACGACGTAAGGAAGATTGTACTTCGCGCACAGCTTCTTGAGTCCCGCGGTTAGTCTGTCGCCGGCTTGTCCCGCTTTCACGCAAGCGTTTGTCCTCTCTATCTCTTTGATGGTGAGGTAGCCCGCGTAAGAGCTCAGCGGATTCGCCGCCAGAGTGCCGCCTACGTACGCGCGATGTTTGCCGGTAGCGACGCCCGCCGCCATAAGTCCGGCGTATTCTTTCTTACCGCCGACGCCGCCCGCGGCAGGATATCCACCCGCGATGATCTTGCCGAATACGGTAAGGTCGGGTTCGATACCGAAGTATCCCTGCGCGCCTCCCAGTCCGAGACGGAATCCGGTAACCACTTCGTCGAAAATGAACAGCGCGCCGTACTTGTGCGCCAGCTTCATCGCTTCCGCGTTATAATTCTTGTGTACGGGACGCGTGCCGCTCTCCGCACCTACGGGCTCCACGATAACCGCCGCCGTACCGCCGCGCAAAGTGTTGAGCTTGAGCATCTTCTCGAGCATCTCGAGAGAGTCGGGCTTTACTTCGTCGGTGAGTTTGTAGCAGGTGCCGGGAATACCGTGGCTCTCGAGGAACTGACGCGTTCCGGGTATCTTCAATCCGTATACCATCTGATCCGACCAGCCGTGATATGCGCCGCCGACTTTTATGACTCTTTTCTTCTTGGTCTGTATTCTCGCGATACGGATAGCCGCCATTACGGATTCGGTACCCGAACCGAGCATTCTGAACATTTCGACAGCAGGCATGTGCTTGTTGATTTCTTTGGCAAGCATAAGCTCGCTCTCGTGAAGCAAGCCCGTCACGGGGCCGCAGGAATCGAGCAGCTTCTTGACCTCTTCGCGGATAGCGGGATAGTTACTGCCGAGTATCGTAGGACCGCCCGCCTGCAAAAAGTCGATATATTTATTACCGTCTACGTCGTACATGTATGCGCCTTCCGCTCTCGCCATCGCTATGGGGAAAGGATAGTTGAACGCGAGGTTGTGCTGTACGCCGCCGGGTATATAATTCTTCGCTTCGGTGGCTATCTTCTTGGAGCCTGCGCATTTCGTGTCGAAATACTCGAGAATACGTTTGAGTTCGTCGGGGTTTACTTCGTATATAGGTTTGGAAGTGAGCTCCGCAAGCTCCTTATAGATGCGTTCAGGCTCTTCCCAAGCGGAAATAGAATACTTTTGTTCGTTGTCCATATCTTTAATTACCTCCTCATGGTGATAAATTTTTTTCTTTTTCGGTTAATTTATTACGAAAGTTATCGAGCTTACCGCGCCTTCCGCGAAGGTGTAGTTGCCCGAAATACGCACGGTATAAGTACCTCTGTCTTTGGGTAACGTAGTCATGAGATTGCCGTTACCGTCATAATACTCGATGTCCGCGGCGTCTATTATCACGTTACCGAAATTGTCGCTGTACATGGCGCTTATGGCGCGTATCTCGCTTCCGGTATAATCTATCACTCCGTCGTGATAGTTGTCGGGCATTCCGAACACTACGCTGATGGGCTTGCCCGTAGCGTCTTTGCCTACCTGTTTGGGCGTAATGATGAGCGAAGCCTTATCGTAAGTGAGCTTATACAACGCGTTCTGGTTGAAACCGGAATCCGTAAGCGCGGCGGTGATTTCATAGGTCCCCACGTCCTCGCCGGGAGCTCTGGTCAATACCACTTCTATTACGTCTCCCGGGACAAGCTCGCCGTCCGCGATCGTATAGGTAAGTTCGGGATCGGCGTCGCCGTATTCTTTGGTAAGCCCGTCCACCGTGATTACTATGACCGCGACTTTAACGGTGTACTGATAGCCCTCCCACACTCTTGCCGCGTAATACTCGTTCTCGATAACGACGACGCGCATGGGATAAGTTCCGGGATATACGGGCGTCTGCGTCGTCCACACGCCGTCGAGCAGATATTCGGTGTAGGTCTCGGGTTGTACGAAGCCGTCCACTTCGGGATCGAAGCTGACGATGGGATCGGTCGTCTTGCCGTAGAAGAACTGCGTATTGTTGAGCTTCGGCGCGGTGGTGAGCTTGCGGTAAGAAGTGACGGTAAACGTCGTGCTGAAGCCTGCGTAAGTAAGAGTCACTTCCTGCGTCTTGCTCTTGCCGCCCTGCACGTTGGCGAAGGGGTCGGTGGTGTATCCGCTTACGGAGACGAGACCGCTCGTCATGGGAACGACGTCGGTATCGCCGTTATGGTATACTCTGCGGATGTAACCTCCGTCGGTTACGAGCTCCTGTCCTTCCGCATAAATGAGCAGGTCGGGCATACGGAAAACTTCTATGCTCTCGAGCGTGCGCTTGACCACGCAAAGCTCGATATCGTCCGTATACCCGCCGAAATCGATGAGCACGTTATGCAGATAATATTCCGCGTCCGTATCCAGGACTACGTTTTTGTCGTAAGAGACGTTAGCGGCGCTGAGCGGGATATATTGATATTCGTATTTATATTCTTCCGCAGCCGCGTCGTAGTAACGCAAGGTAACCGTAAGATAAAGCGTATCGATATAACTCACGTCGTTGATAACGTCCACATACTCGTACGTCGTGTTGAGGTCGTCGCGGTAAGTGACGTAATATACGTACTTGCCGTCTACCGAATGAAGCGCGTTGCTGTTATAGGTTTCGTCGAACGCCACCGAAACCACTTCTTTAGTCGTAACGAATATATCGAAATACGTACGGAAAGTTCTGTTATCGATGGAGTAAACCACTTCGACGCGCTGATATCCTTCTGCGGTGAGATCGTAACCGGTAAAGCTCCAATAAGCGGATGCGAAAGCGGTAACCTGACCGTACTTGCCGTCGTTGAATATTCTCGTCACCTGCAATCCGGTAAGGTCGAGGCTCTTATCCGTGCCGGGAACGTAAATCTGTTTATCGGGGGCGCGCGTTACTTCTATGGAAGTTACGTTTCTGCCGCCCACGTTGACTTTGAGGGTGAACGTAAAGCCTTCGTAGCGCAGGAGTATTTCCTGATAGCCGACCTTATCGGGATCAGCGTTGAGCACGTGCTCCTTGGCAAGCTGTACGGTATCCGTTCCGGTGCCTTTAATAGCGGTGAAAGAAATACCCGCAAGGAATATCGCGTCGTAAGTATCGTAATAATATACGGTATCGGCTTCCATCGCGTTGAAGGCAACGGAGGTAACCGCTTCGTTTGCGGAGACGACTTGGAAAGAGAAGGTGCGCGTAGCGCCGTAATATTCCACGGTGGCGGTATATTCGCCCGTCGAGTTAAGGGTATCGGTGACGACGCCGTCCTGATTTCTGATAACAAGAAGTTCCGCGGGCACGGGCTCGAGGCGTTCGACGGTGTTGTCGTTGAATTCCGCATAAAGCGCGGAGCCGGTGAGGTCGAGCGACGACGAAATGGCGTAATAATCTTTATACGGCGCCGTCAGCACCAGTTTCTCCGCTATTTTCTCCACCACTTTCACGCGGAAGCAATTCTTGACGCCGTTCACTTCGAACGCCACGCTCTGGTAGCCGTCCACGGTATTGGCGACGGAAAGCGTGAGCGTATTTCCGTCCTCGTCGGCAAGCATGGAGGAATTGACGGAAGCCCAGGAAGAAATATCGTCCGCAGGATACTCGTAAGTTCCGTTGTCGTAAAGAATATTGTATCTGAGGTAGCCGGTGTCGAATTTACTGCCTTCAATGAATTGGCGCGTAAGCGTGACAGAGCCGTCCTCGGCGGTACCGCCGTCCGCGAGACGGGAATCGGCGAGAATGAGAGAATACGGCGTCCTCTTCACCACGGTGACGTATATTTCGCAAGGGATATCGTAATTGCCGTAGCGCACGTAAACGGTATGCGTCCCGACCTCGTCGAATACGTAAGTTTCCTTATTCTGAATATATCCGCTGTCGTCGAATCTGTCGACGAATATGCCGAACACGAGATCGGAAAGC
>CALVOD010000087.1 GCA_944350065.1 uncultured Clostridia bacterium
GAAATATACGGAAAAATTATAACATATAAATCAAGTACCGTCAATACGGTTGCCATAAACATGAAAGCGGCGGGTGTGACCCGCCGCAACAGGTTTCGAAAACGGTTTTTCGGCTTTTCAAAAAAGCTGTTTTATCTCCGTTCAGCTTATGATCGTGCCGAGTTTCTCGCCCGTCACGACTCTGAGAATGCTGTCGCGCTCGTTCAGACCGAAAGCGACGACGGGAATATGGTTATCCATACATAGACTCACTGCCGTCGTGTCCATCGCGGTAAGTCCGCGTGCTATGAATTCGAGCGCGGGAATTTCGTCGAATTTCTTCGCGTCCGGATTTTTCCTCGGATCGGAATCGTATATGCCGTCCACGTTCTTGGCAAGCAGCAATGCGTCCGCTTTTATTTCCGCGGCACGGAGCGCCGCTGTGGTGTCGGTGGTAAAGTAAGGATTGCCCGTACCGCCTCCGAATATGACGACTCTGCCTTTCTCGAGGTGTCTCAGCGCCCTGCGAATGATATACGGCTCCGCGACTTGAGCTATATTTATAGCGGTCATCACGCGCGTGACTACGCCCGCGCGCTCGAGCGCGTCTTGAAGCGCCAAACAGTTCAGTACCGTCGCCAGCATACCCATATAGTCGGCGGTCGAGCGATCCATCTGCCCGCCCTGTCTGCCGCGCCAGAAGTTGCCCGCGCCTATCACTATGCCCATATCCACGCCGAGCTCGTGCACGGAGATTATCTGTTTGACTATGCTCGCGATGACTTCTTCGTCAAGTCCGAATCCGTTAGCCCCGGCGAGAGCTTCGCCCGATATCTTGAGCAATATTCTCTTATATTTGGTTTCCATTCTGCGCCTCCGTTACGTTTTGCGGATATCCGCTCAAAAAAAACGAGATACCGAAGTATCTCGTTTATCGATTATTTTTTCATACTTGCGACAGCCGCGTTGATTTCTTCTGCGAAATTGTCCACTTTCTTCTCCAGCCCTTCGCCCATTTCGTAACGGGTGAAACGACGAATGGAAACTTTTTCGCCGCATTTCGCGGTGGTCTCTACTACAAGCTGCTTAACCTGCTTCGAAGGCTCTCTGACGTACGCCTGCTCGAGAAGTACGTTCTCTTTGTAATAAGTCTCGATTTTTCCGTCGATGATCTTCTCTTTGACGGCTTCGGGTTTGGACGCCATCTTGGGATCGTTGTTGATCTGCGCGAGCGCTATCTCTCTTTCGTGAGCGATTACGTCGGCGGGTACTTCCTCTTTGCTTACGTAAGTGGGTTTAGCCGCGGCGATCTGAAGCGCTACTTCGTGTACGAACTGAAGGAAGCCTTCGCCTTTGGCAACGAAATCGGTTTCGCAGTTGACTTCGACGAGCACGCCGACTTTGCCGCCCATGTGAATATAAGAATCCACTACGCCTTGCGAGGCTATTCTGCCCGCTTTCTTCGCGGCGGTGGCGATGCCTTTCTCGCGGAGCCATTCGGTCGCTTTCTCGGCGTTACCGTCGGTAGCCTCGAGCGCCTTCTTGCAATCCATCATTCCCGCGCCGGTGCGCTGTCTCAATTCTTGTACGTCTTTCGCTGTGAATGCCATATATTTTACCTCTCCTGATTTTTCTTTATGCGTCCGCGCCTTCGTCTGCGCTCTCCGCTTCGGCGGTCTCGGCAGCTTCTACGGGTTCTGCGTCTTTGTCGCTTACGTATTCGGTGCCTTCTTTAGCGGCGATAACCGCGTCGGCTATGATGCTCGCGATGAGCTTGACGGCACGGATAGCGTCGTCGTTGCCGGGGATAACGTAATCGACGAGTTCGGGATCGCAGTTGGTGTCCACGAGACCTACGATCGGAATACCGAGCGCACGGGCTTCTTTAACCGCGATATGCTCTATCTTGAGGTCGACTACGAACAAGGCGCCGGGAAGCGTACGCATGTTCTTGATACCGCCGAGGTTCTTCTCGAGGGTGTCGCGCTCAGCCTTCAGCTTGATGACCTCTTTCTTGGGAAGAAGTTCGAATTCGCCGATGGCTTCCATCTGGTTGAGTTTGTTCAGCTTGTCGATACGGGTGCGGATGGTCTGGAAATTGGTAAGCGTTCCGCCCAACCATCTTTGGTTCATATAGAACATTCCGCAACGCTCGGCTTCGGACTGTATAGCGTCCTGCGCCTGCTTCTTCTTACCGACGAAAAGTACGCTCTTGCCTTCGGATACCGTCTTGTGTATGAATTTATACGCTTCCTCAATGAGGTCGACGGTGAGCTGAAGGTCGATGATATGGATCTCGTTCCTGGCGTCATAAATATATTTCGCCATTTTGGGATTCCATTTCTTGGTCTGGTGTCCGAAGTGGACGCCCGCTTCGAGAAGCTGCTTCATTGTGACAACTGCCATTTGTAAATCCTCCTGTGTTTTTATTCCTCCCCGTACTTCTTCGCGAAGGGCGACCTTATAGGCAACCGCTCTACGCTCCGCACGGGTGCGTTATGGCGTATGATATGATATCATATCGGAAGTATATTTTGCAAATACTTTCGAGCTAAATATTTTATATTTTTAATATAAATACCGTTTCGCGGCGCGATCCGCCGGCAAAATTTACCAACGGTAACCGCTCTTGTTCTTTTTACGACGGCGTTTCGCCGCTTCGAGGTCCTTTTTGTCGTTGTAATAACTGACCTTGGAGGCTATCAGAAGCAGTATAAAGAACAGCACTACCGCGCCGGCGATTATCATCCACACGATGAGCGTCTGCGAATCGCGGTAAACGATGACGGTGCCTTCCGCGGCGTACGCGTTGAATTTAAGGGTGCCGTTGACGTATTCGTAATTGGTTATTTTCGTAACGCCGCCCTGCGAGTCCATGAATACGATGAAATATTCTTTGGAAGAATCGAGAGTAACGTTATGGAAAGTGAGGGTAGCGTATTCTATCCTGCCTTCCTCGCCCTCTTTGAGCGAATCCTGACGCATACCGCCGCTCACGGCGCTTATCGCGAAAATATGCTCCGGAGTCGCCGTGAAATTAGCCATACGGTATTTGTTGACGGTGTCGTCGATATTCTTTCCTTCCTCTCCGTCGGTATCGATTATTCTGCCGGTATAAGAAGTGTTGGGCGCGAATACGCCTTCGAAAGCTATTGTAACCGCGGAAGACTCCACGGAACCCGAAGCGGTACGGGAATTGATGGTGAGCGTTCCGGGCTCGTAAGTGAAATCGTAATTATCCGCTTTACCGCCGTAAGGCGTCACGGTATGCACGCCTACCTCCGTCGCCGTAGTCCTTACCGAAGGCATTTCGTCGATAACGGAAACGTCCTCGTTATTGACGAAACCCGTAACGGTTACCGTAAGCGCGGGCTCTCTGCCCTCCGTTACGGAAACGTCGTCCGCTTTGGCTACGAGGGTGCGCTTGGTGATCGTGAGCGATTTCTCGCCCGAACTGTCGGTAACCGAGCCCACTTTGTAGTTGGGATTGTCCACCGAAAAACTCATCGCGTAGGTGTCCGCTTCAACGGGGCGCTCGCCTGCGGCGAGCGAGTGGAAAGCGCCGGTATAAGTGACTATTACGTTAACGGCGTTCTCGTCTCCCGCGCAGATACCGAGCGGCGACACGTTACGGCTGAAGCTCGCGCCGTTATAGGCGTAAGAGGAGGAACCGCTGACTTCGAGCTCGAGGGGCTTGGGCGAAATGACGTACTCGTATTCGGCGAAGGTACCCTCTCCCGATACTCCGTTGACGGAAACCACCGCAGAATATGCGGCGGCTTTTACGGGAGCTGCGGTGCTGCCCGAAGCGTAATCTTCGAGTTCGGGGCAGGTGTAGGTCACCGTATACGCGTCCTCGGCGAGCGCAACGCCGTTCTGTTTAACGGTAACGGAAATCGGCTGTTGCTTCGCGTTATACGGAACGTCGAGCTTGCTGTAATCGGCTTCGAAGGTATATTCCCCTTCCGCATTCGCCGCAAAGGCGTCGGGAGCGGGCTGCGCAGCGCACAAAAATACGCAACACAATATTGCGACGAGCGCCGCCGCGACGGAAATAAATATCCCTACCGATTTTACTGACGAGTTCATACACATATACGATAACACATATCGCGCGCGTTTTCAAGGGGGAAATGCGCCGTTTACCTTAAAAAATTATTTCCTCAAGCGAAAAGCGCATACTTATTTCCCCGGATATTTTCACTGACGACCGCGAATCGCGATCGAAGGGCTAAGAATTACTCCACTCTCACGCTGACTATCGAAACGAGCGGATAAGGCAAAGTGGAAAAGCCGCTTCCCGCGTTGACGTAAGAGCTTTTGCCGAGCGTAGCTACGTTTTTAAGGCTTTCCTCGTCTACGGCTTTGCCGAAAGCGGCGTATTCGCCGTCCCAGCTCGGATAACTGCCCACGCAAATGAAAAATTGCGAAGTCGCGGAGTCCGGGTCGGAGGTGCGCGCCATGGAGATGACGCCCGCTTCGTGCTTGATATCGTTCGCAGTCCAGCCGTTGGAAGCGAATTCGCCTTTAATAGGCTCAGGCTCGCCGTCCGGATAATCGAGCGAAAGCCCGTTGCCGGTATCGACAATTTTGTAACCGCCTCCCTGCAGGCAGCCGCCGGGAACCACTCTGTGGAAGGTAAGTCCGTCGTAGAAACCGGAATTGGCAAGCTCGGTAAAATTAGCTACCGTAAACGGCGCTTTGTCGGGATAAAGCTCTATACGCACGGTAAGAGATTCGCCGTTCTGCGCTTTGATTACGAAAGTCGCTACGGGGGTTTTATTCATATCGTCGTTCTCCTTTTCTTTACAGCCGAAAGCCGTCGCGGTTAAAATCAACGTCGCGACGAGCAATACGATTGCCGCAATGCGGCGGACGGCGCTACTCCTCATCGCTGCCGTCGCAGTGAACGCCGTAACGCTTGAAATACTCGTCGTCAAACGCGGCGAACGCCGCTTCTATCTCCTCGTCGTCCTCAACGGGCAGGAAACTTTCGTTACCGTCGTCGTCCCATTGTACTTCGTTGATGAGAAGATCTCCCTCCTCGAAGCCCTCGAGCGCTTCCACCGGCTCGAGATATGCGTAAGTCTTTTCGCCCACTTCGAGCATCGCGAGAAGCGAAAATTCCGCTTCTTCACCCGTTTCTTCGTTGACGAGAACGATGACTTCCTCGTCTTCCTCGAGGTCCTCTATTTCGTCGGGTTTAAGGTTCTTGTCTTTTTCTTTTTCGCTCATATAAGTCGTCTCCTTTAATTTCGGATATTTATAAGTTTTAATGTTTGAATTTATATTCGCCGTTCGGTATTTCCGTTTGCGCCGTCTCGGTTACGGTTAACGTAAAGTTGCTCCGTTGTTTCGCGCGACTTTTCCTCAGCGGCGGGAATCGAGATATGCCTGCAAAATGAGCGTCGCCGCCACTTTGTCTATCACCATTTTGCGCTTGTCGCGCCTCACGCCGCCCTGTATAAGCATTCGCTCCGCCTGCACGGTGGTAAGGCGTTCGTCCTGAAACTTCACGGGGATGGCTCCGATATGATTTTTGAGTTCTTCCGCGAACGCGCGGGTAAGCTCCGCGCGCGGTCCTTCCGTGCCGTCCATGTTGACGGGAAGTCCCACCACCACTTCGTCGGCGTCGTGCGCCTTCAGAAAAGCGGCTATATATTCGTAATCGGCGTCGCCGCCTTTACGCACGTATGTTTCGTAGCCTGAAGCTATTATGCCCATTATGTCGCTCGTCGCTATTCCTATTCTGACGTCTCCTACGTCCAAAGCCACTTTGCGCACCGTTCAGCCTCCTATCTCGTC
>CALVOD010000088.1 GCA_944350065.1 uncultured Clostridia bacterium
CCGTATCCGAAGATACGGATATTACCTCGCTCGTTACCGTAAAAACAACCGATAAATTAACTCACACGAGCGCGCCCGTGTATTCCACGGGCTGGAAATTCGCAAGCTCCGTGAGCTGGGGCTTCATAGGCGGCGCGGAGAGCGATATTCCCGTGCTCGTATTTCCCGAGGATAACGTTACGTACAAGGGCGTGACCTCGCTTTCGCCCGCGCTTACTTCGGTTGAGCGCAAATACGGAAGCATAGTTTATTCCGAAAGCGCCGTATTGAGAGGGGCTTCGGCAAGCGACGGCGTGTTCGAAGGCTCGGAGTACGATCTCGTCGAAGTCGGCGGAACCTACTATTATAAACTGCCCGACGGAGTCGGCACGTTGCCTACCGGCATATTCGAAGACATAGTGAACGCGAATATCCCCGAAGAACTTTTCGAGTACATAATGCAGACCGAAGGAGAGGCGGTGAAGTATTCGTGGTATTCGGTGACCTCGGCGGGCGAAAAAGAACTTACTTCCGACAATCTCGGCTCCTCTCCCGGGGTAGTTTTCAAATTCAGGGTAGCGAATAAATATCTTTGGGTAAGCGGTACCGTTACTCTCGACTCGGCTTCGGCTACGGTGGCGAGCTTCGCTTACAGCGCCGTGCCGTACGGGATAAGCGTTTACGATATGTACGGCGACCTCGCGCTCGCCTCCCTCGGTAGCTCTTTCGAAGCGCTCGGCTTCACGCGCCCCGTAACGAGCACCGATCCGCTCGCATACGACGGCGTTTCCTCGCAATTATTCTTTAACGGCGAGGTTTACGACGACGGAATGCTGTACGATATAGGCGATTACGCCCTCGTCGTCAACGTGTCGTCTACCATTATGAGTACGGCGGTAACGCTCGAATTCGCTTATTCCGTTACGGAGGGCACGCTCGATCTCGGCGCGTATCAGATAGCTTCCGAGGCGGGCGGATTGAACGAATCCGAAGCGCCCGTCTACAGCGGAAACGCGCTGACCGTTGCTCAGAACAATTTCTATCTTGTCGATTTCGAGCATTACGGCGCAAATTATTCGTACGAGCTGCTTTCTTTCAACCGTTACGGTGAGGAGGGCTTGCCCGGTACAAAACCCGCTTCATTCCTCGAGGCGGGCGTGTATACTTTGAGATTTTACGTCAGCGTTCCCAATTACGGCGTTTATACGCGCGACATAAAGTTCTACATAGCGCGCAAAACGGTATCGGTATCCCCGTATCTGAGCTCAAGCAGCATAACCTACTACGGAAGCCTTCCCTCGGTAAGCTACAACAGCGAAATGGGCGTGGAAGCCACTACGGCGATGTTCGGTGGCGGGCTTTCGTACGAAACCGCTTACGTTCCCGGCAACAACGTGGGCACTTATACCGTAAAAGTTAAGATTGTAAACGCGACCGTCAACTCGAATTACATTTTGACGGAGGGCGCAGAGGCGGCGTTCAAGGTGTATGCCGCCGATCCGGACGTGACGGCTTGCGGGTTCGAAGACCTTTCCGTCGTTTACGACGGTAAGAGCCACTCCCTTGCGCTCGACACCTCCAAGATAAAGCTCGCTCCGGGCGACAAAACCGCTTATACCTATACGTTGACGTACGTTTACGCGGGAACCGCGCAAACGCAGTCGGAGCCCTTTGCGTTCGTCGACGCGGGGGTGTATTCGGGCTTGAGCGTGACGTTGAAAATTTCGAGTCTCAATTACAATAGCGTCACGTTATCCTTAAGGACGCTTACCGTAACGCCGCTCGGAGTAACTCTCGAAGCGGAAAACGTTTACGTCAATTACGGTTTCGACGCCGAATACAAGGTTAAAGCGTACCGCACCGACGGCGGCGAGGAAGTGGAAAATTATCTCGAAAACCTTGTGGCGGGCAGAGATTATTCGATAGGGAGCGATTACGTCAAAAACGTGACCAAAGCGGGCTCGGTACTTCCCGTGAGGCTCGCGCTGACGGGGGAAAACACGGTAGGGAATTACCTTCTGACCGTATCCTCGAAGGAAGCCTTCATCACCGTGGGCAAGCGTGAGCACGTTGTAAATATGGAAAGATATTATACGTACACCGGGGCGGCTGTGGAGCTCGACTTCAACGGCGAAAGCCTTGTTTTCGACGAAGGATATCCTAAATACTATACGCTTTCGGGCGGCGTGAAAACGCCGTTCGTCGGAGTACCCGCCGACGCTAATCCCAAGAACAACGGCGCATACGTCAATGCGTATTGCGTGGAGCTTAAAATATCCGAAACGGACGAATTCTACGCATATCACGAGACTTTGGAATTCTATATCGATCCGGCGGAAACCGTATTGAGCGGGCTGTACGTTACGCATTCGGGTTCGTCGGCAATACTTACGGACGGAACGCGCCGCAACTACGACGGAAGCGAATTCGTCATAGCGTTTAATCCCGCGGAATTGGGTAAAGGCGCCTCGTATATCATTAAATACAGCTACACGGTTACCGACGTAAACGGCGTCCGTCACGATTACGAAAGCTCCGAAGCGATAGTATTCAAAGACGCGGTGCTTGTAGAGGACATAAGCCTCGAGCTGACGCCGACCACGGTAAATTATACCGCCTGGAATAGCGGCGCGGGCGTTTCTTTCGAGATACTGCCGCTCACGGTGTCGTTTGTCGAGGAATTGCCCGCCGCGGAATATAAAGGCGCGCCTTATTCGGAAGCCGAAATCGCGGATATGTTCAACGCGCTCGCTACGGAAGGTGTGATCGCGAGCGACGTGGTTTCGTTCGGCGCTAAATGCGCCGAAAGTGCGGAATTACCCGCAGAATACATAGTTACGGTCACTTCGCTCAACCCTAATTACATATTCGATTCGGGCGTAAGCGCGGAGAAGAAATTCACGATAAAAGCCGCCGAAGTGACGATAGATTTTTCCAATAAGCCGCAGGCGGAATATATTTTCGGCGAATTGTACAAAAAGAGCGGAAAAGACAAACCCGATTTAACGCTGGCGAGCGAATTCGAGCTCGGCGGAGAGATGAGGACGGAAAACATCGTTTACTATATCGATACGGAAAAAACCTATCCCGTGCCGTACGAATACGATATATTCGCAGCGGATCCGCTTACGGTTAACGGCGTGGTTACCGTGCGCTTCACGGTTACGGGCGCAGAGAAAGCGGTTAAGATCAAGCCCTGCGAAGTCTCTTTCGACTGGAGTAAAGTCAAAGAGGAAGGCAGCGGGGATAATAAAGAGATCGTCGGATTCGCGTCGGAATACGTTTATTCCGGAGCCGCTTTGAAAATGCCCGCCGCGTTCGACATTAAGTTCGTGAACAAATCTCCGGCGGATTTTATCGACAATCTGCAGGTAAACATAACCTATTCGGGTGAATTGAAACATGCGGGAGTTTACACTCTCACGGCTGAAGCCGTGCGTTTGGAAAACACGCCCGACGGTCAAGTCAACTGTTATTATGTGAAAGAGGAGCTGAGGGAATTCACCGTTACCGTTCTTCCCGCGACGGTGAAGTACAGCGTGCTGCCCGCGACTGTTTATCTCGGGGAAGCGGCGCCTGCCGCGTTCGATATCGAATTTACGGACGGATACGCGCCTTTCGTTACGGATACGCTCGAAATAACTTACTCGGTGCCCGGCTTTGATTCTTCCGTGCCCGCGGCGTTCGCGGTGTTTGCGGAAATTAAAGTAAACGACGGCGGAGAAACGTATGACGATTACATAGCGGAGAAGGAGAACGCCGAAGCTAAAGAGCTTACGGTGGATTATAAGGAATTTCCCGAGGACGTGGTCGTGAGCGACGTGAACGCGACTTATACGGGAAGCCCCGCCGAAATTCCCGTAAGCGGTCTTCCGTCCGATACGCAAGTCTCGATAACATATTCGTCGCGCCCCGTAGACAAGGGAGAATATACCGTAACGGTCACGTTGTCCGCAGAAGGCTATATCTCGGAATCGTTTACCGTGAAGGTCGTTATCGCGGCGGCAACTCCCGAAATAAGGGTGAGCGAGCCGCAGGCTATACCGTATGTAGCGGGATACGAATTGTCGGCAGCCGACATAACTACGGCGGAAGCCTACTTCAACGGCGAAAAAGTGGAAGGAACTTTCGGCTTCAGCGTGCGTACTCCCCCGCAAAGCCTCGTCTACGGAAAACACACTTACTCGATAGAATTCAAACCCGTTTCCGCAAACTTTAACGCGGTTAAGAACATTGCGTACACGTTCACTACCTATGTGGACGCGGAAAGCGCCTTCGGCATAATAGGCAAAGATCCTTCCGCCGAGGACGAAACGGATATTTCGGAAATAGCGCCCGACGTCGTAACGGAGATAACGGCGTTACACTCCTATGTGCTGAACGTAAACATCGCGCCCGAACTTATAGGGGCGGTGTATATGTACGTAAACGGCGAAGCCGTGACGGAGAACGAATATGCGATAAGCGAATCGGGCACGTACCGTATAGAGGTGCGGCTTGTGGCGGACTTGCTTTTCACTCGTACGATAAACGTGACCGTGCAAGAACCCGATAGCGAAACTCCGTCCGTTCCGGGCGAGGACGACGGCGACGGGCAGGGCGGAAATACGGACGGCTCCGAGCCTTCCGCGCCCGGTAACGGCTCTCACGGCGGTATCACGGTGACGATGAGCGAGGAAGCGAAAAAGAAGTGGATAATCGGCGGAACGGTCGCGGGCGGCGTAGTGCTTATCGGTGTTGCCGTTACGGTTGCGATACTCGTCGTCAAGAAGAAAAAGGATAAAAGCGGAGAATAAAATAAACGACAAGGGGTGACCGATAACCGACGTTCGGATACCTATACAATACCTATCCGGAGAAAATATGAAAAGATTACTTATTATTACCGTAATAATTCTGGCAGCGGCGTGTTTCGTTTTCGCAGGGTGCGGGAACGGGGCAGACTCGGGCACGGACAAGACAACCGCGCTTACTTTCCACAGCATAAAGGTGATACCCGCGTTGAACGGGTTGAACGAAGATTCGGAAGGCAACGTCTGTCTCGAAGTCATGAACGGCATCACCGAGAGCTACGACGTGGAGATCAACCTCAACAACGTCGCGAAGTATTCCGTTAAATCGATAGTTTACAACGGTGAGGAGATTGAGTCCGAGGATTTCGGCAAGGGTTCCGATACCGCCAGCATTTATTTAAGGGATCAGACGACTTCTTTGAAAGAGGGCGAATTCACCGTCTCCGTAACGGAGGTAAGGTATACCGTCGGCTCCGAGACGAGGAAACTCACGATAACCGTCGATAATCAGGTGACCGTGAGAGTGGCGCCCTCGTTCACCGTCAATTTCGATATGAGCGCGTGCACCCTTCCCGAGGGCGAGGAAGAAGTCAAAACGGTAAACGTGGTTTACGGAAGTATCCCCGAAGCGCCGCTCGACGCCGATATGAACGGCACCGCGGAAGGGCAATACGGCGTGGCGGGATATATTTTCGCGGGCTGGTACACCGAGCCCGACGGCGGAGAAAAATTCGTGGCGAACAAAAGTTATCTGCGTTACGAAGGTATTACCGTATACGCGCGTTACGCGCGCGCAATCAAATATTCTTCCGACGGGGAGTCGGTGACCGTTACGGGGCTTACCGATGAAGGCAAAGCCACCTCTTTCGAGATAATAGTACCCGAGGAAATAGACGGACTGCCCGTTACTACGATAGGACGTTACGCTTTCAGCAGCGTGGGCAGCAACAAAAACTTCGTGCTTCCCGCAAGCGTGAAAACGATAGACGAGGGCGCTTTCCAGAATTGCGT
>CALVOD010000089.1 GCA_944350065.1 uncultured Clostridia bacterium
CAAACAGACTCCAATGCTATACTGTATTTGGTCATCAGCCCCCAAAAAGGGAAGCTACGGCGAATGCGCGTAGACAGAGAAGAACGTTGACCTTTTAGCGTAGACTTCTCCTCTGACCGCCCGAATTTTCGGGCGGTCTTTGCGTATTGTAAATCGCTAAACTTTCCTTTTAAGTAGTCTCGTTTTCTCTTGATGCCGCTCGATATTATTATATTGATATATATAAGGATATGCGCCAATCTGTGTTTACCGTTTAAAACGGGTGCCCTTAGGTTCGCTTGCGGAAATTTTGCTTTATTATATTTTGTATTGTTTTTTGCGAATAGATATGATATAATACGAATATGGCAAAGACTTCTTATTACGATCAGTTCACTGAAGAAAAATATATCAAATTCAACGAAATGTTGGATAAATTACCCTATTTTTGCGGCGAATACTTCACGGGCGTGGATATGAGAACTTCTATCCTCACCAAATTGAATTATGCGACCGATTTTATGATATTTTTCGATTTTCTCGTTCACAAAGTACGCGGATTTATCGGGAAAGACATTACCGAAATAACTCTTGACGACTTAGACCGATATGTGACTTCGTCGGAGATCGAGTATTTTTTGAGATATCTGTCCTTTTATTCGTTCAACGGCAAGCCCTACCGCAACGGCGAAAAAGCCAAGGCGCGTAAATTGAGCTCGATACGTTCGATGTTCAAATATTTCTATAATAAGGATAAGCTCAAGGAAAACGTGGCAAGCAAAGTCGCTACGCCCAAACTCCACGACAAAGCCATTATCCGCTTGGACGACGAAGAAGTGGACGTGATGCTCGACGTAGTCGAGCGGGAGAAAAAATTCGGCAGCGAATTCCGCGACAAATATAATTTAAATACTCGCGATAGAGATATCGCGATAGTAACTCTTATGCTCGGCACCGGCATCCGTGTAAGCGAATGCGTGGGACTCAACGTAGACGACGTTGATCTCAAAAACCTCGCCTTCAGGGTGACCCGCAAAGGCGGCAACGTGACCGTACTGTATTTCTCGGAGGAAGTGCGCGACGCTATAGAACTCTATCTTCCGTGGCGGCAGGAAAGGTTATTGAAAGCGGGACTGTATTCCGACGTGGACGCTCTGTTTATTTCGTTGCAGAATAAACGCATCACCGTGCGCGCCGTCGAAAATCTTGTCAAAAAATATTCATCTACCGCTAACCCGCTCAAGGGCGTGTCGCCGCACAAACTGCGTTCTACTTACGGCACCAGACTTTACCGTGAGACCAAGGATATATATATGGTCGCGGAAGTGCTCGGACACCGCGACGTAAACACCACGAAAAAGCATTACGCAGCCATCGACGAAGACATCAAACGCGAGGCTTCGACTAAAGTCGTACTGCATAAGAAAAATTGACCTAAATCGCTTTAAACGTCGGTTTCGCACCCGTGAATACTATGAAAAATTTTCTAATTTGTAAGATTTACGAATAAATGTTCGTAAATTTTGTTCTAATCTATTGCGAAAATTAAGGAATAATGATAGAATATATTCGGTGGGAACTATTTATGCGCGCCCATCGTTGAATAAGCCAAACCGATATATTATAATATTTAAGGGAGCACGGGAAAATGACTAAGAACTACGAATTGAAGGAACGACTCGAAGAAATACGCGATTTCATTTGCGACACTATAGAGGATCGAGGCTACCCCCCTACGATTCGGGAGCTTTGCGTCGAGTTCGATATAAAGTCCACTTCGAGCGCCGCTTATTATCTGAAGAAGCTCGAAGACGCGGGCGAACTGAAGATCAACCGTCTCAAAAGCCGCGGTATCGAAATTTCTTCCGATCGCAGGATACCGAAGGATATGACAAACGTCCCTCTCGTCGGCTCCATAACCGCGGGAACTCCGAAACTTGCTTATGAGGAATGCGAGGACAACTTCCTTTTGCCGAACAATCTGTTCAACTGCGAAGGGAAGGAAGTGTTTATGCTTACCGTCATCGGTACAAGTATGGTAGACGTCGGTATCAACGACGGCGATCTCATACTCGTGAAGAAGCAGGATACCGCCCGCAACGGTCAGATAGTCGCTGCGCTTATAGACGGCGAAACCGCTACCGTCAAAAGATATTTTAACGAAAACGGCAGAGTGCGCCTGCACCCCGAGAACAGATATATGCCGGACCTCTATCCCACGGACGTGGCGATACTCGGAATAGTAATCGGTCTCGTGCGCACGAATATAAAGTAAACCGATTAGTCGTAGGAAGCAAAGTAAAGGAATATGGATACAGTCAATACCGAACTTATACGCGGACACGTAGACACAATTATTCTTAACGCATTGATGCAACGCGACCGTTACGGATACGAGATACTGGATATGATATCCGATCTCAGCGAAGGTCGATACGAAATCAAGCAACCGACTTTGTACTCCTGTCTCAAGAGACTGGAGAAACAAGGCTTCATTACCTCCTATTACGGCGACGAAACGCAAGGCGGACGGAGAAGGTATTACCGCCTTACCGAGAAAGGCAGAGCCACTCTCGAGCAGGATCAGCGGGAATGGGAGTTTTCGAGAACGATAATTAACAGGCTTTTAAGCGATAAAGAAATAGATTTACGCACTGTGGAAGCTCCGTTCAATCCGAGCGAGCTGCGCCCTCTCACGCGTCGCGTACGTGTATACGACAACGGCGAGGGCTTTATAAACGGTGAGGACGAGGAAGAAGAAACTTCCGTAGCGCCGACGGTAACGGCAGCAGCGCCCGCAACGACGGAGTCGCCCTCGACACCTGGTACAACTGCCGAAAGCAGAGAGGAAACGCCTTACGTCTCTCCCCTTTTTGCACCCGTGGTTCCTCCCGTTTCGGAAACGGTAAGCGAAACGCCCGCCGTTGCGGCGCAAGCGACTACGATTGCGGAAGAAAAGCCCGACGTATACGACGAGGAGGAGCTTCTGCGCATCAAAGAGCAACAGATAGCGGCGAGCAAAAGGCTGCAAATCGGAGAATTCGCGTCGAGGCGTATGCTGATAAGCGACGATGAAGACGCGCCCCCCGCTCCCGCTTCGTACGGTACGCCGCGTAACGGCGCAAGTGACGCGGCTTACGGGTATTCCGAAGCCCCTGACCGCCCTGCCGCTCCGGACAGAAGTATGTTCACATATACCACTATGTCCGCAGATAAAATGCAGACTAAACCGCAACTCGAGCCCAAACGGGAAGCGAGAGAAGATGACTATCGCAATATGCGCACCACGGCGGAGCCTGACGAAAGATTGCATTACAGGGAGGCGTTGAGCGCGCTTTTCCGCGTTGACGAGCCGAAGGCGCAACCCGCGCCCGCTGCTGCCGCCGCGGTTATCAACGAAGCGGAACAGCGCGACATAGACAGTCAGGGCAGAGCGCGCCATTTCGGCGATCTCAAACAAGCTCTTTACGAGGAAGGTTTCAATCTGAAGCCTTACAACAAGGCGAATGCGTCCAATTTCTATTATATGAAATTCGTGTACAGCAATAAGCTGATGCGCGACACGATGCTACTCACCTATCTCGTGCTCGTTATCGAAGTTCTGATAATGGTGATAGCGATAGACAGTTTCGCGATGAATATCGGCGTATGTATCGCGATTGCGGCTGTAGGATTGCTACTTCCCGCCCTTCCGTTTATCGTCTGGGCGATAAACCCAACCAAGCGAATAAAAGCGCGGTTTAATCTCGGGACTTCGGTCACTTACGCGCTTATAGCGTTCATAGTGATATCGGGTATATCCATGATAATAGCGCTCATCGCTCCGTCGCTCAAAGTCGACTTTACCAAAGGCTCCGCCTACATACCTGTAATGATAGCGGCGCTGATACCCATAGCGGTATTGATATACGGGCTCCTCTACCGCTCCGGGAATTACCACCTCAAGAAATAAATACATAGGAAATAATATCAAAAATATCAAAAAGCCGTAAGCGTTCGCTTACGGCTTCTTATATTCAAATTCGGATACCAAATGCAAAATGTGCTCCCAGTCGCTTCAGTCTTTATTGGTAGTAAGTTTCTTTATTTCCCCGCGCGCGACTTCGTCGCAACGGTTGTTGTATGCGTTGTCGCTGTGCCCTTTGACTTTGACAAACCTGACGACGTGTTTTTGCGTTTCGGCGATAAGGGCTTGCCAGAGATCTACGTTTTTGACGTCGCTTTTATCCCGCGTACGCCAGTTATGAGACATCCAGTAGTCAAGCCAGCCTTCGTTTATAGCGTTAACGGTGTATGCGGAATCGCTGTAAACCGTAGCTTCGCACCGCTCGCGCAACGCGCGTAGCCCTTCAATGACTGCGGTCATCTCCATGCGGTTGTTGGTTGTTTCACTCGCGCCTCCCGCAAGAGTTTTCTCTATGCCTTTATATATAAGGATAGCGCACCAGCCGCCCGCTCCCGGATTGCCGCTACAGGCTCCGTCGGTATAAATATCGACTTTCTTCATAAATTTACAGCTTTTCGGAGAGAAGTTCGGACTTCCTTCTGCAAGCGCCTATCGCTTCGGATACGGTGCCGTAGAGGTCTTTCGCGCGGAATACGTCAACCGCTTCTATGGTCGTGCCGCCTTTACTGCATACCTTGTCGGTCATGGTGAGGAGATCTTCGCCCGCAGCGCTCGCAAACGCCGCGCTTCCTTCTATTGTAGCCAAAGCAAGCGCCCTGCTCTCCTCTACGTTCAAGCCGCCCTCAACGCCCGCGCGCACCATCGCGTCGGCGAACATGAATACGTACGCGGGTCCCGATCCGCTGATACTCGTCACGGCGTCGAACTTCGATTCCGCAAGCACGATAACTTCGCCGCATACGCCGAGCAGACCTTTGACGAGCGTTTCGGTGGCTTCGTCGGTATTGTCGAAGGTCACCGCGGCTATTCCTTTACCTATTCTGCACGGAGTATTCGGCATTACGCGGGTGATACCCGTTTCGGGTGCGAAATAACGGCGTAACGTGGATATTTTTACACCCGCCATTATGGATATGACGTTTTTTACGTTAATTGCGGGCGCCGACTTGAGTATGTCCGCATAGAATTGCGGTTTAACGCCCAAAAGCACGCTCTCGCATTCCGCGAGCAATTCCTCGGAACCTGCGGCTACGGATACTCCCATATCGGAATATTTTCTGCGTTTTGCTTCGTCGAGATCGAATACGGCGACGTCGGAAGGCTCGAGTCCGTGATCTTTAAGTTTATCCGTCGCTACGATCCTGTCGAGAATGCTTCCCGCCATGACACCTGCTCCGATGAATCCGAGTTTGTATTTCATATATGCTCCTTTTTACGAAATATAATTGACATATTTATGCTGTTTATGTATAATGACAATGTTCGTTATAGGGGAGTGGCTCAATTGGTAGAGCAGCGGTCTCCAAAACCGCCGGTTGCGTGTTCGAGTCGCGTCTCCCCTGCCAGAACGGCTTGCGTAATGCGAGCCGTTTTTCTTTACCTATTCTATCGCAAAAGACGCTTAAAGTCAATTCTATCCCGAAAAAACGCCCCGCGATCTATAAATCGTCGAGGCGAACTTGCGTAATAGATTTTTCCGCCTCGGATTGAGCTATCAGAATTTCAACAGGCTCATCAACAACGAAACGCAATCGATAAAATTCGAAAACCTCAAAGC
>CALVOD010000090.1 GCA_944350065.1 uncultured Clostridia bacterium
GCGGCAAACTTACTCTGCGTAAGGTCATCATTATTTGCATGATTCTTTTCGCGCTCGTGGCGGGCATACTTCTCATCGTGGCGTACGCGGCAAGCGTAGGCAGCGAAGTTTATATCGCGGCAGGCGCGTTCGCGCTCGGCGCAGGCGCTATGATCATTGCGAAAAAGGCTCTTACCGAAATAAATCGCAGCAAATAAACCTAACTTTCGCAAATATCGTAAAGGCTCCGACGACGTCGGGGTCCTTTTTTACTTAAACGCGCTTTCGTGCGCCGCGCTTTGCGCGCGTGAGAGCGGCTTTGCGTGGCTTACGGCGCAATCATTCCGGTATGTCGGGCTCCGCCGCAGTACCGTTCTGTTTTTTGCGGAAATATCTTCTTATTATAATCAGCACCGCCACGCCTATCAACGGGAAAAACGCCGCCGACAGTATGCCCGCTTTAATGCCTATCTGTTCGGCGGTGAGCGAAAGCGAAGCGGAATATTCTGCGGCAAAGCCGCTTGCGGACACCGCGTCCACTATTACGCCCACGAGCTGCGGCGCTACAGCCGCGCCGAAGTCCCCTCCCGCCGCGAGCAACGCGTACGCGCCCACTCCGGAGCGCGGAAGGTTCTCCTCCATAAGTATGAGGGTGCCCGGCCAAAGCATTGAAGTGCATAAACCTACGAGCACGCAGGCTATCATCGCCACCGTACTGTTCAACGAGAGTCCCGCCACAATGTAGAACAGCGCCGCTCCGCCCATTCCGCAAAGCAGCATCAAAGAAATGTTTTTACCGAATTTGGCGTACAGCGATCTTCCCGCGCCGAGAAGTATCGCGAACAGCGCCATTCCGAAAATATCCCCCCACAGTTTCGGGATGCCGAGGGCGCTTTCGGCGTAGACGGATATCCAGTTTGTCATGGAATTTTCCGCGGCGCTGCCGAGGAAAATACATATTACGCACAACATAAGACCGATATTTCTTTTTTTGACGGCTTCGCCCGAAGCGGGTTGCTCCATCTTTATTTCGGGCATCGGCGATAAAGCGAATAGCACGAAAGAAACTATCGGCAGAGCCGCCCAGAACAGCGTAAGATACATCCAGTTGGCGGTACCGAAAAGCCTGAGATAAAGCGAGCTCAGAAGGATAACGCCGACGAGCCCGTAGGCGTAGAGCGAGTGAAGCGCGCTCATATCGCGTTCGGGGTTATCGGAAGGAATCGCCGCGACGGTGGGGCTCAACAGCACTTCGCTGAGACCGGCCGACACCGAGAACAGCACCGTCCCTATCAGAAGACCTATATACGCTTGCTCGGGGAAAAACGTCGGCGCGAGCGCGTACACGCATAATCCCGCCGCCGTAAGCAGCGGCATGACTCGCACGGTAACTTTCAGATTGAATTTTTTATGGAAAAAAGTAAATATCAAATCGATGGAAAGCTGCGTAAGGAAATTTACGAGCACGAGCGTTCCGAGGAGAGTATACGAAATACCGTACATATCGCGGAACGTGGCGAAAAGAAGGGGCGGCAAGCCGAAAGCCGACGACATTGCGACGTAGGTATAGAAGCAAGCGCGTTTGGTACGTTTAAAATCGGGAGCGTTTTTCATAGCGGCGCGTTATCCTCGGTTTACAAAGTTTCAGCGTAAGCGCTCAAGCCCTTCAGCCCCGCTACGAGAGTATTTTTGTTGCAGGCGTACCCTATGCGGAAGCACTTCGGCTCGCCGAAGCAGTCTCCCGGAGTAACGAACACGCCTTCCCTCTCGTACAGCTCGCGCGCAAAACGGTATGAAGGAATATCGTAATTATAATAGACGAGCGCGGTCGTACCCGCGGAAGGCTTGACGTAACCGAATTTCCTCTCCCCTTTTATCCATTCGTCGAGTATGGCGAGGTTTTCGCGCACGATACCGCGGTTACGCGCAAATATCGCGTCTTTATTTTTAACCGCCAATGCGGCGACGCGCTCGTCGAGCATACCGGAGCTTATGTGGTCGTAGTCTCGGTGAGTAAGAAATTCGCGCATGAACTCCCCTTCGTCCTTTCCCGCAAGCGCGAGCAGCTCCTTCACCGACATCGATTCCGCGCAGGTCTCCGCGATATTGTATTTCGCGCCGCCCTCGTACGCGTTCATCCATTCCTCGACTGCAAAAGGCTCTATGTACATACGATTCTTACCCTCTGAAATACCGCCGCGCTTTCGCGACGTTGTATATACATTCTATCACCCGATTTACCTTTTACGCAACCGTAATAAGCATATTCGGATACGTTTAAGTAGATTTAACGAAAATCCCGCGTAGAAAAAAAGTCTCGGCGAAAATATAAAAATTACGGGCTTGCGCTATGCGCAAGCCCGTAACGAGCGGTCGGAATATATCATTCTTCCTTTAACGGTTTAAGCCTCGGCTCCGTTTTTACGCGCTTCTTTAAGCGCCGCGAGATGCGCCCTCGCGAGCTCCTCGGCTTCACGTATCGCGGCTTCCGTTTTCTCTTTCTCCGCGGTAAGTTTTTCGCCGACGTTAGCCTTCTTCTCGTTAAGTTCCGCGACTTCCTCCGCGCTTAGCTCGTTTTCGAGTTTCACGCGGTATTCTTCGGCTTTGCCGTCAAGTCTTTCGACGTAAGTTTTAAGCCCTTCAACGCTGAATTCGCCGTTTGCCATAACGGTATTCAGCTCCGTGAGAACGGCGCGCATATCCGCTATACAGGTCCTCAACTGCTCCTCGATATTGTCGTCGAGAAGCGCTGAAATCATACCTTCGACGCCGTCCGCGATAAGTTTCGCGCTCGTAACGGCTTGCTCTATCAGCTCGCGGTGCTCGTCGGTCAGCTTGTATATCTCGGTTTTGACTTCCGCTTCGACTTCGTTTAAAGCCGCCGCAAGTTCGCTTTTCACCGTTTCGAGCTCCTTACCCGCCTCGGAATTCTTGAAAAGAATATCGGCGTAATTCTCGATGCTCGCGAGCGTCACTTCGCCGTCGGCGTTCTTCAAAGGCTCGCAAGAGTCGAGACCGAATATCGCGGCTACTTGCTCCGCGGTAGCTTCGTCGAGCGGATATTCGAAGGTATCAGCCGCGTAGTCGGCTATGTTCGCTATGTACCCTAATCCCACGGCGCCCGCCGAATACATCTGATACACGAGCCCGTAATATGCGGTGAGAGGTTCGGTGATAAGTCTGTCGTAGCAATACTCGGAATACACCCCGCATAACGCAAGTCCCACCGCTTTGTCGTATGCGGCAGAGGCGGATTCTTTGGCTCGCACATACGCGTCCGTTGCGAATTCCTCTATGTTGTCGCTCGCGTTTTTAAGCATTTCGATTAAGTCTTTGTCGTTGATTTCGGCAGCCGCCTCAATCGATATTCCGCAAGTTTCGGATACCGAAAGCGCTAATTTGAATTTCTGAACGCTCATATTCTGCACGGCGGCGTTATCGGGATATTCGGCTTTGACTTCCTCCATGCGCCTAAGAAGCGAGAACGCGCCCTCGTGGTCGACGCTGACCGTAAGTCCTTTTGCGGAAGCGGTAGCCGTAATGCTCGCGTCCACGGTGCTCTGTATCGCCTCGGTATTTACGGAGTCCTGAGCCGCAACGAGCACGCTCACCGCTTTGTTGTCCTCGTCGAGATAACCGTAATCGACGCTCAATTCGATTATTTTCTTTACGGCGACGTCGAGTTTCTCGCCTACTATTCCCGTTTCGTTATACAGCAATACCTGACCGTCCTCGTTCTCGCCGCGCGCGTTGGTGACCACGTTGTCGCCGTCGGCGATCAATTCGATTGCGGGATTTATGTCGAGATTTACGTAAGCGCGGTTACTCTCCGCGTCGCTGCCTTTGTCTTTCGTGCAGGCGACCAGACAAGTCGAAGCCACCGCCAAAAGCAATATCGCTATAAGAATTTTCTTTTTCATTTTTTTCACGTCTCCTTTTTCGTTTTCGTGATTTAACCGTTAAACACCGCAGGATATACGTTTTATTGCAAAGCCGTCGAATTTTTTATAAAATTTTCTATCGAGCCGTATTCACGCACTATTCCGTCCACGAAAGAGGAATATTCTTCGTCCGTGAGCGCTTCGCGCACTCTGTCGTATCCCTCTCGGAATATCTCCGTCCTCGTCTCAAATATCGCGGTTACGACGGAGCGCATCTCGCCGAGATATTCGTCGATTGTCGCGGGCACCTTTTTCAACGCTTCGGCAAAATCCAAATCTATTCCCGATCTCAAAAGTATGCCGCGGTACTCCGTGAGCGAAGTTAACAGCGCCTGCGGCGTAAGAGATGCGAAAATCGCTTTGAGATCGGTTGCCGCGAGTTCCTCGAACGCCTCGAAAACGGCGTCCGGGTCGGTTATGCTCTCTATCGCGGAGGAGGCGAGCGAGAATATCAGTTCTTCGAGCTCCGCCCCCGCAAACGCCGCAAAATCGTACAATTCGTCGTAGAATTCGTCTTTGGAGGTTATGTCCGCGCCGAAATTAGCGGAATACTCCGTAAGAAGCGCCTTCATTTCGTCGGTAAGCGCTCTGAATTCGTCGCTGAAATCTTCCTCGTCGAATCTCTCCGTCACGCTCCAGTAATCGGTAAGCACGGCGCTCGGATTGTCTCTCGAGAAGGTTATTCTGAGATTTAGCGCGCCTATTTCGCACAGCGCGCCGAGGTTAAGGACGAATTCCTCGGTATGCGCGGTAAGCGCGGTCGTGATATAATCGTATAATTGCGAATCCACGATATAACTTTCGTGAACGGCTTTAAGTCCGTCGCCGCTTACGCCGCTTGCGATGCGTTCGCCGTACGCCACCGCCTCGCCGAGCATGATCTCGCAAAGCCCGTTCGTCGTTTCCGCTCCGCTTACGCCTAATACGGCGCTCATTTCGTCTACGCCGATAAGTTCTTCCGCTACGACCGCGTACGCGCCTTTGGCTTTGAAATAGCCGCGCAGGCTTTCCGCCGCCGAAGCAAGCAACGCCTTTTCTCCGTCTCCGCTTCCGCTCACGCGTACCGCGCCCGCGCTTCCGTTAAGATCTATATATCCCAGTCTTGCTGCTGCGTCCGTATACGCGACCACCGCGTCGGTAAGAGGTTTGCCTTTTATTGCGTCCAAAGTGCTTTTATCGGACAATACGACGTCGGAGTCCGCGTTAAGGGCGTTGACGCCGAGCACTTCCCCTTCCGCATTCGTGACAAAAGAGACTCCGGGATTTATTTCGAGCGCGAAAACGTAAGTTTCGTTGTTTTCCGCGCCGCCGAAAACGCCCGCCAGGGCGAGAGAAACGAATACTGCGACAAGCACGCAAGCCACGCCGGCAAGCCCCCAGAAGCCCGCTTTGCGGCTCGAAAATCCAGAATATGCGGATTTTTCCTCCCGCTTGTGTTCTTCGCGCCCCGTAATTATCGGAGCGTTACGGACCTCGTTCGACATTTCGGGCGCCATTGCGTCGAATTCCTTATTCAAACGCTTTTTCCAGGATTTCATTTATCTTCCTCCTTTAACGCCTCTTTGAGTTTATCCACGGCGCGCTTATATTTCGAAGTCACCGTTCCTGTGGGACAGCCGATCATCGCGGCTATCTCTCTGTGCCTGTATCCCCATACTACGTGCAATATCACTATGCGCTGTTCCTCTTCGTCGAGGACCTCACGCATCGT
>CALVOD010000091.1 GCA_944350065.1 uncultured Clostridia bacterium
ACTTTCGGTAGGCGAAGCGATAGTGAGATTTCTGGACAACCAGTACGTCTCCTTCGACGGCAAAGAGGAAAAGTTCGTGGAAGGCGTTTTCACGATATTCGGGCACGGCTGCGTGCTGGGTATAGGCGAAGCGCTCGCGATGGGCAAACATTCTCTTAAGGTTTATCAGGGGAAAAACGAACAGGGTATGGCGCACGTGGCGGCTTCCTACGCGAAGCAGAACAACCGTCGCAAAATAATTCCCTGCATTTCGAGCATAGGACCGGGAGCGGCGAATATGGTGACGGCGGCGGCTTGCGCCACCGTCAATAACGTGCCCCTTCTTTTGTTCCCCGGGGACGCGTTCGCTTCGAGAAGACCGGATCCCGTGCTGCAGCAGGTGGAGCAATCCTATTGCCCGATGACGACGACGAACGACGCATACCGCGCGGTCACCAAATATTTCGACCGCATTACACGCCCCGAGGTGCTCGAAAGCGCGCTGTACAACGCAATACGCGTGCTGACCGACCCCGCGGAAACGGGCGCGGTATGTATAGCGCTGCCGCAGGACGTGCAGGGCGAAGTCTACGATTTCCCTGCGTATATGTTCGAGAAGAAGGTTACGCGCATAGCGCGCAGGGTAGCGTCCGAAGCGGAGCTTGAAGACGTCGAAGCGGCGATACGCGCCGCGAAATACCCGCTCGTAGTGGTGGGCGGCGGCGCGAGATATTCGGAAGCAGGAGAGGCGATATCGGAATTCTGTAGCGAATTCAACGTGCCTTTTGCGGAAACGCAGGCGGGTAAATCCACGCTTAAAGCAAGCGACCCTTACTACCTCGGCGGGCTCGGCGTGACGGGCAACGCCTGCGCCAACTCGATAGCGGCGAAAGCCGACCTTATCATAGGTTTGGGTACCCGTTTCAGCGACTTCACGACCTCGAGCAAGACTCTTTTCGCGGGCGCGAAACAGGTTGTCACGATAAATACTTCCCTTTTCCACGCCAATAAATTGCGCGCCGTAAGCGCGGTAGGCGACGCGAAAATAAATCTCGCAAAGCTCACCCAAATGCTCAAAGGCTATAAAAGCGCGTATACGGACGAGATAGTTAACGCACAAAAAGCGTGGGACAAGGAGATGGCGCGCCTCACTTCGATAGAGTATTCCGAAGACCTCGTGCCGGAAGTTAAGAACATGACCGCGACTACGCTTAAGGATTTCCGCGAAGCCAGCGGAGCGGAGCTCGCGCAGACGACCGCCTTGGGTATTATCCGCGAAACGATTCCCGCGGACGCCGTAATAGTGGGCGCGTCGGGCTCCCTTCCCGGTTGTCTGCAACGTATGTGGACTACCGATTCGCTCTATTCCTATAATATGGAATACGGCTATTCCTGTATGGGCTACGAGATAGCGGGGGCGTTGGGCTCCAAGCTCGCAGCTCCCGACAAAGAGGTTTACGCCATGGCGGGCGACGGCTCCTATCTTATGCTCCATTCCGAAATGGTAACGGCGGTGCAGGAAGGTAAAAAGATTAACGTGCTTCTGTTCGACAACGGCGGTTTCGGTTGTATCAACAATCTGCAGATGGGTAAGGGTATAGCTTCTCTCGCCACCGAATTCCGTTACGGCGCCGAAGCGGGAACGCCTTTCGTGCCCGTGGATTACGCGATGAGCGCGAGAGCGTACGGCTTCGAAGCGTATACGGCGCACACGCCTCAAGAGCTTCGCGCCGCCCTCAAAGCGTCGCTCGAAAGCGAGAAATGCACGCTTATCGATATTAAGGTGCTGCCCAAGACGATGACCGACGGATACGAAGGCGGTTGGTGGCAGACGGGGCTCACTTACGCTCCGCGCAACGATAAACAGCGCGCGGCGCTCGACGAGCTCAAAGGTTATATAGGTAAATAACAGGTGAACGCCGTCCTCTCACGCGCTTCGCGCGCGGGCGGGCGTTATAATAAAAAGGAGACTTTATGTTAGACAAGAAAAAAATTAAACTGGGTATCGCACCCATAGGCTGGACGAACGACGATATGCCCGATCTGGGCGCCGAAAACACCTTCGAGCAATGCGTGAGCGAAATGGCGCTCGCGGGCTTCAAGGGTACGGAGATAGGCAATAAATATCCCACCAAGATAAACACTCTCCGCCGTGCGCTCAATTTAAGGAAGTTGAAGATAGCGAATTCGTGGTTTTCGACTTATCTCATTACGCAGCCTTTCTACGAAGTGGAAGCGGAATTCCATAAGAAATGCAAATTCCTTAAAGCCATGGGCGCCAAGGTTATAGGCGTAAGCGAGCAGTCCTATTCCATTCAGGGCAAAGACGTTCCCGTATTCGAAGGCAAATACGTGATGAACGACAAGGAATGGGATATTTTCACCGACGGACTCAATCATCTGGGTGAGATAGCGCGCGACTGGTACGGCATTTCGCTTACATATCATCATCACATGGGCACGGTGGTGCAGACCGCCGCGGAAATAGACAGAATGATGGCGAATACCGATCCCGCGCTCGTAAGTCTTCTGTTCGATTCGGGGCATCTTGCCTACTGCGGCGAAGACTATATGACAGTGCTCCGCAAGTATATCGGACGTATCAAGCACGTTCATTTGAAAGATATTCGCCCCGACGTGATAGCCGAAGTGAAACGCGATAAACTCAGTTTCCTTCAGGGCGTAAGGAAGGGCACGTTCACCGTACCCGGGGACGGAGCGATAGATTTCGCGCCCATATTCGAGGTTATCGGAAATTCCGATTATACCGGCTGGCTGCTCGTAGAAGCGGAGCAGGATCCCGCGGTAGCCAATCCTCTCGAATATGCGATAAAAGCGCGTAAATATATCAAACAGGTAGGTAAAATCTAATCAAAACGCCTAACGGCAAAAAAATAAACGGAGATTTCATTATGATAAATATAGGAATTATCGGAGCAGGCAGGATAGGTAAAGTACACGCGGAGAGCGTTACGCGTTTCGTCAAGGGCGCGACCGTCAAGGCGATAGCCGATCCTTTCATGAACGAAGCCACCGAAGCGTGGGCAAAGGAAATGGGCATACCTTGCGTGTATAAGGATTATCACAAAATCCTCGAGGACAAAGAGATAGAAATAGTTCTTATCTGTTCTTCCACCGACACGCACAGCAGCATTTCGCTCGAAGCCATAGCTGCGGGCAAACACATTTTCTGCGAAAAGCCCATAGACCACGACGTCGAAAAGATCAAAGAGGTAATGGAAGCGCTCAAAAAATCCCCCGTCAAATATCAGGTGGGCTTCAACAGGCGTTTCGACCATAACTTCCGCGCGGCGCGCGAGGCGGTGAAAGCGGGTAAGATAGGGGATCTGAACGTATTGAAGATCACGTCCCGCGATCCCGGAGCGCCTCCCGTATCCTATATTAAAGTTTCGGGCGGAATTTTCCTCGATATGACGATACACGATTTCGATATGGTGAGATATATGTCGGGAGCGGAGGTCACCGAGGTTTACGCCGTGGGCGCGGTGCTCGTCGATCCCGAGATAGGTAAAGCGGGCGATATCGATACCGCCGTCATCACGATGAAACTTTCGGACGGCTCGATAGCCGTCATCGACAATTGCCGCAGGGCGAGCTACGGCTACGACCAGCGCGTGGAAGCGTTCGGCTCCCTCGGTCAAGTAGCCATAGGCAACGATTCCGACTCCACCGCCGTCATAAGCGACGCAAACGGCGTCACTGCGGAGAAACCCAAATATTTCTTCCTCGAAAGATATATGGCAGCTTATACCGCGGAAGTGGATTCTTTCATACAGGCGGTAATCAACGACTCGCCCACCGAAGTGGACGTCAACGACGGTTTGCAACCGGTGCTTATCGGGCTTGCCGCAAAGAGGTCGGTAGCGGAGAACCGTCCCGTGACCATCAAAGAGATAGCCGCGGAATACGGTCTGTAAGCGATGCCCAATCTCTACACTCACGTATGCTTCGGCAGCGAAGTCGCGGACGCTCTCACGGCTGAAGCCGCGGAAGCCGTCAATGCGGAAAAAGGCGCGTACGACCTCGGTTGTACGGGACCGGATTTTCTTTTCATACTCCGCGAAACGGGTATAGGAAAGGTGCCGAAGTATGCCGAAAAAATGCACGAGGGACACGTCTACGACGTTTTCCGCGCGCTTGCGGAGTCGCTCGACAAGAACCGCAATCCCGTCAAACTCGCGTACGCAATGGGACTGATGTGCCATTACGTGCTTGATTTTACGCTCCATCCGTATGTATTCGAAACGGTAAAAAGGTATGCCGGTGAACTTTTGCCTGCAGCTTACGCGCGCAGCGCGCATCATTTCATCGAATCCGCGGTGGACGAATATTACATAAGCGAGCTCGGAATGGGCGACGCGCATAAATTCAGGACGAGGAAAGCCGTCAAAGAGGAGATAAGCGCGCTGTACACCGACGTCATCAATCCGATATTCGGCGAAAAACTCGGCAAACGCAGTTGCATAACGGCGTTCAATCTTATAAAGAAGGCGCTGAAGTTTTCGCGGGACGTTAAGGGCACGAACCTTAAAACGGTGCGTTTTCTCGAGAAGATATTTTTGAAGGGCGCACCTAAATTTTCGTCGCTTATACATCCGCCGTACGGCTACGGCTCGACCGATTATCTCAATTACGGGCACAGAGCGTACGCCGCGGTGCGCGGCGAGGAAGCGGAGGAGCGCGCGGACGTACCGGAACTGCTCAAAAGGGCATTGAAGCGCGCGACCGTATATCTTACGGAATTTTTCCGCGCGACTAAAGGGGAAGCGGAACTCGAACGCCGGAAATTCCGCATAAATTACGAAGGCTGCGTCGTCACGCGGTAATTTATTGCAAATCCGAAACATAGAAAAAAGCGTTTCCGCGAGGAAACGCTTTTTTAAATATCGGGAATTGAGAGCGACGTTCGGTTAACGTCCCGCGACTATTTTTTCGGCGACGAATAAGCCGTTCGCGCCCGCTTGAGCGAGTCCGCGCGTGATGCCCGCGCCGTCGCCTATGGCGTACACGTTCTCGGTGATGCGGAAATCGTTGTCGATGAAATCGGGCTTGATCGAATAGAATTTCGCTTCCACGCCGTACAGGAGGGTGTCGTAGTTCGCAGTCCCCGGAGCTATCTTGTCGAGCGCGTACACGGTGTCGATGATGTTGTCGAGCTGGCGCTTAGGTATGCACAGCCCGAGGTCGCCCGCCACCGCGTTGAGAGTGGGATGCACTCTCGACTGAAGTAAACGGTGTTGGTTGCTGCGCCTGCCGTTAACGAGGTCGCCGAAACGCTGTACGATAACGCCGCCGCCCGCTATCATGTTGGCGAGCTTGCAGATATGCTTCGCGTACGCGATGGGCTCGTTGAAGGGCTGCGTGAAACGGGTAGTGGAGAGTATCGCGAAGTTGGAGTTTTCGGTCTTGAGCGCGGGATCGGAGTTTGCGTGTCCGTTCACCGTGAGCATACCGTCGTTGTT
>CALVOD010000092.1 GCA_944350065.1 uncultured Clostridia bacterium
ATTATTCGACTTGCTTTACAAATTAAAAGACAAATTTTTCGGGAGGAACAAGAAATAATGGCGAATTCCTACGGCGTAGCCAATATTAAAGTGATCGGAGTGGGCGGAGGCGGCAACAACGCCGTCAACCGTATGATACTTGCGGGCATAACTTCCTGCACGTTCATAGCCGCCAACACCGATATGCAGGCGCTCAATATGAGCAAAGCCCCCATAAAAATACAGCTCGGAGCCAATCTGACCAAAGGTCTCGGCGCGGGCGCGGATCCGGAAATCGGAGCGCGCGCGGCGGAGGAGAGTAAAGAGGAGATAAGACAACATCTCGAAGATACCGATCTGCTGTTCATTACCGCGGGAATGGGCGGCGGAACGGGTACTGGAGCGGCGCCCGTGATAGCGCAGATGGCGAAAGAGATGAATATTCTCACCATAGCGGTCGTTACTAAGCCCTTCGAACAATTCGAAGGCAAACCGCGTATGGACAGAGCCAACGAAGGCATAGAGAAACTCAAACAGGTAGTGGATACCTTGCTCGTCATACCTAACGAAAAGATTCAGCTTTTCGTTCCGAAGGGCACCACGCTCGTGCAGGCGTTCAAGGTGGCGGACGACGTGCTCCGTCAGGGCATTCAGGGCATAACTGAAATAATCACAACGCCTTCGCTCATCAACCTCGACTTCGCGGATATCAAGACCATTATGAAGAACAAGGGCAACGCCCATATCGGTATCGGTAAAGGCAAGGGCGAGAACCGTACCCTCGACGCGGTGCGTCAGGCAGTTCAAAGTCCTCTCCTCGAGACCAATATACAGGGCGCTACGGGCATAATCGTGTACGTTTCCGGCGGTACGGGACTTACTATGGACGAGGTTCACGAGAGCGTAAGGCTCATTCGCGAAGTGGTGGACCCCGCGGCGAATATCATATTCGGTATGGGTATCGACGAAAACCTCGACGACGAAGTGGTCATCACCGTCGTGGCTACCGGCTTCACGACAAAACCCGAAGGTCGCGCGCAATACAATATGCAAAGACCTATGTTCACGAGCGATCCGCAACGCAACGAACGCGTCGACAGAATGTACGGATATTATAACGACGAAGAAGTAGCGGCGGACGTTGCGCCCGCTCACGCTACGCGCAACGTTGAGGAAGCCCCCGTAGCTCCTCCTCCCCAGACGGGCAGGATAGACGTTACGCGCTCCAAGACGGTGCCTCCCTTCCTTCAAAGGATAAAGGACAAGAAATAACGGCTGCGCTCACGGCGCTCTCACGGCGCGCCGCGCCGCGATAAGCGGAACGCAAATACGAAAATATCTTTTACGAATGAAAAAGCAGGACTTTTCGACAGTCTTGCTTTTTTTGTGCGGAAAATGGAATACGGTCTGTTGCTCGATTATCTCAACGCTCTCGCGGTCAATTATCTCGTGTACTACCTCGTCACGGGATTTTTCCGCGCGGAAACGGCGATCTGGCGACTGTTGTTCGCAGGCGGTATTTACGCCGCCGCGGAAACGCTCGAGCCTTATCTCGACGTCGATATGCTCCTTTTGAAAGCGATACTTTCCGTTATAGGGATACTCGTTTCCAAAGAGTATTTCACGATAGGCGAATTCCTGCGTTTTGCCGCCCTTTACGCGGTGCTCCGACTGACTCTCACCGGCGCGGAAAACTTTTTTTACGACGTTTTCGGCGCCGAGAATAACGCGTTCGGGCTTGTTATCAGCTCGAGCGTTATCGTTTGCGTTGTGCTTTTCAAAGCGGCTACGGGCGTCCGCGACGCCCGTAAGACGAGGGCGCTCGAGCCTAAAGTCGAAATCAGCGCGGGCGGTAAATTCCATTCCTGCCGCGGGTACGTCGACACGGGAAACGCGCTCTACAAAGACGGCAAGCCGGTGATAGTGGTTTCGGGAAGGATGGCGAAGAAATTGTCGCTTTCCGCAGAGGATTCGCTTACGGTAAGCACGGTTTCCGGAGTGCGCGAAATGCCGCTTACGGAATTGACCTATAAGATATATTCCGACAAAAAAACGCATAAGCTATACAGTAGTTACGCAATCATCTCGGATAAAATGGAGGTACGCGGATACGACGTGCTGCTGCATAAGGATATGTTGAACTGAAGCGCGTCGATTATTCGCGCTTGACGGAGGAACGATGCACATTATTTTTGAAAAGATCAGGGCATTTTTACGCAGATTGTTGTCGATAGAGGAGAATACCCTCGATTATATGGTGGCGCTGCCCAATCCGCTGGACGCCGACGAAGAAGCGCGCCTTCTCGAAGCGAGCACTTCGGGCGATCCGGAGGCGCGCAATAAGCTCGTCGAGCACAATTTACGTTTGGTGGTATATATCGCTAAGCGCTTCGACAATACCGGTATGGATATGGAAGAACTCGTTTCGGTGGGCACGATGGGGCTCATCAAAGCGGTGCGCTCGTATAACGGCGACAAAAAGATCAAGCTCGCCACTTACGCTTCGCGCTGTATCGAAAACGAAATCCTTATGTATCTTCGGAAAATGGTCAAAACGCGCAACGAAGTCAGTCTGGACGAACCGTTGAACGTAGACTGGGAGGGCAACAAACTGCTTCTTTCCGACGTGTTGGGCACCGACGGCGGCGAGGTATATAAGGAAATGGAAGCGGACGTAGAGAAAAACATTCTGCGCGAGATATTTTCCAAGCTGGACGAACGCGACCGCGCGATAATCTGTATGCGATACGGGTTGTACGGCGTCAAGGAGCGCACGCAGAAGGAAATAGCGGATATGATGAACATTTCTCAGTCGTACATAAGCCGTCTCGAAAAAAAGATAATCGACAAACTCAAGGCGGAATACCTGAAAACGGAAGGGCGATCGGGCGGTTAAACCGCTCATCGGAGCGTTTACGCGCGAAACGGATTAAATAGCGGAATTTTGTCGGCTCGGCGCTGAGTAAAATATTTCCGATAGCCCATACTTTCTTTACAAGGAGGCATTATCCGGATGGTAAAGAAAGTAACGGGTATCGATACCGCCAAGCTGCCTAAAATGAGCGCGGCGGAGCAACGCGAGACTTTGCTCGCGATCAAAAACGGGCATACCGAATTGCGGGAGAAGTTTTTGCTTGCCAACGCGCGTCTCGTATTGAGCGCGGTGCAGCGGTTCGAAAACACGCGCGAAAGCCCGGACGATCTGTTTCAGGTCGGGATGATAGGGCTTATGAAAGCCCTCGACAATTTCGACGTAACGCTCAACGTGAGGTTTTCCACCTACGCCATACCTATGGTAATCGGCGAGATAAGGCGCTATATCCGCGAAGGAAGCGCTTTCAAGGTGGGGCGCAACGTGCGAGATATCGCTTACCGCGCCGTCAAGGCGAGAGAGAGTCTCGAAGCGCGCGGTATTCGCGAAGCGTCTTTAAGCGAGATAGCCGACGAACTCGGGGTACCTTACCGCGAGGTAGTAGGCGCTCTCGACGCGATAGCGGAGCCGCAATCCATTTACGAACAGGCATACGGAAGCGACGACGAAGGGGCGGAAATAGTCGATTTGGTCAAAGATCCTCGTGCGGACGGCGATTATGCGGACAGGATCGTGCTCAGGGACGGCATAGAGGCTTTGCCCGAGCGCGAAAAACGCGTTGTTATCATGCGGTATTACCAAGGGCGCACGCAGACCGAGATAGCGGACGAGCTGGAGATGTCTCAGGCACAGGTGAGCAGACTCGAAAAATCGGCAGTTGCCAAGCTGCGCGAAGCGTTTTCGTTCTGACGCCGGCTCCGCGCGCATACAATATATGTAGCAGCGCGGAGTACATAGATGCAGAATAACGCGGGAATAGATTATACTTTTTGCGAACTGAGAGAGAAAGACGTAGTCAACGTATCCGACGGCAAACAGCTCGGCAGGATCGTGGACATAGCCATACACTGCACGGGGAAAGTTGTGGGACTCGTTGCCGCCGGCGAAAAAAAGTTTTTCAAGAATTTTACGGGCAACGAAAACGTATTCATACCCTGGCAGAAGGTCATTAAAATAGGCGACGACGTCATACTTGTGGAATTATTACCCGTAAATACGCGTGAATTGAGCAAATAATGTTTACAAACGCCGTAAATTGCGATATAATTACCGTAAAGTCAAATCAGGCGGTAAGCGTATGAAATGTCCGTTTTGCGGCAGTCTCGACAGTAAAGTTATCGATTCGCGATTAAGCGAAGACGGGACTTCGATAAGGCGCAGGAGAGAATGCGCCGGTTGTTCTAAGCGTTATACGACGTACGAAAAAATCGAATCCACTCCGATACTCGTCATCAAAAACAACGGTAACAGGCAGATTTTCGACATATCCAAGATCAAGAACGGCATCATCAAGGCGTGCGAGAAGCGCCCCGTTTCCATGGCGAAGATCGACAAAATGGTAGCCGACATCGAGAAGCAGGTCAACAATACGCTCGCGCAGGAAATTTCTTCTAAGAAAATAGGCGAAATGGTTATGGAAGGGCTCAAGGAGCTCGACGAAGTGGCATACGTGCGTTTTGCGTCGGTGCATCGCCAATTCAAGGACATCAACACTTTGATGGAGGAAATCAAGAAGCTGATGGCTTCGGAGAAGCCCGACGGAAACGGCGAACAGAATTAGGGAAAAGTGAGAAGCTATTTATTCAAAGGAAAACCTTGTAAATTATCGCAATATCTCGGGAGGGTATTTCCCGAATTAAGATTTTCGTATTTCAAAGTATTATTGAAACAGCGTTCCGTAACGGTTTCGGGTAAGCGGGTGAGTGAGGACGTGTATCTCCGTAACGGCGATACCGTGGAAGTATTCGCAGACGAATCCAAACTTCTTAAATTCAATTTCGAAACGGTCTACAGGGACGAAAACGTAATAATAGCGGTGAAACCGCGCGGAATATCCTCGGAGGAATTCGCGAGCAGGGTTTCGTCCACGGAGAACGTATCGGCTACGCTCGCGCACCGTCTCGACACGAACACGCGCGGACTTATAGTTATGAGCCTTAACTCAAAAGCGGAAGATGAGCTCGCGACGGCTTTCCGCAAAGGGTACGTTCTTAAAAAATATATCGCGCTCGTGGCGGGCGAACTCAAAGACAAACTCGATCTGCACGCTTATCTCGTCAAAGACGCCGCTTCGGGAACGGTGAAGATATACGACAAGCAGGTTCCGGGAAGCGTGGCGATACACACCGAAGCCGTCCCCGTGGAAATAAGGGAAGGGGCTACGCTTACGGAAGTCACGCTGCATACCGGGAAAACGCACCAGATCCGCGCCCACCTCGCTTACGCGGGATATCCCGTCATAGGCGACACCAAATACGGCGATTTCGAAGTAAACCGCCTGTTCCGCGCGAAGCG
>CALVOD010000093.1 GCA_944350065.1 uncultured Clostridia bacterium
ACGGTGATTATCCTGTTCTTCATACGTCTACCTCCTTGTTCCGTCGCTACGGACAAAGTCTCTACATATATTCTACCACACACTACAAAATATTTAAAGCCCCGAATTTTTGCTACGTCTGAAATACGCCCTTCGCGGGCTTACCCGAAAAAATCCAAATCGCCCGTTGCGCGCCGACAAAATCCGTGATAATATAAATATAGTCGCGAAATCGGATCAAACAAATTTGCGAAAATCTTTTCGTTTCGGCAATCTTACCGCTTTGGAATCGGTTTCGATTCAGTAACGCAAATAAAAAACAAAATCTTTTCACGGAGGAACATTATGTGCGCAATCATAATCAAATATGACGAAGTTTTCGGCAATTCCGATAAAATCTGGGACATCGACGAAAACGGCGAACTCAGAGGATATAACGGGAAAGGCGGCGCAATCGCCATACCCGACGGAGTAAAAGCCGTCGCGAAAGGCGCGTTCCGATGGAACAACGCCGTAACTTCCGTAGTTTTTCCCGCAAGCGTTAAGAAAATCGGAGACATGGCGTTTTTCAGTTGCCGCGCTTTACGGCAAGTACGGCTCACGAACAACCTGTCCGAAATCGGCGAATCGGCGTTCGAAGCGTGCAGCGAGTTAAAAAAAGTTTTTCTCGCCCCCGAAGGAGCCCCGGAAGAAGGCGGAGATCGGGAGCAAAACGAAGTCAAGGAAGATAAAAAGGCGGAAAAGACGGCTGCTCCGTCTGTCGAAAAGCCGTCGGGGGTTATAGGAAAATGCGCCTTTGCATTCTGCGACGAACTTTCGTCGGCGGAGCTTCCGAGCGGGATAACGCGCATAGGTCCCAACGTCTTCGAAATGTGCAGGCTCTTGAAACGCGTAACGCTTCCCCCGTTCCTCGAAAGCGTGGGCGAAATGGCTTTTCTTAGCTGTGAGGCGCTTGAAAAGTGCGAGCTTCCCGACACATTGAAAGAAATAGGCGCGCTGGCATTCTGCTACACCGCGTTTGAAAAGGTAAATTTACCCGATACCGTCGTATCCGTCGGCGCGGAAGCGTTCAGACGCATACGTCGGCTTATCTCCGTATCCCTTCCGGCCGCGCTCGAAGCGCTTCCCTCAGGCTTCCTCGCAGGGTGCCCCGCGCTTAAAAAGATTATTTATCGAGGAACCGCCGAAATGTGGGAACGGGTAACCAAAGATAAGAATTGGATCGACACGAACAACGATATCGCAATCGAATTCCGTCCGCAATAATTTATTTAAAAGCCGTTAAGTATTTAAAAGCAGAACGTAAAAAAGCCCCCGTTTGACTCGGGGGCTTTTCGTTCTCGTGGCTTTTCGTGCGGAGAAGAAGCGCGCGCCGAAGCGCGGCGCTTTTTTTAGAATATGTGTTCGAGAAGACTCGGTATATCCGATTCGCACGCGCAGCTTACGGTGATATAGTACCTTGCGTCTTCTACCGCGAAATACGCGTATACCATGTAGTTGTATTCGCCTACGCTCTCGGCGTAGTATTTTACCTCGCGTCCGCGCCACTCAACCGAATTATCGAAATTCTCGTAAGACGCGACGGCGCTCCAGTAATACTCGCCGACGAAAACTTTAATTTCGGCTTCGTTGACGAGCTCGTCGAACAGCACCACCGACGCGCTCGCTCCGATATTTTCGCCGCTCGCTTTCAGCGTGATCAAGCCGTACAGCGCGCCCAGCCCTTCGGACGACGGCAGCATCACGTTCAGCCCGTTTGCCGCAAACGTGCCTTCGGCGTCACCGACAAAATAGTCGAAAAGCAGGTCGTCGTCCGCGCAATAGAACTTGTGCGGCGCATCGGATTGATCGGTTTCGCCCGGGAGCCCGACTTCGGTCTCCGTATAATCGCTTTTGTGCTGCGTTACGTCCACGGGCATACCGCTTCCGCCGTACTCGTTACGGAGCGCGAGCGGTATCGCGATACTCAACGTGAGCACGAGCGCTATCGCCGCCACAACCAGTGCGCGCGCGGCGTTACGTTTGGCTTTTTCCTTTTTCCGCGCCTCGTACGCCGCCGCTTCCGCGATTTCGTCGGTCAATTTGGCGAGGTCGGACTTCTTGCCTCTCGCCGTGCTCGACACGTAACGCTGCATCAAACCTTTGAATTCTTCTTCTTTCATATTCTTTTCACTTCCCCTATCCGATAACTTTTTTTATCGGTTAATTTGTCCGTTTAATAGATATTTACCGCTTCTGCGTCGCCGAGAACGCCGTTATTGCCGACGATATATATCGCCTGCGCCCTGTTGTAGCCGGTAGAAATATTGAAATATCTTACCGTCCTCGTAAGCGCGCCGGAAGCGTCGAAATATTTAACTTCGTTATAGCCGTACGCTATCGCTATATGGTTGCCGTAAGTTATCTCCTTGGCGTAAACGTCGCTATTGCTGTTCACGGTGCGGGAGGAAATATTATAGTCCTCCAAATAGAGCGCCACGGGTTTGCCGTCGTCTATAGCAGCTGTTACACCCTCCCAGTTCAAAACGCCCGACGAAACGTACGAAGTAAAACTTATCGACTGCCCGCAACCGTTGACGTACGAAGTAAGTCCCGTTTTGAATTGCTGTTGAGAAGTACCGCTCTCTATGGTATTCGTTCCCATAGCGGTATAGAGCGCAGCGATAACGCCCTGTTTTTCGTTCAAGTTCAACGTCATCGGGAAATAGGTATACGACGTGCCGCGCAAAACTCCGGGCGTACAGCCGGGAATAAGGTCGCTATAGAATCTGTCGTAAAAGCCTATTAAGTTGGCGCCCGCAACGTTCGCGCAGGTATTGGTCAGCGAAGAATCGGAATTGTAGTAGTTGGGAAAACTTGAATTGACAAAATTGGAGTCTTCGGTTTTCGAAACGTAGTTCACGGTTTCGGTGACCGTAGCGGCGCTGTAAGCGGAAGCGTCCGCATAATAAGTTTCCCCCGCGGCTTCGGCGGCAAACGCCCCCGCTCCCGCAAACGCGCACGCAGTAACGAGCGCGGCTATAAGTATTAACGCAACAGTGAATTTTTTAATTGTAGTCGTCATAAATTTGTCCTCATTCCATACAGATTTTCATCATCGATCGTCATTGTCGGAGGAGTCCGGAAAAAGATATGCGAGCTTTTTACGGAGTGCGTTTTCGGCGGCGATTTTGAGCCTGCCCACGGTGGATTTGGGTATATTCAGTTCGTGCGCTATCTCGCGCACCGACATATTCATAAAGTAACATAACTGGAGCACGGTTTTCTCGTTTTCGGACAGTTCGTCGATGGCTTTGCCCACGACGTGCTTAAGCTCCGCGAGCGCGAAATCGACGTTTTCGTCGTCGTAGCTCAAAGCGGCGAAATCTATGTAACGCAACGAGACGGCGCCGCGATTATTGTGTTTACGGTTGAAATCCCGCGCTCTTTTTTGCATTATCCCGCAAAGGAAGGCGTAGCCGTTGCGTCCCGCGACGAATTTTGCCGCTATCTTGAAAATGTCTCTCCAAAAATCCTGAACAAGGTCGTCCGCGTCGAAAATATTGTTGCCGTCGGTATACTGCAACGCTATATAGCGAATATACGGAGCTATAAGGTCATACAGCGTATTTACGCTTTCGCGCTCGCCCTTCTTGATCTCCTTCAAACATTTGTTAATAGCGTTTTCGGTAACTTTATCCATATCGTACTTCTCGGCAGAACATAAATAATGTATAATTATTTAAGCGAAAAGTCAACGGTTTACTGTAAACCGCGCGTACAATCGGCAAAACCGCCCCGTTTTAGGGAGTTGAACCGCCCGATATACCGCAGCAAACGCTCATTCTCCTTATAAAAACGCCGCCGTGAACGGCGGCGACGGCGAACGCGCGAGCCTATTTTAAACGGCTTTGTATCCGAAACACAATTCCTCCGCCAAAGCGCATACCGCGGGCGACGCGGCGCGCAGCGAAACGCGTTCGAGAAGCGCTCTCACGGTCTCGTCGTACTCGGTAAGCGCCAAAGCCCGCAACATATTCGAAGCGGCAAGGTCGGCGCATCCGCCTTCTCCTTCGAGATAGGCTTCGAGTCTCGCCGTAAGCTCCTCTTTCAATCCGGGGGTATTGCGTTTAACGAGCGCCCGCATAAGCTCCGCGAATATCTCCGCGCCGTTACCGTCGAATATCAGTTCGCGGTAATCGCGCGAATATTTTTCGTCCCCTATGGCGGCGAGCGCCTTATCGTACTTCGCTCCGTATAAAGAGACTTGCTCGTCGTTCAGAAGCCTGTATGCGCCTATTATCGCGGGTACAGCCGCGACGTTGCCTTGAACTGCGGAGGCTTCTACGAGCTTCGCCTGCATGTTTTTGTCGTCGAAACGGGGTATTTTTTCCGCTATCGAAGCGAGTATACGCTCGTCTTCGGGCTTCGCCCGCAAAATATCCGCTACGTATTCGGCGCTTATCGCGCCCGTCGCGTTGACCTCGGCTATGAGAGCGTCAACGAGCGACTTGTCGTTTGCGGTAGCGGTTTTGCGGAAGACGCGTTCTGCCTCAAGCGCTCGAGCGTATACGGTCGCGGGATCGCTTTCCCACTTTTTAACGGCTACGGAAAGCCGCCTTTCTTCCCCGCAGGACTCCATGATTTTATTGAGGTATGCCGCCCCGCCGCTCACTATGCCCACTCCGAAAACGAATTTGCCGCGCGCACGGTAGCGGTAACCGCCGAACCACGGCAGCCGCGTGAGTTCGGCGTAAGCGTAGATGTTTTTCCTGCCGAAAAGATCGGTGTGCGTAAGCGAATCTTCCTCGAGCTCCAGCTTCCAGTTCACGGTGTTGCGAAGAAGGAACATATTCGCCACTTCCGCGCCGAGGAAGACGAGTCCCACGGGTATCCCTGCAACGGGCGTATCCTTGAAAGCGAGCGCCGCCACTTCGAAAAGCGCCGCCCACACGGCGATAAATACGGATACTACATAAAATATCTCGCCCTTTACGATAACGGTATCGCCGCAGGCTCCGCTGGACTTGGACGCCTTATATTCCCTTAACGCCGTAACCGTAACTATAACGGCAATGCCCGCGCTCAACGTAAAAAACACATAGATTATTATCTCGCCTATCATACCTCCTCCCGGCTTTCACCCGACAACGTATCGATGATACATTTATTCTATACCGCAGCTTCCCAGAAGTCAATAGCGCGAGCGGACGAGCTTTTCGGTCTGATTATAAAAACCGGATTCGAGTATCCCGATATGGTTGTGTGGTATACCATAACCGAATATAAATAAATATTACTTTTCGTGGAAACTTAACGGAAACGACGCG
>CALVOD010000094.1 GCA_944350065.1 uncultured Clostridia bacterium
GCTTCGTTCTCGCCGTCGAACCAGACTTCTTTCAATTCGCGCGGCAGTATCTCTATGGCGAGCGCCACCACCTGATTATGGAAAACGGTATAAACGTAAGTGAGTTTCGTTTCGCCGCCGATATGTCTGTTATTGATATCGTACTCGGTGTAGATCTGCATACCGTAGAGGGGATCGGCGGGATCGGAAGGATTGTAGTCGAACGCCCACGGGAAGCTGCCCGTTTCGGGTTTGGTATTCTCGTCCACCTCGCCTTCTGCGGGCTCGTCGTATATCTTGGTGAAATTGAACGTCACGTCGTTATAATGCTCGAAGAACCAGGTGACGAAATTGAGCGAAAGCTCCGCCTGCGTAAGTCCGCCGCCGGCGCCGAGAGTGTTCATATAATAGGCTTTGTAGAGGAGATAGATATAGGGATCGACCTCTATCGTATCCGCCACGGGAGCCACGACGGAGCCCGAGGGAGTGAGGATATTGACGTACTTGTCGGTCTCTATCTCGCGGTTGAGGACTTTGACGCGGACGTTCTTACGGAAAGTAGCCATTTTGCCTTCGCCGATCACGACGTAGGCGATGAAAATACCGCCGTTAATGGTGAGGTCGTCCCAGCTCATCACGGGAACGTAATCGTCGTCGTCGAAAATGCTCTCCCAGGTTATCGTGCCCACTTTGTCGTAATAATCGCCGTTCCAGTCGATGAGGGTGTAAGGTTCTTTATCCCAGTCGAGCCAGGCGGGCGCGTCGACATTGTTGGAATTGACGAGACCTATGACGGCTTTCCTGTCGGCGTAATCGCGGATATAGAAGTAATTGTCCACGATATAATAGAGCACGTCGTAAGTATCGGTGCCGTCTTGGTCGTTTGTCACATTGAAGCGGTGAGCGTAGAAGCCGCTCATCACGTCGAAGACGAATTCGTGTCCGTTGATATCGAGCGTGCGCACGTAAATCGTCGCGTCCACTATTTCGGTCTCGATGATATAGTCGTCGGGATCCGCCGTGGATTCGTCGGGAACGCGGACTTCCACTTCTTTCTGACCGAATTTCTCGTCGAGGAGCTTTTGTTTGATCTCCTCCGTTTCGACGATATAGAAGTCGCCGTCGGAGTTATAGAGGATATTTTCCTCTCTGTCGTTGACGGCGTACCAGCCGGGTACGCGCATACCGAGCTCGTAAGAAACGCTTACCGTTCCGGTATTTACGAAATCGGCGTAATAATATTTGACGTCCTCGTTAAGTATTTCGAGGGCTTTGTCGTATTTTGCCTGCGAGCCGAGCCCGATGATATAGATATCGTTCTCGAGATCGTAGAGGATCTCGTAGCCGAGGTCGTTGAAAACGGTGTAGTATTTGGAATCCTTGTCGTACACGGCGTGCAATTTGAATTCCGCGTTGTAGTTGGCGGTGAGGTTGTAATCGCCGTAATAAGCCGTCACCGTTGTGGGAATGGGCTCGAGAGGCTCCCATTTGTTGTATTCATCTTCATCATATACGAGGTCGTTGATGCGTTGTCTGCCGAAATCGGTAAGGATATGGACGTTATAATCTCTCTGCACGCCCATAAAGAGCCCTTTCGTGGAAGGCATGTAATACGCCTGGTTGTTGACGACTTCGATGCTGTTCTCGTCGTAAAGGAAGAAGAAATCGCGCGTTTCGACGCGGGTGCCGAAATCGAAATACACGGGAACGGTGTCATGGAGTTCCACTTCGTAAACGCTGTCGCCCACGATGTCTTCGAGCTCGCCCACCGTGTACATGGCGAAAGTGACTTCGAGCTGATCTATGTCGAACACGCGCTGTTTGAAGCCGATCTGAATGGAAACGGTACCGATGAGTTCGTCCACGCGGAAGAAGTCTTTAATGGTCTGGTTGGAAGTGGTGACGCGGATGACGTCGGGCTCGAAAGTCGCCCAGGAGTCTTCCATCAGCGCCTGAACGATATCGGTAAGGCCCATGACTATATCCTCGTCCTCGTTATCGAAGTCGTAGCCCATATAGTTATAGAAGCCCTTGATGAAATGGTCTTCTCGGACTTTGAATTTAGGCATACCTTCGATGCAAATGTAATCGAGCCAGACGTAGCCGAGTTCTTCTACGGGGTCTGCGGTATTGAGGCTGACGTCGTTGGCGTAAACGCGCGCAAGCGGCGTGACCTGATCCTGAACGACCATGTAGAGGTAAAGGCTGAAAGCGCTACGGGCGCTGCGAGTCCATCTGCCGTTATCGAGGATTTGTTCGCGTATGTACTGGTCGTAATAGAGCGTGAAATAAATATCCGCGGCTTCGGGCAGGATAAAGGGCGTATTGAGCCCGCTCTCGTCGCCCATAAACGAGCCGAACAGTTGCGAAAGGTCCACTTCTTCGGTAGCCGCGAAGATGAATTGTCCTTCGAGGTAGCCGGAATAAGTCATAACGTCTTCGAGGGGCTTGAAGCCGTCGAAGCTCGGGAAAACGATTTTGACGTATTCGCCGATATGCTGCGGATAGAGGTCGAGGCGCATAATGAGTTGAGGACCGTTCTGCTCGATTTCCTCCTCCGACATTTCGGCGGTGGTGTAGACTTCGAGGCGGATGCTGAATGCGTCCACGTCGTAAGTGATGTAGAAATAAGATTTTTCGATAAGTTCTTCCACGCTTATGCCGAGAATAGCGGCGATGCTTTCGATATCGATATTGAATTGCTGGTTAATGAGCAGGATCAGCTGTTCCGTCGTATAATCGACGCCCGTTTCGCTCGTTTCGGACAAAATGGTCCTTATGAGCTCGAAGTCCACTTTGATCTGAATGGTGGCGCGCGAAGACGGATCGTTCTCGTCCTTCATCGTGGATTCCATATTGGCGATGATCGTGCTCGTTATCGTTTCGTACTGGCTTTCGCCGTCCTCCGAAGTCGATTCGCCGTACAATATGTTGTCGACGGCAATGACTATGTACTTGTCTACGAATTCGAAAAGCTGGGCGAGGGTGTCCGCGAGATCGAAGCCCCCGCGGTAGGCTTTCGGCAAGCCTATATCCTCGATTTTGACGCCTCCGTAGAGGTCCTGCAAGCCCTGAACGTCGATATAAGTAAGTTCGTTGGCGTAATAAAGTCCGATGATGAGGTCGTCGGTCGCGAGGTCTCTGCACTGCATGAAGACTTTGTTGATAGAGTTGTCGATCTCGTTCATATCGGTACGGAGAAGAACGTCGAGTTTGAGGTCGAGCATCGGGATATACATATCGCCGGTGTACTCGTAATTACCGTAATCGTAAAGGGTGTAGCCTTCTTTGTCGAAAACGATATTGGTCGAAACGCGCACCGAATATTCCGCGGCGATATGCGCGGTATAAGGAACGGTTTCGCGGACCGTACCGAGCACGGGGTCGGTGTGCGACACCTCGGAATCGCCCGAAACGTCGAGAATGAGAGCCGTCATTATCTCTTTGTTGATATTCTCGTCGGGAGTCATAACGAATTCCATATCGGAGTTGATCGTCGTGAACGAGGTATTGCCGAGGGTGGAAATGAGGAAGCCGAGGTATTTATTGCTCAACGGGTCGAGCTTGTCCTCGTAGGGGCTGAAAATACCCTGCACGAATTCGGTGATGTCCTCGCGAAGGGTATTGAGGTTGACGTTGCTGAAGAAAATCGTGGCGTCGTCGCCGTTCAAAGTCTGTTTGTAGTTATTGGTGATGGCGAGGTTAAGCGCTTCGCGCAAACTCTGGAAGGACGTATCCGCCGTACCGTCCTCGGAAGCGGAGCCGATGAGCGTCTCGAGGTTGAAATTGGTAATAAGCCTTATAAGCTGCTGATACAGAACGGAATCGCCGAAATCCTCGAATATTCTCTTGCTTCCCTGAAGATTGAGGTAGAGGTCGTTACCGGCGTCGGCGCTGTTGGGGTTGATACCGTCGAAATAGAAACCGATGAGCATCTCGTTGGTAGAGCCGTCGTACCACTCGAGAATGACGTCGGAATAACGTATGAGGTCGTTATGCTTGGCGAGGGCTTCCTCGTCCACGAGGGGAAGTCCCGTATCCTGGTCGAGAATGATGTTGCCGTTCTCATCCTTGATTTCGTAAGGATAAGTGTAGAGGTTGGCTTGAAGATTGAGTCGGAAAGCGGAACCCGTCTCGGTGTTTATCGTGACGTTCGCGCCGACGTAATAGCCGGTGGTGGAAACGACGTCCGAGTCGAGGTGGGTAAGCAGGTTTTCCATACTGTCGACCGCCCTGTCGATAGCCTGATCCTTAGTGGTGTGATCTATCCACTTGTCGTTGTCGGGGTTTTCGAGAATGGGGTACTTATCCTGATAAGGCGTTTCCACGGGATCGCAAGCCGCAAGCACTCCGACGAGCAGCGCCGCGAAAATGAGCAGTAGCAGGATTTTTTTGAGGTGACGGGACATTTTACCCTCCGTATGCGCGCGGGCGGAAACGCGCTTGCCGCGCGAAAGCGCGGCTATGCCCGATAAATTAAATTTTAACTGCGTAACGCGCGCGGATAATAAACGCGGGCGCCGCCCGTAATACTTCGGCGCGCCCACGGCGCGCCCGTTGCTCCGCGCGCAGCGAACGACGAAAAACGCCTCTACGCGCGTTAAATATAATATATTATATATAAAGGGGGAAGTCAATACCCGATCCGTAAAATTATAGGAAAAGTTGCCTCTCCCCGCCCGTTTCGGGCATATCGGGAAGTCCGTCGCGGTAAAGTATCGCCCCCGATCATTTCCGCTCCGCTCCCCTTTTCGCCGTCAATGCGCGGCACGCAAGACGATTTGAAAAATACAGCCGTTTATGCTGCCGTTATTGCGAAAACGGTTGCCGAAACGCGATAAATAATTGAGATCGCGCGGTCTATACGCCGCTTGTGTCCGCCCCCTTTCGCGCCGCCTGCCGAAACCTTTTGCGGAAGCGGATTTTGCAACTTTATACGATTATTTTACCGAAGAATTAACTATACCGCCCCCTAACGGCAGGGCGGTATAGTTAATTGCGCTTACCTAACGGATAAGCGCAATCGTAAACACCCTGCGGGCGTATCTTTTCGCCCGCTTCCTTGAGAGCGTCGCTTGACACGGAACCGTAGATCTTCGCTCCTACGCTTCGAAGCAGACGAAAATCTATCTCCCTCGGGTGCCGACTACGTTAAGAAAACTGTACGTTAAACATTGTAAATAATTAAATATGCGAATTATAACTTTTGCACATATCGCGCATTTTGCGCCCGAGAGCGGTGGATTTTTGTTTAGGTGCAAGGGTAGGCGCGAAGGCTGTAGTTTTACGCCGAGCAACGCTCCCGA
>CALVOD010000095.1 GCA_944350065.1 uncultured Clostridia bacterium
GAACGCCGATACTTAGAACCATATAAAGAGGAGGGCGCGCGGTCGGCTTCGCGCGCATATCAATAATATGTTCGAAATAATAACCGACGTGGTATTTATACTGCTTGCGCTCGTCACTCTCGTGTGGAGCGTTTTCGTCGTGCGTAAACTTGTGGAACTTAACCGCAGATTCAGCGCCGCTATCGTGCTCATTCCTCTTTATAAACGCAGTAAATGGCCCGTTTTCGCGCTTTCGTTTTTAGGCGTGTGCCTTCTTGCCGATATAATCGTCATGGCTGTCGCGGGGCATTACGCTCTTTGCGTTTCGATTATAGTCATAATCGCCTGTCTCGGCGTTATCCTCGTCATGATGATTTCCGCCAAATGCGCGGTGCTCGACAGCGGCGTGCTCGTTCCGTACCGTTTTATCGATTGGGCGCATTTCTGTGATTACGAGATAGACGGCGCGACTATTTTTTTCTGCGGCGACAAGAACGGCTTCGACGCGGTGAACGCCGCCACCACGAAATTGAATTTCGACGAGGCTAATAAAGAAAAATTAACGTATATTCTCGATAAATACAAACATAGCGTTTAACGGAGATTTCGTTACGGAGGAGGAACCATGATTTTAGATCTGTGCGGCAAATGGCAGATGCGCGACCTCACCCTCGGAGGGGAGTGGATAGAAGCGCAAGTACCGTCTTGCAACTATACGGACTTGCTTAAAGCGGGCAAGATACCCGATCCGTTCCTCGCCATGAACGAGAACGAGACCGCGGTACTCGGCGACCGCGATTGGGAATACAGGCGCGAGTTCGAACTCGCCGCCGAAACGGTTGCCGCTCCGCGCGTAGAACTGTGCTGCGATATGCTCGATACGGTTTTCCGCATTTACGTGAACGGCAAAGAAGTGCTCGGCGATTGTAACTCCTTCATCGGTTATCGGGTAAACGTAAAAGACGCGGTGAAAGCGGGTAAAAACGAGATTTCGATAATCTTTTTGGCGCCGCGCCCTTATGCGGAAAAAGAGATGAAACGCTTAAACGTTTCGGCGAGTACGACGGGACTTCAGTCGGTTACTTTTATAAGGAAAGCGCAGTGCCATTTCGGTTGGGATTGGGGTCCCGTAGTGCCTGTTTCGGGGATAACAAAAAATATTTATATCGATTTCGGCGGAATAGGAAGAATAGCGGATATTTACGCGGAACAGATACATTGCGGTAAAGAAGTCACCCTCCGCGTGAACGCGGAAACGACTATTAAAGAGCAGACGGAATATACTCTTACCGTCAAGGCGCCGGACGGCTCGGAGACGGTCAAGAAGGGCATTGCCGCGGGCTCGTTTACGCGCGACGTTCTGATTGAAAACCCCGTGCTGTGGTGGTGCGCGGATCTTGCCGGCGGGAAGCGCCAGCCGCTTTATACCGTAACGCTTACGACTACGGACGAATGCGGCAACCTTCTTTCGCGCAGCGTAAAAGTCGGTTTGAGAACGATAGAACTCGACCGATCGGAGGACGAATACGGCAGGAATTTCCGTTTCCTCGTGAACGGAGTGCCGATTTTTGCCAAAGGCGCCAACTGGATTCCCGCCGATTCCATGCCCGATCGCGTGGATACGGCAAGACTCGAATACCACCTTGACGCCGCCGTGCGCGCGGGATTCAATATGATAAGAGTGTGGGGCGGAGGTTTCTACGAGAGCGACGAGTTTTATTCTATGTGCGACGAGCGCGGAATACTCGTTTGGCAGGACTTTATGTTCGCTTGCAGACCTTATCCGCTGTATGACGACGACTTCGTGAAAAACGCTTTGCGCGAAGCGGAATATAACGTCAAACGTCTTCGCAATCATCCTTCGCTTGCGCTGTGGTGCGGTAATAACGAGATAGAATCCGACGTGGCTATGCTCGTTTTGCATAAAAAATATTCCGCGGGCGAGGCTAAATTCTTCTGGGAGACCCTCGAAAAGGAAATCCGTAAATTCGACGTGCATACGCCGTATACGGCAGGTACCCCGATAGGCGTCGCGTTTAATAAAGGAGTCGCCGCCGATAACGTCGGAGATACCCACCTTTGGGCGGTCTGGCACGGGTTGCAGAACGTGAAATATTACCGCAAACGCTATACGCGTTTTTGCAGTGAGTTCGGTTTCGAAAGTCTTCCCGACCTCAAGACCGTCAAAGCGTTTTCGTGCGGAGCGCCGTTCGATATTCATTCCGAGCTTTTCCTTCAGCATCAGAAATGTATAGGCGGCAACGCAAAAACCGAATATTATGTGGCTTCGCGATTCCGTTTGCCGAAGGAGCCGACGGATATAGTGTATCTCAGTCAGGCGTGTCAGGCGGAAAGCATAAAAGACGCTACGGAATTTTGGCGCAGGAACAGACCGCGTACCAACGGCGCGCTTTATTGGCAGCTTAACGACTGCTGGCCTGTCGCGAGCTGGTCGAGCATAGATTACTACGGCAACTATAAGGCGTTGCAATATCAGGCGAGACATTTTAACGCTCCGCTTGCCGTTTCGCTCGAGGACGGCAAAGAGGGCGTAAAAATTTACGTCATCAACGATACGCTCGATTTGCGTAAGCCCGAAGTTAAATTCTCTTTCGTAGATTTCGAAAAGGGCGTTCTGTACTCTGAAACCGTCGCCTGCCGCGCCGAAGCGGTGTCCGTTTCGGTGGTGAAAGAACTCGGCGCGGATATGCTTGCAAAATACGATAAAAAGCGCACCGTGCTTCTGGCGGAGCTTTACGAGGACGGCAACCTCGTCAACAGAAAGACGCTCATTTTCCTTCCCGAGAAAAAGCTCGCGCTCCCCGCGACGAAAGTGAAACTTACTTCCCGCAGGGAAGGGGACGATATCGTCGTTGAGCTCGCGTCGCCGAAATACGCGCGCATTGTGTGCGTAAGCAACTCCGTTTCGTCGCTTCCTCTCAGCGATAACTGGTTCGACATGCTTCCCGGCGAAAAAATCGCTTTAACGATGCCGTATTACGAAGGGTATTCGCCCGATGATTTTTCCGTTATGAGCGTCGCGGACGTGAAACCCGCCGGATGCGTGCTTAAAGATAATTTAAAGAGGCTTTGGGTTTTCCTAAAGCCCGTCAATCTTGCCCAATGGATATATTACAGGCAGGGTAAATTCGAATATAAGGAGTAAGGAGACGATTATGGACGACGCCGTTAGAAATGACGACAGAATCAAAACTTACATTTCCGTAGTGCCGAGCAGGGTGCAGAAATCCATTCAACGCGATAACTTCAACGCGTTTATACATTACGGAATCAACACTTTCGCCGATAAGGAATGGAGCGACGGGACCTTGCCGCCCGAAATATTCGATCCCTCCGAGCAGGATACGGAACAATGGGTGAAAGTGCTTAAATACGCGGGTGCGAAAGGTATAATTTTCACCGCGAAACATCACGACGGTTTCTGTATGTGGCAGACAAAGACCACCGAATATTCCGTTAAAAACAGCCCTTACAAAAACGGTAAGGGCGACGTGGTGAAGGAACTTTCCGAAAGCTGCCGCAAGCACGGTATGAAATTCGGCATATATCTTTCGCCCTGGGACAGAAATTCTGAGTATTACGGCACCGACAAATACGACGATTTCTATTGTGAACAGCTTACCGAGCTTCTTACGGGATACGGAGAAATATTCTGCGTATGGCTTGACGGCGCCTGCGGCGCGGAATCGGACGGCAAAAAGAAACAGGAATACGATTTCGAGCGCTATTATGCGTTGATACGTAAGTTAAGTCCCAATACCGTGATATCGAATTGCGGTCCCGACGTGAGGTGGGTAGGAAACGAAGCGGGCTGCGCCCGTGAGAGCGAGTGGAACGTAATACCCAAGTTGAACGTGGGCGCGCAGGTCATAATGGCGGCGAGTCAGCAGAGTGAAGGGCAAAACATGCGCCGTCCGGTAGATATACTGGGAGAAGACCTCGGGAGCAGGGAATTCCTCAAGGACTACGACGAATTCGTGTGGTCGCCCGCAGAGGTGGACGTATCTATAAGACCGGGGTGGTTCTATCACAAGAATCAGGATTTCAGAGTGCGTTCCGTCAATAATCTTATGTATATATATTATACGTCTGTGGGCGGGAACAGCCTGTTACTGCTTAACGTACCGCCGGACAGACAGGGGAGGATAAACGACGCGGACGTGGATAAACTCGTTAAACTGGGCGACAGGATACGTTCCGCATTCGCTACGCCCGTGGACGTAGTGTCTATAGAAGCGCCTCCGCACGAAGCTTCCAACAAGATACGCAACGTGCTGGTAAGCTCGTATAATAAAAATTCATTCGACGCCAACAGTTTTTATTCGCCGGCGGAGATAGCGGACAGTTACGAAATAATTATGCGTTTCAAAGAGGCTACGCTAATCGACAAGGTGCAACTCGTTGAAAACGTGGCGTACTCGCAGCGGGTCGAAAAATATTCTATATATGCGGCGCACAAAGGCGGATACGTCAAAGTTTATGACGGAACGACGATAGGTTTCAACCGCATAGCGCTGTTCCGCAAACCCGTGAAAACGGATTCGCTGAAAATAGTGATAGAGGAATGCCGCGAAAAGCCGTATATAGAGCGAATAACCGCATACGCGAGCGACAAATACATTCCGAGAGCGCCGATAAAGGTTGTGATAAGTCGCGTTTTAAGGCGCGCAAGGAGCCGTCGTAGCGGAAAATAAGCGCTCCGAAAAAGGCGCAAAAAGATTTTACGCGAGAAAAAAAGAAATAGGTCGGGGATAATTTGCGAAAGTTGAGAAAAACTGTTGCAAAAAAATCCCCGATATGATAATATAACTTGCGTGACAAAAATAAGTCATTCGTGCGGCCGTGGCGGAATAGGCAGACGCGTACGTTTGAGGGGCGTATGGGAGACCGTATGGGTTCAAGTCCCATCGGCCGCACCAAACCGAGGATAAGGGCGCATCTTGTGCCCTTAATTCTTATTACTGACTCTTTATTTTTTTGCAAACGATAACGTGTATCCGGCGAAGCGTGAATCTAGTTCCGTTACCGTAATTGCACTAATTATTCATCGATTACGGCAGTATATGAGGTATCATTCATAGTTTTATCTTTATAAATTCTATTTTATGCGGGAGATAATATGGAAATTTGGGATATTTACGACGGAAGTCGTAGGAAGATGGGGCGTACGGCAGTACGCGGAGAGCGGCTCGGAGAGGGGGAGTTTCATCTCGTAGTGCACGTCTGGATCGTAAACGGAAAGGGCGAGTACCT
>CALVOD010000096.1 GCA_944350065.1 uncultured Clostridia bacterium
CGGTAACGGTCGCGCATTTCCTCGGGAAGCATCGTAAGCAGCTTTTCGTTCGCCACCCCTTCGAGCCCTTTATACGCTACTTTTATTTCGTTGTTGTAATACTTTATCGGCGTTGGCAGATCTCCCGTGATGACCTCGCTCGCTTCGTGGAATACCGCAAGCGATACGCATTTGTCCGCATTGACGCTCCCGCCGTATACGACGTTGTTGATCGTCGCGAGCGCGTGCGCTATCTGCGCCACCTGCTCGCTGTGCTCCATTACGTTTTCCTTGACGGTGGAGTGCATCAGCGACCAGCGCTCGATATATTTCATCCTGTTCAGGTATGCGAAAAAGTTGTTTTTTGCCATAAAGGATTTTATTTCTTGACGAGTATCTTGAGCAGGCAGTCCATTGCCTCGTCCGCTATGTCCGCGGTCTGATTGAGATGACGATAAATTTCACGATATTTGAATATCGAGCGGAAATCCGCGGTGTCGAAAAGTTTTTCGAGCGCCTGCACGGTAAGATCCCCTACCTTATTTTCCATTCTTTTCACGTAAATCGCTTCGTCCCTCGCTATGGCTTCGTGCCTTTCGATATTCGATACCGCAAGGATGATGTGCTCGCTCATCTCGTGAAGCGCGGTAGTTATCTCCGTCATTTCGTCGTCCGGAGTTATCTTGAAAAGCCTTATCTCGTCCACCGAAGTTTTGGCGTAGTCGAGCACTTCGTCGAGCTTTGCGGAAAGTTTGAAAAGGTCTTCTCTGTCGAAAGGCGTTATGAAGGTCTTGTTCATATCGTCCACGAGCACGCGGCGCACCATATCGCCGTCGTCTTCCGCTTTCACCACCGCGTCGGCGATGCTTTCGTCGTGCGTGATGCAATATTCGTTGAGAAGTCTGATGCCTTTATTGATGAATTCCGCCTGCTTGGTCAGCAATTCGAAGAAATCGGGTTCTTTATTTTTTCTGAATCTGTCCAGAAACTTCATATCCGCAACCTCCTTATATTCCGAAAATGGCTTTGCCTATGAGTAGATACAATACGGCGCCCATACCCGCGCTGCAAGGCAGCGTGAGCATCCAGCTCACGAGTATGCGTATAGCGGTATTCCAGTGTACGCCGCTTATTCTTTCCGCGGCGCCCACGCCCATTATCGACGAGGACATTATCTGTCCCGTGCTGAGCGAGATACCGAGCGAAGTCGCCGTTATCATGACGAGGCTCGTCGTGAACTGCGCGACCACGGAATGAACGGGCTGTAATTTATATATTTTGCGACCGACGGTATTTATGACGCGGTAACCGCCGAGCAACAGTCCGAGGGTGAGCGCGCTCGCTATACATATCGGTATCCATACGGGCACGTTGGACGAGCTGTACGCGGTAAGTCCCACCGCTCCGAGCAGGAAAAAAATACCCATCGACTTCTGCGCGTTGTTACTGCTGAACGAGCTCGCGAGAATGAGCAGATTAAGCCTTTGCAGGAACACCATAATCTTATTTATACCGCGGTTGGCGCGCCGCGCGAGCAGTCTTACCAGCTTCATTATGAAAAATCCGAGGATAAGTCCCACTACCGGAGCGAGCACTATCATCAATACGACGTTGAAAAGCACGTAATCGGACCACTGCACGGATTTAAAGCCGAACGCCGCTATGCCTGCGCCTATTATACCGCCGAGAAGCGTATGCGAGGTGCTGTTGGGGATGCGGAGGCAGAAAGTTATTCCTCCCCAGATGATCGCGCCGAGCAGACCGCTGAAAACAAAAGAAAACGCCTGTTTCTCGGAAATATCGACGAATTCGCTGTTCGCGATAAGTTTGTAGCTGATATTGTCGGCAACGGAGAGCATGCCGAGCAGGAAAACCGCTATCGGCACAACAAAATTGATAAGCGCAGCGATCAAGATAGCCGTGCGCGGCTGGACGGCGCGCGTAACGACGGTGGTGGCGATGGCGTTGGAGCCGTCGTTGACTCCCATATAAAACGAATATGCCAATATGAAGATGAAAACCGCTATCGCGTAAGCGCTCATATACCGCCTGCCTTCCGTAAATTACCGCGCACCTGCGCGGGGGATAATATGATACAACATTATCCCGTTTTTTGCAAGAGCGGGAAGGAAAATTTTTATTTTTCGGAAAGCGGATAATTATTCCGCGATACCGAGCAATTTTTTCGCGTTGCCCGCAAAAACGGCTTCCTTTTCCTCGGCGCTCAAAGGCATTGCTTCGATATTGGCTATTTCTTTACCCGCGTCGCTCCAGGGGGAATCGGAAGCGAAAAGCACTTTATCGGCGCCGTGCGCGCGCACTATGCGCAAGAACTGCTCCTCGGAATAATATTCCGTTCCCATCGAGGTATCGAGATAAATGTTTTCGCCCACGAGATATTTTTCTACGTCGTCCCACTGCGACTGCCCGCCGAAATGCGCCGCGACTATCACGCCGCCGCCCATGGCGCGCACCACTTTGCGGAACGCGGCGGGATTGCTTCTGTAGGGAGCCGTACCTATCGGGTCGTAGCCCGCGTGGAAAAGTATGATAAGTCCTTTGTCGAGAGCGTACTCGTACAAGGGAAACATCTTCTCGTCGCCCACTTCGAAATTCTGATATTCGGGATGAAGTTTAATGCCCTTATAGCCGTGCGCTACCGCGTAATCGATATTTTCGCGCCAGCTTTCCGCTTCGGGGAAGATCCCCGCGAAAGGTATTATCCTGTCCGAACGGATGCTCTCGCCCCAGATAAGATTTTTCATGCTCTGCGAGGGCTTCGTGCTCACCGGCATCACCACCGACTTGTCCACGCCGAATCTGTCCATCGCCGCAAGCAATCCGTTCAGCGTAAGATCGTGAACGGGCTTGTATTCGCCGTGGCAGTTGTTCTGAAGGGCGCTCATCGCTCTTACCGCGAGCGCGTCAGGGAATATGTGCGTATGAAAATCGATTATCATGTTTCACCTGCGTCGTACGTTTGTCTGTATCGGATTGCGGATATTATATATCCGCGCTCCTCATAATCGCAAGCGAATGACGAAAATTAAGACTTCAATATTTTTCTTACTCTCTTCCAATCGGGATAATACCTGTCGAGCGCTTCGTAAAAGGCTTTTCCGTGGTTCTTCACGACGGTATGTACGAGCTCGTGAACGAGAAGATAATCGAGACACTCCGGAGGCTTCTCCGCTATGAATCCGCTCACCGATATCCTGTTGTCGTAGGTGCAGCTGCCCCATTTCGAAGTCGTGAATCTCACGCTGACTTTCTCTGCGCGCATGCCGCAAACGCTCTCCCAGTAAGGGAGCCTTTCCTCTATACGCTTCTCGAGCTCTTTCGCGAACCACTTGCGCATAAACGCCGTTCTTTTATCGGTATTTCCGTCTTTAGGCTCCTTTAATACCGCTACGGAGTCCCTGAACTCTAAATTATGTTTTGCTCCTTCTTCTATCGAAAGAGGATACGTTTCGCCGAAATATACGAACCTTTCCCCGCCGCGGAGGACGGTGGGCGAACATGCGGACAAGTCGGCAAGCTTGGCGCGAATCCAGCTTAGCTTAGAGAGCGCGAATTTCTTCGCTTCCTCGAACGTGACGAAATACGGCATACTTACCCTGACGGTACGGTCGGCGGTCACGCTCAATCTTATGCGACGCATGTTTTTGCGCTTGACGTATCTGTATTTTATACCGTCGAGTATCTCCTCTTTAACCGTCATAGCCGTATTTCTCCAGATCGACGAAGTAGCCGTCCACTTCCACCCCTTCTTTTTCGAGCAACGCTTTCTGCGCCTCCGCGCCGCCGAAGGCGAACCTTGCGGCGAGCGCGCCGAAACGGTTGACCACCCTGTGGCAAGGTATCACGCCGGGCATGGGGTTGAAGTGAAGCGCGTAGCCTACGGCGCGCGAAGCGCGCGGCGAGCCGCACATCGCGGCTATCTGCCCGTAAGTCGCGACTTTGCCTTCGGGTATCTTCTTCACCTGTTCGTACACTTTATCGTAAAAGCTCATATATCGATTATTCCTGACGGAGCGAAAGGTATTCCGATTTGCTTTCCGCGCCGCACGTTCGTTTTTTCACGCTTTGACGAATACGTCTATGCGGAACGCAAGTTCCGTCGTAAGCTCTTTCTCCGCGCTCACCCTGTCCACCGCTTCCGCCGCCGTGCGGTAATAGTAAGGGGTCATCTGTATCAGCGCGCGCACGTCCTCTCCTTCCACCGTGAACGGATACTCCGATCTAACGACTTCTTTAAGGGTAAATCCTTCGGGAACGTCCTCGGATTCCTCGTTGAGGTAAGGCTTTTCGTAGAGCTTTTCCTTGAGACCGTACAGGTGCCGCGCGCCGGGAGTTATACGCAGAAATCCGCCGCCTGCGCGCAATATTCTGTATATTTCCTTCGGAAAAACGGGCGCGAACGCGCACACCGCAACGTCCGCCGTTCCGTCGGCATAAGGCAGCGCATTGCTGTTGGCTACCGCAAAGACCGCTTCCCGCACCGTTTTCGAAGCCACGTTCACCGCGGCGCGCGCGAGATCCGTTCCCGCTACGTCCGCATTCGGGAAGGCTTTTGCGAGCGCGTAAGCGAACCTTCCTTCTCCCGAGCCGCAGTCCACGACGAAACGCGGCGCAAACTCCGCCGCTTTCTCGCAAACTTTTTCGAGCAAACCGTCGTAATAGCCGAGGCTCATTATGCGGTGACGAGCCGCCGTCATTTCCTTCGAATCGCCGGAGTCCGCGGAACTTTTCGAGCCTCCCGCAAGGTTTACGTAACCCGAAGCCGCAACGTCGTAACAATGACCGTTCGAGCAATACAGACTGCCGCCCTTCCTGACGAGCGTTTCTTTACATTTCGGGCATACTAAACGCGAATAATTCCTCATATATTTATAATAGCACGCGCTCCCCCGAAAAATAAACCGATTTACACGAAAACGCTTTACAATTTGCGGCGTGTTAGCTACACTTTAACTATGTCGATGTTAGCGTGGGTGGTAGTGATTACTTTTATAGCCGGAGGCGTAGGAACCGGTCTCGGCGGCGTTGTGGGCGCCATATTCAAGCGCGACAACACCAAGACGGTCTCCCTTCTTCTCGCTCTTGCGGGCGG
>CALVOD010000097.1 GCA_944350065.1 uncultured Clostridia bacterium
CGATAGATTTCAGCAACGGCAGGATTGCCTTCGGTAGCGGAAGAGCCACCGTTACGTCCAAAGTCAGGCTCAGTATCGGGCCGTCGGTAAACGAAGCCGTAGAAGGAAACTATTTCAGCAACTTATCCTCCAACGCTTCGGTGGCTTACGCGATCAACAACCCCGACATCGACGTCACCGCGACTTTCAATATCACTCTTCAGAGTCAGTCTCAGTTCAGCGGCACGTATTCGGGAGAATTGAAGATAAAATTCGGCACCACCCTCGTAGAGACCGCACAAATATCCGCGACAAGCTCTTCCGGCAGCTATACGGGCAATATCTCGGTCACGTTGCAGATACCCGCGGGCGCGGCAAGCGCGACGGAGGCTTCGCGTTTCGAGCTTTCCGTCACGATGCAGAGCCCTTCCGAAGATAATAAATTCTTCATTTCGGCAGCGAATCTAACTATTTCTTCGCAGGTCAAGTCGCTTTCGATCGATCAAGCGGGCGCGGGCGTAGGTATTACCGTTAGCGGCGCCAACCGCACCACGGTAAGCATTCCCAACATTTACACGGGCACCGGTCCCCAACAGCTGCAGTCCCTTTACGTCAAGGAAGGCGATATCGTTACGATAACCGCTTCGCTTCTTTCGGAGAACGATGAAGGCGGGCAGTCGACGCACGTTTTCGATTATTCGTTCGCCGCTGCGATGAAGCGGATAGGGCAATCCTGTCTCGAATGGTATACCTTCACGAACGGGAATTATACCTCTTCGACGACTTATCTCAAGAGAATTTCGGAGCAGACCTCCGTCTATATGCCGGTGGAGTCGTCGAACGTAACCGAACGCAATATTTATTTCGGTTATTCCGCTTCCTTCGTCGTGGGTGCGGGCGTGAGCAACGCGCAGACTCTGAATATCGTTCCGCGCATTCCCGCCGGTATAAGCGGTACCGGAACTTACAGTTATCAGAACAGCCCCGAGTCTGCGGGCAATTATATCAATATCAACGTCGACAACTCCGCGCCCAACGCGCCTACGCTCGCCGCGTCGAACGCTTTCGCCATGGCGATAGCGTCTAACGCCTGGTATACCACTTCGAAAGACGTCAGACTCGTCTACGAAAACACCACTCCGTCCTCCGCAGTGGGCTCGTCGGAATTCGTTTACGCTTTCATCATGCGTAACGACGTCGACGAATCTTCGCTTACCGGCGGCTTCTCCGGGTACGATTTCACGCCTTCCGCCACGGGCGACGTCTCTTATTCGGTGAGCGGAGTTTCTTATACCGCGAGAAGGCAGTCCCTCGGCGTTTACGATTCTAGTTTGAGCACTACCGGCAAAACGGCGCTCTCCTTCGACGACCCCGGCGAATACAGCCTCGTGCTTTACGCGGTGGATTCGGCGGGCAACGTCTCGGAACGCACGGTCTATTACTCCGTTAAAGCGGATTGGACCACGCGTTCGACGGGAGCCTATTTCTCTCACGCGAGCTCTACTTACGTTCCCGGTACGGGCAGTTTCAATACCTTCGCAATGGTTTACGTGCTCGGCTCGGAATACCACGATACGGACGGCAACTGCACCGCGAGCGCCGACGTCACCACCGGCGACGCGAACAGATACCTCATCAACGTGTTGCGCGACACCTACGTTACCGTGCGCATCGTTATGGATCAGACGAGAGCCGATTATTACAGCCTCGTAAGATATTCTATCGGCAACAGTATTTCGGTGCAGAACCCGTCGTACGTTCTCAACAGCAGGGGATACCGCGTTTACGACATCACTTTCCGCATGGATGACGCCATCTGGGATCTCTACAGCGACACGCAGAGACCGGTCATGGTGTATTTCGACCGCAGAATGGAAATAGAACTTCTCGAAACCGACTTCACGTTCTCCACGAATACTTGGGGAGATCCCATTTCGGTAACCCTCGACAACGACAGCTTCAAAGTCTATTTCCCCGACGATCCGGACGCCTATATCGGCGTGAGACCGGACATCACCGTGCAGTATTATAAACAGCTTACCTATTACTTTTACGCTTACTACGAGGTCGTGGACGGCGAAAACAAGATAACCACCGGCGGCTATGTGGAAGTGGAAGGCGTTCGCTACGACTTTGCAAGCAACGAGTCGCTTTTGCCGTATATTAACGGTACGGTGCCTTTCGTGACGGGAGAGCACGTCTATCAGTCTTACAGCAATCCTTCTTCCTCCGTGTACGATTCCGACCTGAAACTCGCGCGCTATACGGTGATAGGGTACGACACAAGCGCGGTGCGTGATACGGGCTTCAAAGACGCGGGAAATTATTTCTTCTACGCGCAAATCGACGCTTCCGGAAGCACCGATTATTACGGAGAGCTTTTCTCCACTTTCACGATCAAACAGGCTTCGCCCGGCGTTATCGACGCTTTTGCGGAGAACGAGCTTACTTACGGCGACAGCCTCGACGAACTTAAAATTTACAGCAAAAATTCCGCAGGCAGCGTACTTGACGGCTCGCAGAATATCTTCGGAAGGATTTTCTACGAGTCCGCGCTCGGCGTCTGGGGCGAATACAGCATCACTTCGCCCGCGCCCGGCACCTCCGATTACGTGTTGCACGACGTTATCGAAAATTATAAGATAACCGTCACTTTCACGCCGATAGACGTGAACGAATTCACCACCGATCAGATAACCGCGTATTACGACACTTTCTTCAATAAATTCGTGGACGAAGTGCGCGATTCGCTCGGCGTACTCACCGGATACACTTTGAAAGAGGGTACCCTCACCGCGCAGAATTTCGCTCCGCAGACGATAGAAATTTCCATAAACATCAACCACGCGGTGGCGTACGTGGAAGCGGAGAGCGGTTCGCTCGCTTATTATTACGACGGACACGAAAAATCGGTTATTCCTTCGGTTTACGTTCTCGAAGGTAACAACAGAGTGTATATCGACGACGTGACCGTGATAGCGGAATATAAACCCGTAGGCGCCGCCGATTCCGAATATACCGTGACGCTTCCCACCACGGCGGGCAGTTATTATGTCAGACTCACGATAGACAGCGCGAAAAGCAATTATACCGGCGACGTTCAGACGGAAACGCTGATAATTTATCAAAGAGAACTGGAAGTATTCGTTTCCGATACTGTCGAGGAGCACACAAGGCTCGATCAGCCCGACAGCCTCGGCGGAAGCGCTTACAGCGACATACTTACATATACTTACGGATATGTCAAGACCGCCGATTATTATGCCGGTTACGAGGAGAACGGCACCTTCGTACCCGTAGACAGCCTGCTTTACGTATTCAGTTTCCGTCAGATATACGCTTTCGACGCAAACGGCAATACCTACGACGTGAGCGCGGATACGCAGTGGAGCGAAGAAGTTTCGGTCATTCCCTCCGCGCAACATCATGCCGGATGGTATATGATGCGCGTGCGCGTCGATAACATAAATAACGCAGGAGAAATCTACGTACTGTTGCGCGTGCAACAGGCGGCGGTAGGCAGCAGTACCCTCGACGTCAGGATGCCCACCGTAGACACTCCTTACGACGCCATCACCGTGGCGGGTTACAACGTAGGACAGATAGGCAATCTGACTTTCGGTCAGACGCTCGCCGACGCTGCGGTCGAAATTCTGGGCAACAACGGTAACGCCCGTTACACTTATTCGGGTTATTCCACAGCTACGATGATTGCCGGAAGGTTTGTTTTCGAGAGCGAAGAAGCCTACGAAACGCGCAATAAGGTTACGCTCCCGCTCAACGGAAACGGCGATAAAGTGCTCGACGTGCGCTACGACGCGAACGGCTCGTTCCTGCCTTATTCGATAAGACTGATGTGGCAGGCGGGCGAATATAACGATAACGGCGAATTCGTTCCCAATACCGATTTTGCGGGATATTACGACGTCGTGGATATTTACGTGGTGCGCGCAACCGCCGATTTCAGCGGAGTGAGGCTCACAGACATAACCTACGGAGATAATCTCGGCAAAGCCAAATTCGAAGGCGAAGTGGTTTCGCACGGTTTCGTCTTCGGCGAAGGGGACTACACCCTCGTTATCCCCGAAGAAAACCTTTCTTCCGTCCCCGAAGGCGGTAGCAGGAAAGTTCTTTGCGTATTCACTCCTTCCGACGCGTTGCTCGGAAGATATCTCGTTCTCGACGACGTCGAAATTCCGCTTACCGTCAATAAGTGCGCAGTAACCGTCGATTTCGCCGAAAAAACGGATATCGCTCCCGAAGATTGCGACGGCGAAGCACATTCGGGCGTCGTCATCCGCGTGTACGGCACGCAATACTCGGAGCCCGCCGTCAACCTGCTTGCGGGCGAAGAATACGTTTTCGCCAACGTCAGATTCATTTATTATCGCGAAGCCACCGAATTCGACTCCGCCGATACGATAGAGGTGATCGACGGCAAGAATTACGTTCGCATGGATATGACTTCGTATACCGAAGTGGGTAAATATTACGTCTACTGCGAAGTGCTGACTTCCAATTACAATTATTCGGGCAGCGTTTTCAAAGAGTATTTCGTGGTGAAAGCGACGCTCGCGTTCGGCGGCGGCGTTATACCCGAGAAGTCCGTAAGCTACGGCGAAAGCATTTCTTCGGTGGATTTCGGTTCGGTGAGCCTCATTGCCGGTTCCGAAATTTTTGTGGGCGCATTCGAACTCGTCGTTCCGGACGGAGAGGGCGGTTATCTCACGGACGTAAGTCTACCCGTGAGTACGGATACCTCGAATAATACCGTAGTGCGTTTCATTCCTTCGGGAAGCGACGAGGTTATCGCCAAATACAATAAAAATTATCATCCTTATCTTGCGGAATATTTCCTCAGAGTCAATAAGAAAGACGTTTCCGACACGATAGAGGTAACCGGACTTACGCACGTTTACGACGGTTCCGTCGAGAATAAGGAAATAACGGTTTACGTGCCCGATCCCGAAAACGAGGGCGCGGAGCTTCCCGTCGAAATAGTTTACGCCGACGAAGTGCGCCGTTACGCGGGCACCTACGCCGTCACCGTAAATATTGCGGAAAGCGTGAGCAATTACGCAGGAAGCGTAGACGTCGTGCTCGTCATCGA
>CALVOD010000098.1 GCA_944350065.1 uncultured Clostridia bacterium
ATCGCTATGAGCAAAACGCCTATCACGGTCACGATTATGTTGAGCATTCCCGCGCGGAATACGCAACAAAGTATGCCGATTATAATGAGCGAGATCGCGGTGATCGCCGTGCTGTCGGGTATTCTTCTAGTCATGATTACAACCTGATCACGCCTTCGAACACGAGGTTCGCGCTTGACGTCATTACTACTCTTTCGCCGTCGTAATTGACCACCACGTCGCCGCCGCGCGTCTTGACGGTAACGTCCGCGCCGCGTTCGCAATAGCCGTTAAGGACCGCCGCCACCACAGCCGCGCACGCCCCCGTGCCCGAAGCGAGAACTTCGCCGTTGGCGCGCTCCCACACGCGCAGTTTAAGAGTATTCGGATTGACGACGCGCACGAATTCCGCGTTCACCCTGTCGGGGAAGAAGGGCGCGTATTCGAATGCCGTGCCCGTTTTCGCAAGATCCACGTCGTCCACCCTGTCCACGAACGTCACCATGTGCGGGTTGCCGAGCGAAAGGCAGGTGACGCGATACTCCTTACCGCGCAATTTGACCGCTCTGTCTATCACGCTGTCGCCTTCGAGCGAGCAGGGAATGTCCTTCGGCGCAAGTACGGGCTTGCCCATATCCGCGCTCGTTCCCGAAACCTTACCGTCCGAAAGGAACAACGTAAGCTGCCTTATCCCCGAAAGAGTCTCTATCGTCATGGTCGTTTTCGGAACTATGCCGTTGTCGTAGAGGAATTTGCCGGAGCATATAAGCGAAGTACCCGAAGTTCTGCCGTCGCTTCCGTCCTTATTGTATATCTCCATTTTCGCGTCGGCAACGTCGGACTTCCCTATCACCGCGAGCCCGTTACTGCCTATTCCGAAGTTGCGGTCCGAAAACAGTATCGCCATACTCTCCGGGCATACTATTTCGCCGTTGAAATTGTTGAGATATACGCCGTCGTTGCCTAAAGACTGCATTTTGACGAAGTTTATCTTCAGCTTTTCTTTACGCATTTTGTTAAGGTTGACGAGCTCCGTGTTGCGCTCCGTGAACCTCGACGCCAATATGTCCGCAAGCGCGTTCGCCGTATCGAGCGAAGTCATGCACGCGATACCCAGTTGCAACGCGCGGGTACGCAGTTTCGTGTGCGCGTCGATGTACGAACGGGTGTTCGGGCAGGTGTTGACAATAAAATCTATCTTGCCGTCCTCGAGATATTTGTAAATATCGTCGTCACGGACGAGCACGAAGTCGTTGCCGAGACCTTTGATGGCGTCGGCGGTACCCTTCGTCGCGTATATCGTTACGCCCACGTCCATAAATTTCTTGGCGAGCTTCACGGCGTCGTACTTGTCCACGTCGCGCACCGAAATGTATACGCCGCGGTTTTCCTTCTCGCTCTTGAGCTTGAAGCCCGCGGAAACGAGCCCTTTGAACAACGCTTCCTGCAAGGTCTTACCTATACCGAGCACTTCGCCCGTCGATTTCATCTCCGGTCCGAGAATGGAGTTGACGTTGCTGAGCTTCTCGAAAGAGAATACCGGCACCTTCGCGGTAACGTAAGGTATGGTCTTGGCAAGTCCCGTGCCGTAACCCATATCGGCAAGGTTTTCGCCGAGCATAATTCTCGTGGCGATATCCACCATCGGAATTCCGGTGACCTTACTAATATAAGGTATCGTGCGCGAAGCGCGGGGATTGACCTCTATTACGTAAAGCTCGTTCTCGTAAATCACGTATTGGATATTTACGAGTCCGCGCGTTCCCAAAAGCAGCGCGAGACGCGTGGAACAATCCACTATTTTTTCGCGCATGACGTCGTTGATATTATAAGGAGGATACACCGCTATCGAATCGCCGCTGTGTATTCCCGCGCGCTCCACGTGCTGCATTATGCCCGGCAGAAGCACGTCCTTGCCGTCGCTTATGACGTCCACTTCGAGCTCCGTTCCCATAAGGTATTTGTCGATGAGCACGGGGTTGTCGATATGCTGCGCGAGGATTATGTTCATATATTCCTCGACGTCGAAATCGTTATACGCTATCGTCATGTTCTGTCCGCCGATAACGTAGGAAGGGCGCACGAGCACGGGATACCCGAGTTCGTTGGCTACCGAAACGGCGTCCTGAATGCTCGTCACGGCAAAGCCCTTGGGGCGTTTGAAATTGACTTTTTCGAGCAGCGCGTCGAAACGCTCCCTGTCCTCCGCGGCGTCTATCGAGTCGGCGGAAGTGCCCATGACCTTAACGCCTATTCCGTCAAGATGCTTGGTAAGTTTTATCGCGGTCTGCCCGCCGAACGCGACGACCACGCCTATAGGCTTCTCCACGGCGAGTATGCCGTCGATATCCTCGGGCGTGAGCGGCTCGAAATATAGCCTGTCCGCCACGTCGAAATCGGTGGAAACGGTCTCGGGATTGTTATTGACTATGGCGACGTCGTAGCCTAATTTCTTTATCGACCAGGCGCAATGCACGCTCGAATAGTCGAATTCTATGCCCTGACCTATTCTGATCGGTCCCGAGCCCAAAACGAGTATAGTCTTTTTATCCCTGTCTACGTGCTCCAAAGCCTCGTTTTCATCGTCGTACGTAGCGTAGAAATAAGGCGTCTCCGCGTCGAATTCCGCGGCGCACGTATCGACCATTTTGTATACCGGATTGCGATGAACGGGAACCTTATGTCCGCTTATCCGTTCAATTGCTTTGTCGGTGTAACCGTAGCGCTTACCCTTGAGATAGCTTTCTTCGTCAATTTCTTTGCCCTCTATTTCCTTCTCGTAATCGACAAGGTTTTTGAGCTTGTTGAGGAAGAATCTGTCTATACGCGTTATCTCGAATATCCTGTCCAAGGAGATACCTTCCTTGATCGCGCGGAATACGGTGAACAGCCTCAGATCGTCCATGTTCTTCAGCATCGCTTCGACGTCTTTACCGTCGTAGCCCCCGGCGTTGAGCGTGTCGAGCCCTATCTCCGCGCCGCGAACCGCTTTCATTATCGCGGACTCGAAATTGGCGCCTATGCTCATCACCTCTCCGGTCGCCTTCATCTGCGTGCCGAGCGTGCGCGAAGCATATACGAATTTATCGAAGGGCCACTTCGGGAATTTGCACACGATATAGTCTATCGCGGGCTCGAAACAGGCGCAGGTCTTGCCCGTCACCTCGTTGGGTATCTCGTCCAACGTGTAGCCGAGCGCTATTTTGGTGGAAACCTTAGCTATGGGATAACCGGTAGCCTTGCTCGCGAGCGCTGAGGAACGCGACACGCGGGGGTTGACTTCGATAACGGCGTATTCCATCGAATCGGGATTGAGCGCGTACTGGCAGTTACAGCCGCCCACTATGCCGAGCGCCGCCACTATGTCCAAAGAAGCGGAACGCAGCATTTCGTATTCCCTGTCCGAAAGCGTGAGCGCGGGCGCAACCACTATACTGTCGCCGGTATGCACGCCTACGGGGTCCACGTTCTCCATACTGCACACCGCTATCGCGTTGCCTATAGCGTCGCGCATCGTCTCGAATTCTATCTCCTTCCAACCGTAAATGTACCTTTCGACAAGCACCTGATGTATCGGGGAAACGTCCAGCCCCGTCGCCGCGACGGTACGGAGCTCCTCCTCGTTGTACGCAACGCCCCCGCCGTTACCGCCCAGCGTGAACGCCGGTCGTATTATTACGGGATATCCTATGCGCTTAGCAACCGCGAGCGCTTCCGAAAGCTCGTTGGCTATGTCGGAAGGGATACAGGGCTGCCCTATGCTCTGCATGGTCTCCTTGAAAAGCTCCCTGTCCTCCGCTTTGCATATCGCTTCGGCGTTGGTGCCTATGAGCCTGCAGTTGTGCGCCTTCAAAAATCCTTCCTTCTCGAGCTGCATCGAAAGAGTAAGTCCCGTCTGTCCGCCCAGCGTACCGAGTATGCTGTCCGGCTTTTCCTTGACGATTATACGTTTGACCGTTTCCAACGTGAGCGGTTCGAGATATATTTCGTCCGCAAGCGCCTTGTCCGTCATTATCGTGGCGGGATTGGAGTTGACGAGCACAACCTCTATGCCCGCCGCCTTCAGTACGCGGCAAGCCTGCGTGCCCGCGTAATCGAATTCCGCCGCCTGTCCTATAACTATAGGTCCCGAACCTATTACGAGTACCTTTTTTATCCGTTTATCAAGGGGCATACTATTTATCCTCCGTCATCCTGCGTATGAATTGCTCGAACAGCCCTTCCATATCCTTGGGACCCGCGCACGCTTCGGGATGGAATTGCACCGTCTGCGCGTCGAGCTCCGGATATACGACGCCTTCGCAGGTGCCGTCGTTGACGTTGATATGGCTGACTTTACCCGCTTTGAGCGACGCGCCGTCCACGGCGTAACCGTGATTCTGCGAGGTTATCACCGTTCTGCCGCTTTCGATGTCCTTCACCGGTTGGTTGCCGCCGCGGTGACCGTATTTGAGTTTGACGGTCTTGCCGCCCGTGGCGAGCGCCGTAAGCTGGTGCCCTAAGCAAATTCCGAACAGCGGCTTTTTACCGAGCAAATCTTTGACTATAGCGATAATTTCTTTGTTTTCTGCGGGGTCGCCGGGTCCGTTGGAAAGCATTATTCCGTCCGGATCGTCTTTAAGCACTTCCTCTGCGGGCGTGAAAGCGGGATAACTCGTCACCGCGCATCCGCGCTTCAGAAGCGACCTTATGATATTGCGCTTGGCGCCGTAATCGTAAAGCGCCACTCTGCACACCGGCTCGCCTTCGGGTAAATAAAATTCCTTTTTGCTCTCTGTAACCGCCTTAACCGCGTTCACGATGCGGTATTCGGAAAGTTTCTTGAAATCGACGCTCGAGGGATCGTCCGTCACCGCCGCGTTCATTACGCCCGATTCGCGGATAATCCTCGTAAGGGCGCGCGTGTCCACGCCGCATACGCCTACCGTACCGTATTTTTTCAAGAAGCTGTCCACGTCGGTGTCCATACGGAAATTGGAAGGCGCTTTGCAGTATTCGCGCACGACGTACGCCTCGGGCCACACCTTGTCCGACTCCATATCGTCGTACATTATCCCGTAATTGCCTATCGTGGGGAA